>NZ_FOIS01000005.1 GCF_900110455.1 Natrinema salifodinae | reverse complement strand
GCGTTTCGGATTCTCGGCAATTCCAGCGTGAGAATCGTATTCCGGATTAGCCTCAGTTTCCCGAGGTTGTCCGGATCCATAGGGTAATTTGGCCACGTGTTACTGAGCTATCTGCTGCGGGTCTAACCCGCGCAACTAGCATGGCTAAATCGGACTCCAATAGCAATGACCTCCGGCAGGATCAACCGGAATGCTATTCCCCAGCGAAGCTGGGGGTTGGCGGTGAATGTAGGTACACACTCACACTAAATGGGTCCACACGTTCGATGACGCTGGTCGAATGACCGATCGGGCGTCACCGAACTGTCAAGGCTAACATCAGATCCCATCTGTACGGCGGACCGCAGGGGTGGGATCCTCATTTCCTGCGTATTAACTCATAACCGCTGGTGTATACTTAAGGCCTGCGAACCACGTCGCCGAAGGTAGGTAGTACCAACCACATCTGAAAGAAAGAGTGGAAATATTATATATCGTCGCTCAGTGCGTTTCTTCCCCCAGGATGCGGGTGACCCCCCGTGTGCGAAATGAATTCTATAACTCCGTCAAGCAGATACCCCGTGTGCAAAATGAATTACAGACCGACCTCAATCGCGGCCCTGTATGCGAAATGGGTTTGCTGCCGTATCGACCGAGCACCCCGTGTGCGAGATGAATTTTTCATGCCTGGACGACAGACAGTCGTCGATTGGCAGTTATAATTCGAACATAGTGGTGCACGCGCGTTCGCGTGCGCGATTGCTGGCGAGACAACAACAGTTAGTCGCCCTCGAAGAAGTCATCGGTTTGCGCGTTGACGACGGACTCGACTAGGTCCTCGTTGTCCTCAATCGCCTCGAGTCGGATATCCTCTTGTAGCGTTTCTGCGACCACTCTCGGATCGTCAACGAAGGTGTATTCCTTATGGACACCACTTCCATATCCTCGACCGCGCTTTTCGGACGTGACGAAGTTGTACGTCTCCGCTTCGGTCATGTACCGGAGGTACGAATCGCGCGACTTTTTGTCTGCGTCCAGAAGTTCGGCGATGTACTGGTAAACGCGAAACGCCACTGTGCTGGGGACGGCGTTTAGATTCCGTTGCGAGTAGACGGGAACGATAGCGGTTGCATAAAGAGAGAGCTTCTTTTGCGCCGAGAGGCCTTGCATCTGAGTGAGCGTCCGATCGCGTTCGGCTTCCTTCTGGGCATCGCGGACGTGCTCTTCGCGAACCGTTCCCTCACCGCATCGATCTGCGAGCTCGCCCGCCTTTCGGAAGAGATCTATCGCCTTCCGCGCGTCCCCGTGATCTTGTGCCGCGAACGCCGAGCTGAGGGGAATGATACCGTCCTCGAGGACGCCATCCCGATACGCATCACGTCGCCGGTCTAGAATCGCCTGCAGTTGGTTCGCGTCGTAGTCCGAGAATACGACATCTTGGGGATTGAACGAACTTTCCGCCCGTCCGTCGAGGTTCTCCATAAACCGAGGATCGTTCGTCAGCGCAGCGACCGAGATATCACCCTCGATCCGACCGAGTTGTGAGGCTCGGGAAAGCTGATAGAGGAGCTTCGAGTACGCCGGCTCATCGTTCGGATCTCGTTGTCGACCGGCGAGGAGGTCAACTTCGTCGAGGATAATAATGACTGAATCGAAGTACTCGCTCAGGAGTTCGTAGAAGCGGCGCAACTTCTGGTCGGTAGAGATACCGCTCTCGGGAATATCCGCCGCGACGCCGGCTTCGGCGGCTGCGTTTTCGACGAGTCGATAGACGGCTCGATCGTGGGATTTGATCGTCTGACAGTTGATCTGGACGACACCGAACCGAATATCCTGTGTCGTCGCGAGATCGGAAACTTGTTCGCAGACCGCGTTAATGATCAGCGATTTCCCGGTCCCCGACGGCCCGTAGAGGAGCATATTAGGTGGACGGTTTTCCTGCAGTATCGGCCGGAGGTACGTGATAATGTCGTCCAGTTGTTGGTCGCGACCGACGATTCTGTCCTCATCGATGACGGTGTCGGGATCGAGCAGCCCTTTGTCCCGAAAGACGGAGTTCTGGACGCCTTCTTGAAGACGTCCTTTGATAGATTGCGAGAGAGACTGCTGGTCGTTGCCATCAGCCATAGTACTCGAGTGTGAGCCATTCCATAAGTAAATGTGGGAAACCGTGTGCGAGATCAAATGCGGTGATTTCTCCCCGTAACACCCACTATACACGAAAAAAGGGACATCGTCTCCAAACCGTGGACAAAGTCAAATCGAAGCGAGACACCCCGTGTGCGAAATGAAAATGCGTCGTGATAGGCGTTCTCAATCTCATCGGTTGAGAGGAGAAACACGGATGGAAGCCAAAGCGGGACGAGACGAAGGTGGAGGCCGATAACCCCCTCACCCCGTGTGCGAAATGAAATCCGTGATGAGGAAGGGAACAGAAACTCGTGCGTCCGTCCTAATTACGGCTGATATCAGATTTTCAGACGATAGAGAAGATCTATAACCGTTACAAGGATAAGACTATCATCAGGAAAAGATTTATTATCTCTCTGTAGAAACAGCAACCGTACTGCACCTTACACATAATATCATAATACAGATATTTGGGATTATGCTCTTGTCCTCCAAATCATGTTGTTGGGAAATAGATCGCTGATATCTTCCGTCTCAATGCCAATTCAGCGCCAATATCTGTATTCATCCCGTTTTCACAACCGACCATCCGTCTTCCACGATCTGAGAATTCATTTCGCACACGGGGTGTGGGGGTCATCTTTCCCCTTCCTTTTCCTTCTCTTCCTCTTTTACTCTTGAACAACTTCCCAAACCGGCCTTGTCCTCTCGTGGTATATCGAGAAATCTTAGTTTTGTCTGCTTCCTGAATCGGTAGTCTCTGTACCAGTAATCAACTTCCTCCCAGTTGCCATCGCCCCTTACCATCGACGTCGAACAGCTACCCATTCCTCGACATCATTCGAGTGAAAACAGTGTCGGCGAAAGTACTGCGCTCAGGAACCGGCAATTCCACGGTACCTAGAGTGCGACTCCCCGGCGGCATTGCGATCGTCCGGGCGTACGCCTCGGAGTTCCCAGAGCACCGTCTCGCCAGGCGCGCCAAACGTGTCCGATCGGCGGGCTCAATCGGCGGAGGGTATCGTAACGCTCGCGGCACGATTGAGATCGGCGAGTTCCGAGAGACCGCTGCTGTCCTCGTCCTGTTCGCGTTTGGCAGTTCCCACGAGAGAGTCACAACCACGAGAGACCGATGCGCAAGACACACCATCCTCCGGGAACTGTTAGTGGGAGCGCCGAACACGGTCGTCGGACCCCATAACGGCGGAGCAGTACGAGGGTGACGGCGGAACGGTACGAGCGGAGCAAATAGCTATACCGCTGGTCTGCGTACCTTCACCATGATACTAGAGACCACTGATTCGCCGCTCGACGACATCGAATTCCTCGCGCGGTCGGAACACCGCGTCGTCACACTCGCGGCCCTGGCCAGGCGACCCCAGACCCGGGCTGACCTCGTGTCGATGACCGGCGTGTCACAGTCCACGATCGGGCGTACGCTTCGCGCGTTCGACGAGCGCCATTGGATCAATAGGGAGGGACGGTATTACGAGGCGACGCAATTGGGTGCGTTCGTTGCGGCGGGGGTTCAAGAATTGATCGACCGACTCGAAACCGAGCACCACCTCCGCGACGTCTGGCAGTGGCTTCCGAGCGAGACGAGCGGTTTCACCGTCGAGATGATGGCCGATGCGGTTGTAACGGTTGCCGAGTCTGACGACCCGTACGGTCCGGTGAACCGCTTCAAATCTTTGCTCCGAGAGACGAACCGGTTTCGGTTCATCGGATTCGATCTGGCGCTGCTCGAGCCGTGTATAGACGACCTTCGTCAGCGGATCATCGACGGGATGCACGCCGAGGTCATCGATCCACCGAGCGTTGTCGACCACATTCGCTCGACCCACCCGGAACAATTCGCCGAGGCCCTGGAGAGCGGTAACCTCACGGTGTGGATGTACGACGACTTACCGCCCTACGGAGTCGGCCTCTTCGATGACCGAACCGTGATCAGCGGGTACGATCCCACGAACGGCACGGTCCGCGCGTTGATCGATACCGACGCACCGGCGGCACGCGAGTGGGCGGAATCAGTGTACGAGACCTACCAGCGTGAGGTGCCGACGATCGCCATCGAAACCGATCGGGAACTGCCGCGGATGCCGTGAGCGCGGCTGATGCCGTGTGAACGGCCAATTCCGTGAGTACGGCCGAGAGTGACCGTCCGGCAGTCGGGGAGTCTGTCCGATAATTGGGACGTCTGTCCGGTAGTTAGGGCGTTTGCCGGCGGTCGAGGGCGACCGTCCGGCGGTTGAGGGTGGGCCTCGGATAATTGGTACTGATCGGAACGTTCGATACCGCCGTCCGTCAGGGTCGACGTGGTCGGCGAGTCGGCGGCGAACCGATCCGTAACGGGAGCGACGTGCAGCTCGTGCCATTCTTGCAGCCGGTGAAAGGCAGTCAGCGGTCGTCTGAAAACCATTAGATGCCTACATCTCCCCCGTTCTCGTATCTCCTTTCGGTGGTACTAATGAGCGTAGACCAAGCGACGGTTGACCCACACGAGACAGAGCACGAACTCGGACGCGGGGTGCGCCTCGGATCGCTCCTCATGGCGCTCGCGGGCGTCGCCTTCATCGGCTACGGAGTGGTTTTCCTCGCCAGGACGTTCTTCGGTAGCGGCTTCGAACTCGGAGTCGCGACACTTAATGGGGTCACACCGGCGGATCTCGATGCGATCGACCCGGCTATCATGCACTACATTACCCATCTCCACGTCGCTACCGCGGCGTTTATCATCGCCACGGGGATCGCCGTCACGGCGCTGGCGTGGTACGGAGTGCGAAGCGGGCTGCTGTGGGCGTGGGCGTCCGCGGTCGTCGCCGCCGTGGTCGGACTGGGAATCGCCCTTCCGATGCATTACATGGACCTGTTCTCCCACAGCTGGGTGACGCACCTGGGACCAATCTACCTCGCAACGATCGTATTCGTGGTGGGAGCCGGACTCTCGTACCGGGGACTTCGGTCCGAGCCCCTGCCGGCAGAATCCAGAGAGAATACCGACGCCTAGTGACTCGTTGCGACTTTTATCGAATTCCGACGGTCGTCGGATGCCGTTACATCGGTCGTTCCCGGTCGTAACGGCGTATCTAAAGGTGCTCTCACCGGCGACCGGGCCGGGTACTTGCAGGTGGCGATCGGTTTTCATCGGCTGCAAGATGGTCAGCGATAGCCGGACTGCCACGGGATACCTATCTAAACCTCTCGATCGTACCCTCTCCCGGGGAGGCGATACGATGGCGAAAGCACACAAACTTGATTGCGAGTCGGCAGCGGCCGATTGCCGGTTTATCATCCAATCGGAAGACGAAGAAGAAGCGGTCGAATTGGCCAAGAAACACATGGCGGACGTCCACGGTCAGGAGTACACGGCCGAGGAACTGCAGGAGGAACACCTGCAAGTGGTCTAACGCCGACGAAAGGGCGATGGGAGAATCAACAGACGAGTTCATCCGCAGGCGCTGAACGGGACTCGAATTCCCCGTCGGTGGAATATCCCACCTCGCCTGGGACGTCAGTCAGTGCGACGGCTGCGGACCCGATCCGGCAGGATCCGGTCGACGGCGTCTCGTCTCCAGAGTATCGGTGACCGTCGTCGCCGTCGGCCGAAATTAGCGCAATCCCGCCGTCTGTGTGATCGCCGGTCTGCTGGCGGCGTTTGATCTTCTGGTGGCGATCGAGGTGGACGAACCCGAGAATCGAGAGGGATCGCCCGCGAAGAATTGGTTCCGGCGAGAGAATCGGTCGAGAAGAAGACTTATAGCTAACTAACCGGTTAGTCAGTATATGGGCCAGTCGATATCCCGAAAGCGACCGTGGCTCGCAGCGTTACTTGCAGCACTCGTCACCGGCCTCGGACACCTGTACCTACGGCGGTGGCGTCGCGCGGTCGGATGGCTCGCCGTTTCGTTCGGTGTGACCGTCCTGTTCACCGAGCCAGCGGCGGTCGACGCGTTTGTATCTGGGACGTGGGGCCTCGGCACGCTGCTTGCGGTCGCACCGATGTTTCTGGTCGTCGGACTCAGTATCGTCGATGCGTATCTGCTCGCTTGGGCCCAGAACGCGGACGCTCGCCCGTCAAATACCGCTGGCGAAGACTCGATTCCCTGTCCGCACTGCGGGAACGACCTCGATTCGGAACTCGAGTTCTGCCACTGGTGTACGAAGCCGGTCGGCGAACTCGATCAGGACTAGTTAGAAGCGACGGACGTACCCTCACTGCTCGACTCCTGCTCTCGGCGCTCTCCGACCGCACATCACAGTTCGCTCAGCAAGACGTGCGTTACGTATTCGTCGGCGGTCCGCCTCGCCGTCGTCAGCGCGTTCCCGTCGTCTAGCACGACCGCTCGCGTTCGAGCGCCGTCGACGATCGTCATGAGCGCCCGCGCCGCGTGCTCGGCGTCGATGTCGTTGAACACGCCTTCCTGAATCCCGTGGTCGACCACCGTGCGAAGCATGTACCGAATGTACTCGTCGTTCTGCTGAAACCGATCGCTGAACCGATCCTCGTACGGCGCCTGGCTTCGCATTTCCAGCATCGCGACGAGCAGGTCTCGATGATCCTTGGGATCGACGAGCAGTTTATCGAGCAGTAAGTCGAGTCGCTGCTCCGGATCCGTCGTTTCGACGTCGTGGACGGCGTCCTTGAATTGATCGAGGAGATAGTCCAAAAACGCCGCGAGCAGGTCGTCCTTCGTATCGTAATGGTAGTGGATCGCTGCGGTCGACTTGCCGTACTCGGCGGCGATCCGTTTGATCGTGAGATCGGCGTAGCCATGCTCGCGGAGCGCGCGGTAGGTCGCACGCATGATCTCCTCGTTCGGGTCGGAGACCGTTTCTCTCGACGGATCAGCCATCGTATGGGTGTTCGGTGGGCGGCAGATAACAGTTTTGACCTGTGCGTCAGAATGTCCCCGTTCAGTACGGGTCTTCTGCTCCCGGCCGGGTCGAGGACCGAATTCGTACGGCGGTATCGAACCGATTTCGTTCCCGAACGCTTTTGACTGACCAGTTAGTAAGTCATGGACAGACCGATATGGATGACGACGCAGCAAACGAAATTTTGTGTGCGACACACCGCGCCCTCTGTACGCACGGCTACGCCGATCTCACGCTCAAACACATCGCCGCCGAAACGGACAAGAGTAAAGCCGCGATTCACTACTATTACGACAGCAAAGCGGCCCTCTTTACGGCATTTCTCGGGCACCTCTACGAACAGTACGCTGACAGGATCGAGTCGATCTCCGGGGACCGTCCGCGCGAGCACCTCCAGTCGCTACTCGACGAACTCCTCGCGACCGGCGATGAGAGTCCGGACGAGGGAATTCGAACCGCGATGGTAGAGGTCCGAGCGCAGGCCCCGTACGACGACGCGATACGAACGCAACTCACCAGGTTCGACGAGGTCTTAGCCGAAGAGATACGAACGATTCTTCAGGACGGAATCGACGACGGGTCGTTCGACGAGAGCGTCGATCCCGAACTGACCGCCGAGTTTCTCACGGCGACGATCAGCGGCGCGCATACGCGCCACGTCGCCGTCGGTTACTCGATGGATCGGGTCCGTGACGCAACGCGGCAGTACGTCGAAACACGGCTCGTCGCCGAAACGACCAAGGTGACGCCCTAATGAGGATTCGTCAGATCGTCGATTCCCTTTTCAAGGGTCCCGACGAGTTCGATCTCACGTCGGGCGAGATCGGCAAGCCGCTGTTTTATCTCTCACTGCCGATCGTCGTCATGAACCTCTTCCAGACCGCGTACAATCTCGCGGATACGTTCTGGCTCGGCCGACACAGCACGACGGCGCTGTCGGCGATCAGTTTCGCGTTTCCGATGGTCTTTCTGATGATCTCGCTCGCGCTCGGCCTCTCGGTCGCCGGTAGCGTCCTCGTCGCGCAGCATATCGGCGCCGGTAACGAGGAGAAAGCCGAGTACGCCGCCTCCCAGACGATGGCCTACGCCGTCGTCGCCTCCGTCGTGCTCGGTGTGGTCGGCTACGCCTTTGTCGACGAGTTCCTCGCCCTCCTCGGTACCGGGCCCGAAATCTCGCCGCTCGTCGCGGACTACATGCAGGTCTTCTCCGTCGGCCTCGTGTTCGTCTTCGGCTTCGCCGTGTTCATGTCGCTCATGCGCGGCTACGGCGACACGATCACGCCGATGTACGTAATGGCCGGCTCAGTCGTCCTCAACGTCGTTCTGGATCCGATGCTAATCTTCGGCTTTCAGAACAATCCCCTGTTCGGCTCTATCGGAGCCGGCGGTTTCGAAGCCTGGCTCTTCGAGCTGACGGGGTACGCCGGCTCGGGGATCGAAGGCGCCGCCATCGCGACGGTGTTCTCGCGGGCGCTCGCATTCGTCGTCGGCCTCGCGATCATGTTCCGCGGCGACCGCGGCGTCCGAATCCGGCTACGGCAGATGACGCCCGACCTTTCGTTCGGACGCAAGGTCGTCGATATCGGACTCCCGGCCTCGATAGAGGGCACCTCTCGCTCGCTGTCGATCAATCTGCTCCTGTTCGTGTTGGCCGCGTTTCCGGCCGAAATCAGCGCCGCCTACGGGATCGGGACGCGGATCTTCTCGGTCGTCTTCCTGCCGGCGCTGGCAGTCTCGCAGGGAATCGAAACGATGACCGGCCAGAACATCGGTGCCGACAAGCAGGACCGCGCTGCCGAGGCGAATCACTTCGGCGCGCGCGCCATGCTCGTCATCCTGACCGGCGTCGGTCTCGTCACCCTCGTGGCCGCGCGACCGATCGCATCAGTCTTCACGGACGACCCGGTCGTCGTGGCCGAGAGTGCCACCTTCCTCCGATACACCGCACTGACGTTCGGATTCATCGGCGTCATGCGGGCGTATACCGGCGGCTTCCGCGGAGCCGGCAAGACGCTGTTCGCCGCCGTCGTCTCGGTCGTGACGCTCGGCCTGGTCCGATTGCCCGTCGCCTGGTTCGGGGCGACGGCGCTGGGGTCCGTCGGGCTCTGGATCGCGTTCCCGATCTCGAACGTCGTCGGCGGACTCGTCGCGTACCTGTGGTTCAAGCGGGGCACGTGGCGAACGGCGGATCTCACCGACTCGAGTCTGGATACCGATGTCGCCACAACGGACGCCGCATCGGACGACTGAAACGATGTTCGGAGAACTCACACTCGCCGATCGACGTGCGAAAATCGATAGCCGTCTCGAGACGGCGCTCGAATCCGCGCGCGGAGAGTACCTGGCGCCGGCCCGAACGGTTATCGTCGAACGGGATGATCGGCGGTACGGACAGCTCGTCGCGCTCGTCTACAATTCGGTGGCGGAGACGCCGGACGACTCGTCGATACTCCGCGCGGCGACGGCGATGGAACTGTTTCGCGGCTACTGTCGCCTTCGCGAGCAGCTGCTGGGTCGGCTCGCCGGTTCGGAGTCCGATTCGGTGACCCGGACGTCGAACGCCGCGTTGCTGGCCTCGGACTACCTCCACACCGCAGCGTACTCGACGCTCAGTCCGCTCGAGGATACCGACGTGCGGCCGTGTATCGGAACGCTCGCATCCGTTTCGGAACGGATCATCGAAACGCTTACCGACGCACCGCTCGAGTCGACGCCGTCGCCGGCGGAGTACTGTTCGTTCGTCGACGGCACGGCGGGTGCACTCGGCCGCGGGGCGGCCGTTATCGGTGCGACGCTCGCGGACGTCGACGACCGCGAGAGACGGCGCTTTGCAACACTGGGACGCGGAGCCAGCGTGAGACGACGACTACGACGCGTCCTCGATGCCGACGCTGGTACCGACACCATCCGTCTCGGCTCTCCGCCACTCGACGGGCAGCACCGGATCCTCCGCCAGCACGCGCGACGGCGTCTCACGGAAGCGACTGAAGCGCTCCGAACGCTGTCGTCGACTACCGACGTCGATTCCCTCGGTGCGTTCGTCGAAGGGAGTACGCCGGTGGAGAGCGTACGGAAGTAACCGGTCCGACGCTCGATGGCGACGGGCAGGGATCGTCGAGAATCGCGAGATCGGACGGCCGTCATTCGCCGTTGGATATCAGAGATCGAGTCGAATTCGTGACGACCAGCAGGCTGCTCGTTCCCATCGCGAGCGCGGCGAAGAGCGGATTCAGGAGGCCCAGTACAGCCAGCGGAATCGCGATCGCGTTGTAGCAAAACGCCCAGCCGATGTTTCCCTTCACGCGGCGGTTCGTCGCTCGAGCGAGTTCGAAGACGGTTTCGACGGACGCGAGGTCGTCGTCGACGAGGGCGACGTCCGCCGCGTCGGCCGCCATTGCGGTGCCGCCGCCAAGAGCGATACCGAGATCGGCGGTGGCTAACGCCGGCGCGTCGTTGGTGCCGTCGCCGACCATTACCGTCCGGCCGGCCTCGTTGAACCGTTTGACCGTCTCAGCCTTCCCTTCCGGCGGAACGCCGGCGAACACCTCGTCGACGGCAGGGTGCTCGCGAAAGCGCTCTGCGGCTCGAGCGTCGTCCCCGGTGAGCACGACGACCTCGATCCCGGCGTCCGAAATCGACGCCAGCGTCTCGTCCCAGTTCGCTCGCAGATCGTCGCCGACGACGATGACGCCCTCGGCAACGCCGTCGCGACCGACGGCGACCGGTACCCGCCCCGTCTCGCGGCCGTCGGCGATTCGCTCGGCGACGGTCTCGGGTACCTCCCAGCCGCGATCGCGGAACAGGTCAGGGTGGCCGACGACGATTTCGTCCCCGTCGACGACGCCGGTAACGCCGTTGCGGTGACTGTCGAAGGACTCGACGGGATCGGCCGTCGACCCGGCGTCCGATGCGGCTTCGACCGTGCCCCCGTCGGGAACCGACCGCTCGGCAGCGATGGCCTGGCCGACCGGATGCGACGATCGCGCTTCGAGCAGCGCCGCCGTCTCGAGCAGCGCCGCCTCGAGATCGGTCTCGATGATGGTCATTTCCCCCGTCGTCAGCGTGCCCGTCTTGTCGAAGATGACGGTATCCGCGTCGCGGATCCGCTCGAAGACGCTGTCGTCGAAGACGACGATCGAGCGTTCTAGCGCGTCGCGGATCCCCGCGGCGACCGCGAGCGGCGTCGCCAGGCCGAGCGCGCAGGGACAGGAGACGATCAACACCGTGAGTCCGACCAGCAGGGCGGCGGGCCCGCTACCGAGCAGGAGATGCGCGCCCGTGACGACGACCGCGAGGGCGAGGACGACCGGCACGAAGATCGTCGCCAGTTTGTCCGCGAGCTTTTGAATGCCGTGGGAACCGCTCTGGAGGTCCCAGACGAGTTCGGCGATCCGATCGAGGCTGCTCGTGGCGTCCTCCCCGACGCGGACGGTCACCGCGCCGTCGGTCACCATCGAGCCGCCGACCACGGCGTCGCCAGCGGTTTTCCGGACGGGAAGGGATTCCCCGGTGACGACCGCTTCGTCGACGGCCGCGTCGCCGTCGACGATCTCGCCGTCAACGGGGATCCGTTCTCCGGGCCGGACCAGTATGCGATCGCCCGCCTCGAGGTCCTCGACCGTGACGTCTTCGTGCTCGCCGTCTTCGCGAACGCGACGGGCCTCGTCGACCTGGATCGACGTCAGGTCGGAGAGGCGCTCGGTCGCCTGGTCCTTGATCGTCGATTCGTAGTAGTTGCCGACCGTGACGATGACGATGATCGCGACGGTCACGTCGTAGTAGATGTGTTCGCCGCCGAGCGCGATCGACAGCGTACTGTAGAGGTAGGCGCTCACGGCCGCGATGGCGACGAGCAGGTCCATATTCGGCGACCGCGTCCGGACGCTGACGTACGCTCCCTGCAAGATCGGTTTCCCCGTGATAGCGAGGATGATCGTCGTAAGCGCCCCGATGACGACGTAAAACGGCGTGGCGAGGGAACTCGCGAGCGCGGTTTCGAAGAACTCCGCCGTCCGGTCGCCGTAGAAGAGGCCGCCGAAGTACGTGGGGTAGATGATCACGACGTACTGCAGCATCACCGACATCCCCATGAGGACGCCGACCGCGACTCGCCCCATCTCCCAGTTGTTGGCCCTGCGGCGGCTGAACGAATCGTCTCGGGAGTAGGCGCTGTAGCCGAGGCCGCTGATTTCGTCCTGAAGGTCGGCCGTCGAGACGCGATCCGGATCGTGGTCGATCCGAACCGTGTCGGTCACGTAACTCGAGTTCGCGTCGCTAACGCCGTCGATCGTCGTCGCGGCCGATTCGATAAACGCCTCGCAGGTCGCACAGTGCATCCCGTCGACTTCCAGGAACGTCGCGTCGTGATCCGGCGGCACCTCTCGATCCGTCTGCGAGTCGTCTCGAGCGCGGCGGACGTCTTCGGCCTCGATATCGTCGACGTCGCCGAGCGCATCGTAGACGTCGCGACAGCCGGCACAGCAAAACGGCTTCCCGTCGTCGACAATGTCGCTTCCCTCGACGGGGAGGTCACAGAGCGTACAGCCGGTTTCCGTCGTCTCGGTGTCTGACATGCGTTATTCGTTAGTGATTGGTACCGTGAGTTCCCGCGGTCTCGATTCCGTCGTAGAACGGCAGTTCCGGGTGTGGCACGTGGACGCCCAGACTCATCAACCCGTGCGCCAACAGGACGTACCCGAGGGCAACGAACGCGACCCCGAGCAGTCGGTGCACTCGCCGTCGGTGGTTCGCGTCGACGGCATCGATGACGGTTCCGTACGCGAAGACGGCGGGGATCGTCCCGACGCCGAGCGCTGCGAGTGCGAGCGCACCCCCGGCGGCTGAACCGATCGCGAACGCGTACAGAAACGCCGGATAGAGTATCGGACACGGTAGCAAGCCGTGAACCGCGCCCAGTCCGACGATACCGGGACCGTTTGCGAGCCGATCGACGCGCCCCGTGAGCCATCCCGTTACGCGCTCCAGCCCGGGGAGGTGAATACCGCCGGTCGTTCGTCCCAGAAAATAGTACACCCCGGTGGTCATGACGAGGCCGCCGACGACCAGGCCGACCCCGCCGCGAGCGAACGCGACGACGGACGTGAGCGTCGCAGTCGTCACGAACACCGTCCCGCCGAGTGCGCCAAACATCGCGCCGAGGAGCGTATAACTCGCCGTTCGTCCGAGGTTGAACAGCGCGTGTTGTCGGACCTCGTAGGTCGTGAGGTGGCCGTCCCGACCGCTGTTCGCCGCGCCGCCGTCCATCCGTCCCGCATAGACGGTGACGAGCGGGCCGCACATTCCGATACAGTGGGCGCCGGCGAGGACGCCGATCACGAGAAACAACAGCACGTCGACGCCGAGGAGGGTGACCAAATTCATAGCTGTGAGTCCCGGAGGGGCTACTGCTCTAGCTACCCCCTTGAGGAGGTAATGGGTTTCGTCTCGACGTTCTCAGCACCCCCGGCCATCGACCCCTTCTGTCGTATCCCGGTTTCCAAGACGGTTCGGAGCCGGTCCACCGGCTTGCACGCTAACGCGAATTGCGTCCCGATCAGATCACGATGTCATCGCTGCCGACTTCCGGTCGACGACCAGGCTCGTGATCTACAGTCCGCTCGAAAACTCACGCCGCGGGAAGCGTAATCGAAAACGTCGTTCCCTCACCGGGTTCGGAGTCGACCCAGATGCGACCGCCGTGGCGCTCGACGATGCGTCGACAGAGCGCGAGCCCGATGCCGGTCCCGGAATGCTCCTCGTGGCTGTGAAGCCGCTGAAACACCTCGAAGATGCGGTCCTGCTCGTCCGGATCGATCCCGATTCCCTCGTCACGAACCGAAATCACCCATTCTCGCCCGCGCCGGTCGGCGGAGAGATGCACTCGCGGCGGTTCGTCCCCGCTGTACTCGATCGCGTTGGAAAGCAGGTTCTGGAAGAGTTGCTGGAGCTGGCTTTCGTCGCCCGAGACGGTCGGGAGCGAGTCCGCCGTGATCTCGGCGTGACTCTCGCTGATCTGCACCTGCAGATTTTCGAGGACGTTCGCGAGCACGTCGTCTACGTCGACCGGTTCGAACGGATCGCCGCGCGTTTCGACCCGCGAGTATTCGAGCAGGCCGTCGATCATCTCGCGCATCCGCTCGGCGCCGTCGACGGCGAATCCGATGAACTCCCGTGCGTCTCCGTCGAGGTCGTCGGCGTACCGCCGCTCGAGGAGTTGGAGGTAACTGGTGACCATCCGCAGCGGCTCTTGGAGGTCGTGGGAGGCCGCGTAGGCGAACTGCTCTAAGCGTTCGTTGGACTCCTCGAGCTTCCGCTGGTACTCCTTGCGCTCGCTGATATCGCGGAAATAGACCGAGATCCCCGATTCGGATGGATAGACGCTAAACTCCAGCCACGTGTCGACGTCGTCTTCGTAGACCTCGAAGTTCACGGGCTCTTGCGTTTCCATCGCCGTCTGGAACTGCTCCCGGTAGAGCTCCGCCGACGTCTCCGGAACGACCTCCCAGATCTCCTGACCGAGCAACTCGTCCGGCGGGTGTTCGATAACTGCCGCGGCCTGGTCGTTGAGGTGCGTGAACTGCCACTCCTCGTCGAGCGCGTAGAATGCGTCGGAGATCCGACCGAGAATCTCGCTCAACTCCGTTTCGAGTTCGGCCTTTCGCTGTTCGAGTTGCCGTTCCCGCTCTTTCAGCTCCGTAATATCCTTTCCCGCGGTTACGATCCGATCGATCGCCCCGTCGGCATCGAACAACGGTGCGGCATTGATTCGAAGCTGCATCCGTTCACCGGTCGGGGATTCAAAAGTCAACTCCTCGTCGATCACCGGCTCTCCCGTTTCTAAGACGCGTCCCGACGGGGTTTCAGCCGGATCGAGCGGCTCCCCGTCCGCATCGTAAACCTTCCATTCACCGCTATCGATGGGGTTATCGGTAAACTCCCGCTCGGAGAGGTCGAACACCTCCTGCGCTCGCTCGTTCGCCATCACCGTCTCACGGTCGGTGTTCTGGACGGCGATCGCGACCGGTGCCGTCTGCAGTAGCTGTTCGGTCTGTTCGTATTGGCGGTGGAGTTTCTGCTCGCGTTCTTTCTGATCGGTGATATCGTCGATAGAGACGACGACTCGATCGCCGTCGTGCTCGCTATACTCGAGCGGTGCAGCAGTAATCGAGAGCCACCGGCGGTCGGTATCCGATAGCTCGACCTGGCACTGATACTCGGACACGGGCTCACCGGTGGCGAACACCTGCGCCGACGGCCGCTCGTCGGTCGGAATCGGGTCCCCCTCGGCGTCGTAGAGTTCCCAGGACTCGACGCCGCGGTCCTCGAGGTCGGACCGGTCGATATCGAGCCAATCGACCAGGCGTCGATTCGCCCGGACGATATCGCCGTCGCCCGTCACCACGCAGATGCTGACCGGGACGGTTTCGAGAATCTGCTCCGTGAGATCGCGCTCGTACCGGAGCCGTTGTTCGTACTGTCGCCGCTCGGTCATATCGCGGGTGACCTTCGTGAATCCCCGTAGCGTGCCGCTGTCGTCCCTAATGGCGGTAATGGTGACGTTCGCCCAGAATCGAGTGCCATCGTCCCGGACCCGCCAGCCCTCGTCTTCCACGCGACCATCCGTCATCGCGGCCTCGAGGTTCCGTTCGGGAACCCCCTCGTCGGCATCATCGTCGGTGTAAAACGTCGAGAAGTGCTCGCCGACGATCTCGTCTTTCCGGTAGCCTTTGATCCGTTTTGCGCCTTCGTTCCAGCTGACGACGGTGCCGTCCGGATCGAGCATGAAGATCGCGTAGTCTTTGACGGCGCTCACGAACGCGGCGAACTCCGCTTCGTCGGACTGCTCGAACTCGGGTCGCCACCAGACCCGCGTCGCATCGCCGATCCGTTTAGTGTGGAGCTCGCCGCGGTCAGCGAGTGCGTCTAGCCTGTCTCGTGCGATCTGGTCGGTACAATCGAGTTTTTCGGCGACTTCACCCGCGGTAGTCGGTGCAGTTGGGCGCTCTAACTGCGCGAAAACTCCCCGAACGTCCTCTTGTGTGACATTCGGCGCTGAACCGGGGATTCCCATGTGCTCACGTCTGGGGGCGACTCCATAAACGCTTGGCGTTAAGACGACCGTTCGACGTCGGTCAGACCCACGAACGCGGCGATACGACGGTGTGATCCCCAGCTATCTTTCAGTACCGTTTACCGAGGTAGTTCTCTCGGAGCGAACTAATTGCCGGCGAGACGCAAGACCAGACCCATCACGATCCGTGGAATGAACGGATAACTACACCTACTCCCTCTTCCAAATTCTTTCGGAGAACACCTCAAGGAGGATGCCGGTGAACAGCGGGGTATGAGTACGAAAGGCGAGGAATCCGAGCAAGACGTGACCAAACAGTTCCTCGTGAAGTGCGAGAACTGTCCGTTCGAACGAACGGCGACCGGACGGCACGAAGCGACGCAGGTCGGAAACGGCCATCGGCGAGAGACCAGGCACGAACTCATCGCCGTCGAGGTACCACGTTCGATCGATTCACCGTAGTGTTGCTCTACTAGTCATTTTACCTGATTCGGAAGTCGACCCCCGAACTGAAACTGGTGCGGCGATCGAAGGACCGGAACCCCCGCCTGCGATCGGCGGGGTCCGACTCGGCGTGAAGCGTCTTTCCGGTCCGGAAGCGAGTACAGCGCTACTTCGTACGGAACCGAATTACCGCAGTCGACAGTGAACAGCGGCAGCCACGTGAACATATATCGGTCAATCGGTTATCACGCCACTCGATATACGTACATATGGACCGAACAGGTCGTTAGCTATGGAAAAGTTAAAATTGGATGTTCGTAAACGGGTTATAGACACGGAACCTTACATCCTACAATGACGTACGAACACTTAGACGAAGACCTAGTAAACGAACTGCTGAGTAACGGCCGCGCGAGTCTTCGCAGCCTCGCTGAAGAGCTCGACGTTTCCGTGACGACCGTTTCGAACCACCTCTCCGATCTCGAGGAGGACGGGGTGATCAAGGAGTACACACCCCGAATCGACTACGACGCCCTCGGGTACGACGTCACTGCCGTCATGCAACTCAAAGCCGAGGGGAGTGCGCTCCCCGAGATCACCGAGACGCTCCGCGATCACCGTCAGATGATCTCCGTGTACGAAGTCACGGGCGACTACGACGTGATCGCGATCGGGAAGTTCGAAGACACGGATGACATGAACAGTCAAATCAAGTCCCTGATCACGGATCCGGATATCAAACAGTCGAACACGAGCATCGTTCTCAACGCCGTCAGCGAGAACGAACAGTTCGAACTCGAAACCGGCGGTAGTTAGCGCACCTGGGTGCCCGCCTTCGGACGGACCGACCAGGCCGGCAGCCATCGATACGCCCGCCGTCAGTCACCGCTGCCAGTATCGAGTCTCCGAGCGACGACCAGGTATCCGGCCTACTCAGCGGTGACCCGACAAACCAGCGTCGAGTGTTGAGCGGCGGCTCAATACCCGCTGCCCTCTTCGAAACACCGTCCGCAGCGATTCATCGTGGCTGACGTCGTAGCACCGTCGTCGGTTACGATCGGTACGTCGGTAGTCACTCGATCCGTGTTCGCGTCGTCCAGAAAGACGCCACACTTCGTTTTTCGAAAGTCGTCCCGCTGGCGGGGCTTGTGCACCGTGTTCGTCCGTCTGTTTACGATTCGTTCCATTACTTTTCTGTCTCGTCGGAGTTATTCCCTAAAGCTACTTCCAAACTGATTTGCACTTGCAGATACGCGCATACGCACTTAGTGCCGATTAACGCCGGTATTTCTTCACACGTGATTCAACGTTTGTGCCCATCGAAAATATATCCGTTCCCCAGTGAACTGACCGACACTGTCGACGACCGATACCGGATGGAGAGGTACGGTACAAGGTTCAAAACCCGCAAATCGACGGCTCACCCCAAGCACGGGTGCTCCGCGCGATGCGCACACCCCAAGACGGTTCGCGCGTCCGGAACGTCAGAACGGGCCGCCCGCCTCGCGGTTTACACCACCCATCCGTTGACTACCGTAACGCAGTCTCGAACTCCGAGGGATGGGGTCGACTCGAACGGACCGTCGTGAACCGTATCTAGCGCCGAATACCGATTCATATATGCGTGATGACTGTTATAAGACTGGTCGAACATAGTATCGAAGATAAGACGATTTCCGACTACAGTAAGATAGAAAACATGGATGGCGAGGTGCTCGTCTACTCGCCGACACCCGATCAAATCGATCAGCACCGAAGTAGATCGAGAAACTCGCCTGGCGAGGGATGGCTAGATTCCTTCTACCGATCGTTCGAGATCAGCTTTATCAAGCCATGATGTCGGTGTAAAAGCACAGTTGGTAGATTCGACGAATCTAATCGTCTCGGCGACATTCGTCAGCGCGTTCGAATGGCTGGTGTGGGCCGCGAGGGTGAGGATACAGCGGACGGTACGATACTCTACCCTGTATGAAACTAGTATCAGATTCAGATATCACTCTAATTTCGGAGAAAAAGATGGCAAATACGATCGACCTCCCGAGAGATGATTGGTGTGAAACCAAAATGTACGAGCTACAGTCAGCCGATCGAATAGATTCAGCCATGCTCGACGGCGGGCGTCGTCAACGATCCCCCGATTCTAGCAGGGCAATCGATAGATCGGGTATCGAACGTGAGGTGATCGGCGAGCTGAACGGAGCAACGCGTCGTGAGAGACGCCTGGTTCAGCTAGCGGAGACTCCAAGCGAGTCAACCGAGGTCTACTCTGCAACGCGACCGATTGCTGTCGTGCAGAACATGAGTTCAAGCAGGCTCGAAAGCAGAGACGCGATGGGTTCGACATCGCCGGACAATCCGGACGCCACACGGTCTCGACGAACCGATATCGACGCTGGAGTCTGCTGGCGTCGGTCGATGCAGAACGTGACGGCTGAGACGAGACCGGCGGAAACGTCTCGCGGGCGGACGCTACGGCGACCGCTACGGTGTCGAACTTGGCGGAGATCGTTCGAGCGATGAACGACCGATCGGTACGATCGGTGCCCGCTCGACTCTTCGAGGGAGGCTCGTATCGGGAATAATATCGACTCCGCCGATCACCGACCGACTTTCCGTCCGATCGTTGAGAGCCGGTATTACCGGACGAACGATCCGCTGCTCGATCGGGAATGATTGTCGCTTCCGGTATCGAGTATCGGTATGGATTACAACCATATGTGTGTAAATAGGCAGTCCGATCCGGACGACCTCGGGTGATCGATGCAGTCAACGGGATCGCTGAGTACCGGCGGGCCGACCGATTCGTCATCGGTAGACGGCCGTTCTCAGCGCAGTCTCGGGGAGTCCGCCAGGTATTTCCGGTGGCCATTGTCGACCGTTGTCCGGAAATATCGGACTAGACGTATGTCATGTTACTCACGGTGCCGTCCGTCGTGTGCAGTACGTGCTTCAGGACCCGCTGCTCGAAGGGTTGGATCGTCGTCGAACCGATTCGACGGCCCGAGACGCTGACCGCGAACGGAGCCGCTGCCTGCAGGAATCGTGTAGTACTGTAGTACGCCGTCGCGGTTCACGAGTTGTTCAGATCAGGCAACGTCCGGAGGTGGTCGTGGACGGTACTCCTCAATGACGCCAGTTCGTCGGGTACCTCCGCGAGGCCGGCCCCATTGTTGTCTCGGAGCCTCGTCTCTCGAAGCACGTCGCCGCAGCCTTCGGTGGATACTGAGTCGATTTCGCCGCTCGATATCGCATGGATATGTCTAACGGATCAACGATTATCCGGCAGTACCGGATAGAGCGTCTCGATCACCGCCGGCAGTACGGTGTCTCGCCGTTCGGAGATCGGGCGACCGAGTGGAAAGGCGCGGTGGGACGCGATCGGCCGGCCCTTCCGTTGGCACCTCGTCACGAATAGATCGAACCGTGGATCGAATCGTGCCTGGCTGCTGGCCTGGACTCGACGGATCCTCCGCGGTCCTTCAATACAGCAGACGGCGCTATCCCGGCCGATATCGACGAAAGCGTATTCGAAGCGGTTTCAACCACGATGTTTATATATTATAGTCCATACTGGCTGAATATGGCAGGTAGTGACAGCCATTCGAAGGCTGATAGAGGCGCGATCGCTCGGTATACGTCACGGCGACGATTCCTCACTGCGGCCAGTGTGGCCGGCGTGACCACCACCGTCGCGGGATGTATCGGCGGTGGCGACGACGATCCAGCCGCCCCCGATGAGCGCCCCGAGTACAACGGCGAAGAGGTGACCGTCGAGTGGAGTACGGCGCCGCTGTTCGGCAACGAGGAGGAAGCGCTCCAGGAAGCGCTGTCTGACGCCGGACTCCACCAGAACATCACGGTCGACTTCACGACGACCGTCTGGGGCGCCGACGATTTGCAGGACCGATACAACCAGATTCTCTCCGCGGGACGCTCGACGCCGGACTTCATGTTGACGAACTTCGCGTACACGGGAGCGTTCGCCCCCCGCGGCTGGCTGATGGACATGACGAACGTGCTAACCGACGACAAGCACGACGAACTTGAAAACGACTACCACCAGACGATGGTCGACGCGATGCGCTGGGACGGTGGTATCTACGGCATTCCGCTGTTCGTCGACATTCCGACGATTCTGTATCGGAAAGACCTGATCGAGGCGGCCGGGTACGATCCCGAGGGCGAAAACTGGGCGACCGAACCGATGTCCTGGAACGAGTTCTCCCAGATCGTCAGCGATGCCAAAGAGCGACACGGTGCCGATCACGGCTACACGACGACGCTCAACCAGCGGACGATCGGTCACCAGACCGGGTACGAGAAGGTGGTCACGTACGGCGGGAACTACTTCGGCGACATGTCGAACCAGCACGGGCCGATCGGCGACCGCCCGATTACGATCGACGAGGAACCCATCGTCGAGGCGCTCCGCGCGATGCGCACGATGATGCACGGCCAGAGCGATGAGCACGCCATCGACGGGATGGCCGGTGATATTCTCCCCGCCGAGGCGCTGGGCTGGGACACGACGCCGTCGACGGAGTCATTCGAGGCCGGCGAAGCGATCGCTCACCGGAACTGGTCGTACGCGATCGCCGACTTCGGCGGCGACGACGGGTTCGGTGAGAACCTCGGCGCGATGCCGTTCCCGTACGGCGCCACCACGGACGCGGCGACCTACGACGGAACGGGCGGCACCAACGCTACGCTCGGCGGCTGGCACCTCTCGGTCAACCCGAACACGGAGAACCTGGCGGCGACTCTGGAGGTCATCGACGCGATGACGTCCGACGAGTTCTACCTCCGGATCTTCGAACTCACCGGCTCTACCCCGCCCAAACCGGAACTCTATGAGTCCGATCGGGCACAGGACGTCGACGTGATGAACCGGTACCTCGACACGCTCCAACTCCAGTCCGAGAACCAGTGGGTCCATCCGATCAATCAGGTTTGGGACCTCCAGCGCGAGCCGATCTCCGAGCAGTTCCACGCCTGCCTCAACCGAGAGACGTCACCCGAGGACGCCGTCGCTGCAGCCCAAGACCAGGTCGAGCAGATCGAAAACCAGCACACCTGAGCGGACGATTATCGGTATTTACAGAAAAATATAAATAGATATGTTTGATCATGCTATTTGTGAACGATAGCGTTCGACAACTATGAGAGCAAAGATACGACAGCAGGTAAAGCCGCTCCTCTATCGGATCGAGCGCTTGGACGAAGACAAGTACGGGTATCTCCTGATCTCCCCGATGTTCATCGCGCTCTCGATTCTCGCGTTCTACCCGCTGCTCCGAACTCTGTGGGTGTCGATCCACGGAAACGATCTCTACGGGCGAACCCCGATTGGGGAGTTCGTCGGGATGGATAACTACGCGGCTATCCTGACTGGCGACGCGAACATCATCATGCCCTACCCGTTTTTCGACTCGGGCGATCCGTTCGGAAGCGCGCTCGTCGTGACGCTCGTAATCACCGCCGCGAGCGTCACGATCGGGACGGTGATGGGACTCGGGATGGCGGTGATTCTCAACAAGGAATTCCGCGGCCGGGCATACGCGCGCATGATCGTTATTCTCCCGTGGGCGATTCCGATCGTCATCCAGGGAATGATGTTTTATCTGCTGTTCCAGCCCTCGATTAGCTTCCTGACTGCGCCGCTGCACGATCTGGGGCTCGTCTCGAGTAATCCGCTGATCAGTACGCGCGACTCGATCATCATCATGATTCTCGTCGACGCCTGGCGGCGGATCCCGTTCATCGCGTTGATCATCCTGGCGGGACTGGCCAGCATCGATCAGAGCCTGTACGACGTCGCCAGGGTCGCGGGCGCGTCCAAATGGCAGCAGTTTCGGATGATCACGTTTCCGCTGATCAAGCCGGTCGTGTTCATCGGGATGATCTTCTACACGATCAGCTCGATGAAGATCTACGGCGTCGTCGAGGCGTCGGCCGGGTGTCGGACGGTTCCGACGCTATCGTGTCTGGTCGTCGAGACGTTCAGGCAGCAGCGCTGGGGGACCGCCTCGGCGGTCGCGTTCATCACCGCGATCCTCATCGGCGCCATCGTGACGGTGTACCTGGTGCAGTTCCGTTCGGAGGTGAGCGGCGGTGAGTAACCGTGCGGGCTACGACGGACTCGCCGGTCGAATCGTCGAGTTCCTCGTACACAACCCCACCGACGTGTACAGGATCCTGTTCTACGTCGCGCTCACCGGATTCATCATCGTGACGTTGTTCCCGATCTACTGGCTGTTCGTGCTCGCGCTGACGCCGGAGAGCGAGCTGTACCGGATGGGAATCATCCCGGAGGGGGCCAACGTCGCGGTGTTCGTAGAGGTCATGCAGCAGTACCCGCTGCACCGGTACATCTTCAACAGCATCGTGATCGCTCTGATCACCGTGGCCGTCTGCCTGGTGATCGGAAGCCTGGCGGGCTATGCGTTCGGCCGGGTCGACTTCCGGGGCAAGGGGCCGCTGATGCTCCTGTTGCTCATCGTCTCGTATTTCCCGGGAATGACGTACCTGATCCCGCTGTTCGAACTGCTCACGGGATCGATGTCGACGATGGGGCTGCAGTCGCCGGACCTGTACAACACGCCGTGGGGGATGGTGTTCCCCTTTACCATGCTGAGTCTGCCGATCTGCATCTTCATCCTGACGACGTTCTACAGTCAGATCCCCGACGGGCTGGAAGACGCCGCCAGGGTCGAAGGAACGACGCGGCTCGGTGCGCTGTTCAGGGTGATCATTCCCCTGTCGGCGCCCGGCGTCGCGACGGCGGCGATCATCGTGTTCATCGGCGTCTACCGGGAGTTCTTCTTCTCGTTCATGATGACCGACGGCTCGGTCGACAACTGGGCCGTGCTCGTGTACGGGATTTTGAACTTCCAGCAGCAACACACCGAGGTGTACAACCTGATGGCCGCCGCGAGCATTATCGGCATCCTGCCGGTCGCGCTGTTGGTCATCGTGGCACAGAAACACATCGTACGAGGATTGACGCAAGGCGGACTAAAGGAGTAATACTACCATGGGACGAGTTCGACTAACGGATACGACCAAGCGGTACGAAGACGTCGTCGCGGTCGACGACATGAACATCGAGATCGAAGACGGCGAGTTCCTGACGCTCGTCGGGCCCTCCGGGTGCGGAAAGTCGACGACCCTGGAGATGATCGCGGGGCTGACGCTCCCCTCGGAGGGACGGATCGAGATCACCGGTGAGGAGGTCACGAACGATCCCCCGAAGGACCGGGACATCGCGATGGTGTTTCAGAACATCGCGCTGTTCCCGCACATGAACGTCTACGAGAACATCAGCTTCGGCCTTCGGCTCCGGAAGTACGACGACGAGGAGATCGACGAGCGCGTCGAGCGCGCCGCCGAGATCGTCCAGCTCGAGGGAATGCTCGACCGCGACGTCGACGAGCTGTCCGGCGGCCAGCAACAGCGCGTCGGCATCGCCCGCGCGATCGTCCGAGAGCCCGCGGTCTTCCTGATGGACGAGCCGCTCGCGAACTTAGACGCCAAACTGCGCGTGCACATGCGAACCGAGATCCAGCGGCTGCAGAAGGAACTGGACATCACCACGGTCTACGTCACGCACGATCAGGAGGAGGCGATGACGATGTCCGACCGCATCGCCATCATCAACGACGGCGAACTCCAGCAGTGCGCACCGCCGCTTATCTGCTACGACGAGCCTGCCAACCGTTTCGTCGCGGGATTCATCGGCAGCCCCTCGATGAACCAGTTCGACGGCGTGCTCGACGGCGGCCGATTCGGCCACCCCGCGTACGACGTCGCACTCGGGCTATCCGAGCTCGGCTCGGTCTCGTCGGGCGACGAGGTGACGCTCGGCATCCGGCCCGAGGACGTCTACCTCTCCGCAAACGCTGACGCGGCGGCCGCGCCGAGCGAGCCGATCACCGTGTCCGTCGACGTGCTCGAACCCATGGGCGACCAGACGTTCGCCTACCTGTTCCCCGCGAATCAGGCGACCGACCAGAGCCCAGTGATGGGGGACGAGGCCGATCAGTTGCTCGTGAGTCTCGACCCGGACAGCCCCGTCGCCGAGGACGACGTAATCGACGTGGTATTCGATCGAGAGAAGGTCCACCTGTTCGACCTCGCGACCGGCCAGGCGATCGCTCACGGCGTCGTCGACGCCGCGGGTGACGTCGCCGCAAGCGATACCAAAGAGGGACGAGGGGTGAGCGACTGATGCCGACGACCGAAGGAATCCTATTCATCGTCGCCGCCACGGCGCTGTTTTTCTTCTGGATCTACGGCATCGTCTCGTTCTACTTCGACCTCCGGTACCAGTTCGTCCCGGTCGTCGCGAAGTGGCTGCGGAAACGCCGCGCGAACCGTCCGCGGCCCGAACGATTCCTGTAACGACACCGATGTTTTATAGCTCGCCCGCGATCGTAGCCGCGTATGGATGAGACTACCGGCCGGGTTCGCGTCGAGCGCAACGGCGCGGACGGCGAACCGGCGACGGACGCGTTCCAGCGAGCGATCGATGCGGCGGCCGACGCGGGCGGCGGAACCGTGTCCGTCCCGAGCGGCGAGTACGTGATCGGCACGATCGAACTCGCGAGCGACGTGACGATCCGCCTCGAAGCGGGGGCGACGGTGAAGCCGGCGCGGGATCGGGCGGCGTACGTCGACGCGCACGTCGGCCCGGACGGCGAGCGACCGTTCGTGCTCGCGGACGGCGTCGAGAACGTCTCCATCGTCGGCGACGGCGTTTTCGACGGGCGAGGGACCGAGTTCATGGAGATGGACGCGCCGATCCGGCAGCACTCGGGAGAGAGCGAGGGCCACCCGCTCGTCTCGAACGCGCCACACCGCGCCCGCCAGGGCGAGGAGTTCCTCTCCCGCGAACGAGGGACCGACGGGTGGCCGGTCGCCAAACCCGGCTTCCGACCGGGACCGATGTTTCACTTCGTCGACTGCGACGGCGTCCGGATTCGCGACGTCACGCTGCGGGACATGCCCGCCTGGACGATCAGCCTCGAGGGCTGCGTCGACGCGGACGTGCGCGGCGTCGATATCCGCAATCACGAGCTGATCCCGAACTGCGACGGCGTCGCCGTCGTGAACTCGACGAACGTCCACGTCTCGGACTGTACGATCGAGTCCTGTGACGACGCCATCACGATCTGCGCCGCGGCCGCCGGCCGCCCCTGTGAGTCGGTCACCGTCACGAACTGCACGCTCTCGTCGAGCGCCTGCGCGATCAAGTTCGGCTCGGAGACGGCCGGCGACATCCGGAACTGCACGTTCCAGAACTGCGTGGTGTCCGACACGAACCGCGGGCTCGGCATCCAACACCGCGACTCCGGCGACATCGAGAACGTCCTGTTCGCCGACATCGTCGTCGAGACGGGCCTGCTCCCCGGGCCGTGGTGGGGGAAAGGCGAACCGATCTACGTCACGTCGGTCCCTCGCGACGACGCGACCGAGCTCGGCACCCTCAGGAACGTCCGGTTCTCGAACGTCGTCGCCCGCAGCGAGAACGGTGCGTTCGTGTACGGCCACGGGGACGCCGACGTTTCGGGCGTCCGGCTGCACGGAGTGCGCCTGGCGATCGAAGGCGGCGAGCACGCCGACGCCGTCGGCGGAAACGCCGACCTCCAACCGACCGCCGTGACCGCGCCGATCTACGAACTCGACGTGGCGGCGGTCCACTGCGAGAACGTCGCCGACGTGGCCCTTCGGGACGTCTCGGTCGAGTGGGGCGACGACGTCCCCGAGTACTGCACGCACGCGATCCGGGCGACCGACGTCGACGGCCTCGTCGTCGACGGGTTCTCCGGTCGCCAGGCGCACCGGGAAAGCGCCGCCGCCGCGATCGGTCTCGACGGTGCGACCGACAGTGCGATCAGGGCGAGCAGGGCCGCCGCCGGAACCGGGACCTTCCTCTCGGTCGCGGATACCGAAGGCGACCGCCTGTTCGCGAACAACGATCTCGTCGACGCCGCCGAGTCGATCGACGGTGACCACGAGTTCCGCTGTACCGGGAACGTGCCGCCGGTGGCATACGCGGGAGAGAAAGAAACCGGACGAAGGGGGTGAACACCGAAAACCGCCCTCCGAGCGGTCGTTAAATCGCTTCGAATCGCCAGATCTGGTGTCCGGCACCGTCCCAGCCGCCTTCGACGACGTTCGCGCCGTCCGCAGTCGATCCGTCCGCGACCTGGAGACGACCGTCGTCCGTCTGGATCTGAAAGCCGCTTTCGTACCGTTCGAGCGTGAACTGCTGTCCGCTTCCCTGTCGGGCGTCTCCGCCGACGACGGTCAGCGCTTTCCCGCTGTGCTCGGCGACGATGCGGTCGGCGTCCACCCACAGGTCGGTGCCGCCGCCCTCGACGTCCCAGCGCTGGTGAGGATCGTCGGTCCACGTCCCCTGCCGGACGTTCGCGCCGGTGGCCTCGGATCCGTCGGCGACTTCCAGAACCTTGTCGCTGTGATCCGCAACGATGCGATAGGTCCCCTCCTCGACGGTCGGGACCGAGTCGGTCCAGATGTCTTCCCGGTCGAACTCCCTGTCCGTCGTGCCCTGCGGTCGGTCGACGACGTACTCCAGCGTCAGGTCCGCGCCGGGATCGGTCCGCCAGTCGAACACCAGGTCCCACTGACTGCCGGTCCACTCGAAGTGGTGTTCCCAGGCGAAAGCGGCGTCCGGGGCGTCGTACGGCTGCGCGCGGAGCGACAGCGACGACGATCGGTGGGCGGTCACGCCTTCGACCCGTGCCGCGGGCGAGTCGTCGGGTTCGAGCGTCACCGTGCCGGAGTCGATGCCGCCGCCGAGGTTCCGGTCGACGACCGTCGTTTCCGAGGCGACGTCGATCAGACCCTCAGTGCCGCCGCCGCGGACGTCGTTGTCGATGAACCGATTGTGCAGGCAGGCGCCGTCTTCCTTGATCGCCCACGTCTGTTCGCGATCGCCCTCGGGGCGCTCGTCGACGATTCGCAAGTTGCTGAGGGTCACGCCCTCGTTGATCTCCGAGGTCGTCCCCTGCAGTCCGATCGACCACATGTTGACGCCGGGCCCGTCGACGTTCTTGATCACGCCGCCGAGGACGGTGACGTTTCTGACATCGACGAGCAAGATTCCGGCCTTGTCGCCGCCGACGACGTTCACCTCGCCGACGGTCACGTCGCGCGTGCCGGTGATGATCGACAGCCCGCGGACGCCGCCGCGACTGACCACGCGCCCGATCGTGACGTTTCGGCAGCCGTTCGCGAGCCGGACCGTCGCGTAGTCGAACGCCGGGTTCCGACCGACGACCTGCCCGACGGTCGCGTCGAAGGTCTCGTTGAGCAACACGACTGCGCTCCCCGGATCGACGCCGATCACCTGCCCGATCTGGATGCGCGTGACGTCGTACGTCTCGATGCCGTGATGGCCCGTGTTCTCGACGTACGCCGTGTCGATCTGGACGTCCTCACAGCCCGCCTGGATGCGGACGCCCTGTCCCGTCACGTCTTCGATCCAGAGGTGGCCGAGACGAACGTTCTCGCAGCCGTCGAGAAACACCGCTCTGCTAGCCGGCCCTTTCACCGTCAGTCGCGGAATCGATATGTTCTCCTCTCCGACCGCCGAGAACAAGTCCCCGGCCTGCCCCTCGACGACGATCTCGCCGGCGACGTCGACGCTCGTGTGGCTCGGAAGGTCGACGCCGGTGACCTCGTCGTCGCCGCTCACTTCGCCCGACGACGCGACGAGCACCCGCTCTTTGACCGTCCGGTCGTCGCTCAGACTGTCTACCGCCGCCTGGACCGCCGCCATTAGCTCCTCGTCACTCGCGACGCGTCCGTGGGGACCGTCGGCGTGATACCCGCCTTCTTCGTCGCGCCAGACGACGACATCCGCCTCGCGGGCCGACGTAAAGACGTGCTCTACGTCCAACCCGCCGAGGTTCTCCAGGTCGCGGCCGGCGGCGTCGACGTCGGCGTCCCACTCGTGCCACGGTTGAGTCCCGTCGTCGGACCGGTCTCGTGCGCTCGCCGTCCCGCCGAACGCCGCGCCGAGTCCGGCGACGCCGAGTGCCGTCATGATGTCTCGTCGGCCGACGGTCGCCGCTGCCTGCTCTGTGCTATAATCGCGTCTTTCGCTATCGTCACTCACTGAGTATCATGCTGTGTTATAACAGCACACGCCAGTTCCACCCGCCGTCAATTATATTTTTTCAGTACCATTTTAGTAGGGTTCTCGATGCATCGGGAGTTCCACGAACGCGGACGCGACCAGGCGAATCGAAATTTGGCAGTATCGGTCGTCTCCCCCGCGGGGTCGTCTCGCCGACCTACGAATTCGAGTCTCGGGATCACTGACTGCGGACGTCGTGCCGGTTACCGCCATCGGATGCGGTAGACAGAGTCACCGCGTTTGGTGCTGTGAGACGTTTATCGCCATCTCGCCTGAACCGGTCCGACCCGATCCGAGCCCGTTCCAGCAGCACTGATGGTATCCCTCGTCCGTCTCTCGGCTTTCGCTGCCCGCACCGGAAGAGAACGCAACGCTGTATCAATTGCTAACGTATATATCGATGGGTCATGAGTTACCGGCTGGCACGACCTATGACGAGAGATGACAGTTCGATCGACGGAGCCGAATCAGACTGGACGCTACCCCGGCGCGGGACGCTCGGACTGCTCGGGACCGCCGGACTCGGAACCCTGCTTGCCGGCACCGCCGCCGGCGATCGGAACGGTGAACAGCCGTGGCACGAGTGGGACGCCGACGTCGACGCCGGCGGCCACAGCCTGGCCGAACTGGGCGCGCTCGCGACGGTCGCGACCGACGCACCGATCGCGGACTTCGCCGGAGAGAATCTGCGCGTCGACGACGACGGTGTACTCAACGCCGAGGGCTCGCCCGACTCGATCCACGTCGTCACCGACTATCCCGGTGACACGCTCGACCAGAAACTCGAGAACGTCCTCGACGCGCTCCCCGAAGGCGACGACCTCTCGCATCGACAGCCGGGACACAGGATCGTCATCCCCGCGCCCGATCCGGACGATCCGGCCGCGGCCGACGGCCTGCCGGCCTGGCGGTTCGAGTCCCCGGTCGAGATAGCCGACAACACCGGCAAGCTCGTGTTCGAGATGGGGTGGACGCTGATCTACGCTACGGCCTCGATCGAGAGCTTCTTCGTCATCGGGCCGGACGAGAAGACGGAGAACATCAACCTCTACGGCGGGATGTTCTACGCGCGCGGGAACCTGGAGCGGTCGTTCGTGGACATTCGGGGCGTCGGTCACATGCACGTCTCCCGGATGTACCTCCAGAGCCTGACGGGTCGGAACGCGGTGCCGGCGGGGATCAGGCTCGCGGACTCCCACGGATCGAGCGAACTGACGATTACGGACACCGAAGTGACCGGCTGTCGCGACGGCTTCCGCGCCGAGTACGGGAACGACGACGTCCCGTACGGTCCCTCGTTCGACCTCGACATCCGCAACTGGCGGGGCGGCGGCGGCGAACACAGCATTCGGATCGACGGCGGTGCCTCGATCACGCTGGACTCGATCCAGGTGGGCGGCCACCCGCTCCAGTCCGTGAGCGAGGACATCGTCAGGCTGGAGAACTCCGTCAACGAGACCCGGAGCGTATCGATTTCCAACGTCCACGAGCGTCACAACGCGATGGACTACCACAGCGGCGTCAGAGCCGTCGACGTGACCGACGGCGAGGGGCCACGTCACAACGGCATCTTCGTCGAGAACGTCGACCTGTTCCACGCCGAGTACAGCACGGACATCGAGTACACGTCGTACTTCGATCAGCAGAATCTGCGTCCCGCTCCCAGGGTGAGCGACGACGCGACGGGGTCGACCCGTTGGTTCGACGCCGGCGTCCAGAAACACCGAACCGATCGCTCCCACGAGTTCCATGCCGGCGGATCGCCCTCGTTCGCCGTCGAGGAGGACGACGTCCGGATCGCCGGCGCCGGCAACGGCGCCGTCCTCACGACGCCGGACGGCGAGGACCGGTACCGCGTTCGACTCGACAACGACGGCAACCTGATCACCGAAGCGGTCGAGTAGGACGGCGACCCCGGCATCGCCTTCGGCGCTCGGGACGCGGAGCCGTTCGACTTCGCCAGGCCTTCCCGGCAGACGACGATCGGAGCAGACCGCCGTCCGCTCACGGGCAGAATTTCGTCACCGTCCGTCGCGTAATGCTGTTTCTCAAACGTCTCTCACGTACTTCCCGAACGGACCTTCATAAACGACGCTCACTCGGCGTGCAGTTCATCCCTCACGAACTATCTCATCCCTACATTACTCAGAATACAGATAAGTATATCGAGGGGATCTGAAAATAGTCGGCGGGTGATCTCGAACCCGAGTCTGAAGCTGCCGGTGTCGTGCGCGTATCGCGCCACAGTTGGTCGGAGGAACAGAAATCCCCGGTCGAAAGCGCCGTGCTCTGCCGTAGAGGCCGCTCCGTTTCCCAGCTACCGCGCGCTTCTATCGCAGCTTCCGGCCGGAAAGTGACGCGACGATCGGATTCCGTCACTGGCAATCCGGAGCCGAGACGAAACGCGGACCAGTACCTTGTCGAACACATCATTGGTGTGAGAAGAGAAGAGGTCTGTCATTGAGAGGAGATCACACGAGAGTGGATACGTCTTCCCTCAGTCGCGGAGACGACAGTCGTCCGTTTCCGATATCGGCACTGACGCGGACCGGCGTATTCCCGAGAAGGCACACCGTTCGCCCGAAACAGATGCTGTTCGTCCGGGAGGACACCGACTGCAGGCGGGTCGTATCAGGTCTCCGCGTTAACCCGCCCGATCGAGCACGACGAGTGTGTAGAGGTCGACCGCGTTGAGAACGAGAATAGCGAGCGGGAAGGCGACGTCACCGAACGCAATCTCCTCGAGACGGAGCGCGCTAAGGACGAACGGCTCGACGACGGAGCCGTCGAGGAGAAGCGCACCGGAACTGAGAAAGACGAGCGCGATACCGTAGAGGAGGCCCCAGCTGAGTCCCCGCGTCCACTGGCGGACGTAGAGGTGGCCGGCACCCGGACAGAGCACCGCCAGGCAGTACGCCGGCCACAGTTTCACGCGCGCACCGACGGTCGATATCGAGTCTGCCACGGATCGCGTCGCCGGGCCGGGAAGCGACTCACTGGTGCCCCGTCGGCCGGTGTCTGTCATCCGCTGGTTCGAGTCGGGGGTACTCATATCACTCGCATCCACAGCGCCCGTCAAAAATGTCAGTCAGACGCCCGTACGACGCGGACTACGGACCGGGGACGCGGTAAAACGGCGTGACTACGCAGTACAGGAACGGCCTACGAACGACGGACGCCCGCGCCCGTAACGAGCGGGCCCGCGAACCCGCGCTTGCGCCCGGAAGGCGACGTCGAAGGCGGCTCCGCGGCGGAGTTCGGCGACCGGGGCCTACCGATCGATCAATCTTCGGCGGAAGCGCCCGCAGAGGTGAATTCGCCGATTAACTATCGGTCTTCGCGGCCGGCGTGTACACTCGACATGTCCATAGGTAACACGGGTGTCGGGTCGGGTGACGCGTCATGACCGGGCTAACGCGGCGTACCGCCGTGAAAGCGGTCGGCGGGCTGGTCGGCCTCGGAACGGCGAGCTCGGCGGTCGGATCCGTCAACGACGATACGAACCGTTCGACGGAGACGGATCCGTCGAGACGGACGCGGGGGAGCCCGTTTCTCGGGGCGTGGACGGCGAGTCCGCAGGCACCGCTCTCGGACGGCATCTCGGCGACGGGGTTCGAAGACCAGACGCTGCGGCAGATGGTTCGGCCGAGCGTCGGCGGTCGCGGCGTCCGCCTCAAACTCACGAACGCGTTCGGCGATGAATCGATCACGTTCGACCGAGCGTCCGTGGGGCGCCGGGTATCTGGATCCGGGGCTTCCGTCGAGCCCGGGACGCTCCGTCAGGTTACGTTCGGCGACGATCCGGACGTCACGATTCCGCCTGGCGCGCGAGTGATGAGCGATCCCGTCGAGTTGCGCGTCGGGGCGGGCCAGGATCTCGTAGTCTCCCTCTACACCGAGACTGCGACCGGGCCGACGACCTGGCATCAGTTGCCGACGAAAACGTCGTACGTCTCGTCGGCGGGTGATCGGACGGCCGATCCGAGCGGCGACGCGTTTCCGTCGTCGGTGACCCATTGGTTCTTCCTCGGCGGGATCGAGGTGCTCGCGCCGGAGCACACCGGCGCGATCGCGTGTTTCGGCGACTCGATCACCGACGGGCACGGGTCGACCCTCGACGCCAACGCGGCCTATCCCGATTTCCTCGCCGAACGCGTCACCGAACGTCAGGGCCTCCGTAAGTCCGTGGTGAACGCCGGTATCTCCGGCAATCGCGTGCTCAGCGATTCCGACGTATTCGGCCCGAACGCGCTCGCCAGGTTCGATCGGGACGTCCTGACCCAGACGGGCGTGACGGACGTCGTTCTGCTCGAAGGGATCAACGACATCGGATTCGAGCGGTTCGACGATCCGAAGTACAGGCCGGCGACGAGCGTGACCGCCGACGATATCATCGCCGGCTACGAGCAGCTCATCCGCCGGGCACACGCGCGGGGAGTCCGGATCATCGGCGGGACGCTGACGCCGTTCGAAGGGGCCGTCTACTACTACGAAGCGGGCGAACGAAAGCGCCAGGCGATCAACGAATTCATTCGGACGAGCGGGGCGTTCGACGGCGTCGTCGATTTCGATAAAGCGGTTCGTGACCCTGACGATCCGAAGTGTCTCCGTCCGGAATACGATAGCGGGGATACTATTCATCCAAACGATGCAGGGTATCGCGCGATGGCCGATGCGGTCGATCTCTCCCTCTTTCGCGGCCATCGCTCATCGAAGCCGACGGACGGGGAGTCGACAGCGACGTTCGCGTAACCATCGGACGGCTCCGTCGTATCCGAGAGCCGATCTCGAAAAAGGGTATCTCGATCGGCTCACTCCGTCCGTACCTCGAGACAGGGCTGTCGTTGGGATCGGTCGACGCGGTTCGAACTCGATCTCTCGGTGCCTCGGCGGGGTCTGCCTCCGGACGACGGACTCGACGGAGGCAGACCGTCTCGACCGACGAGAGCAATTCACATAGTGAGCTACCCTTGGATAGCAGCGGATTGTAATGGGCGCGGATCGCGCGACGAGTACGTCCCCGGGCTGCCGGAATCGGTGTTCGAGCCACGTCGCCTCGCCCTGGATCGAGTCTCGCCGCGTTCTTACCGCCGTCGGCGGTTCGCGAGCAGCCAGCCGATTGCGATCGCGACGACGAGAAGCACGGCGGCCCCGACGCTCGGACGAGTCAGCCACCAGGGCTGGCAGGTGCGGGAGCCGCAGTGGGGACACCGCCTGGTACCGTGGCGGAGCGGTCCAGCGCACGTCGGACACTCAGTCCACAGGATCTGACTCTCGGCGGGCCGCGATCGATGGCGCGCAAGCGGCTCCGGGTTTCTGACAGCCATGGGTTACTGATACGTCATCGGCCAGCGGTATGAGAGTGGTTGATAGATGTGATGACCGTACGCGATGCGGACATGCTCGTCGATGGGAGGCGACCGATGGTTTCGTCGATCCGTCACCGGCAAGTGACGTAGCGACCCGACGCAGGCGGATGCGTTGGGCGTAGCGACCAGGTCGCCCTCACTTCTCGGCGCTGAAGAAGAGCGCGGCACCGTATCGCTCGAACTGGACCGTCGTAAAGCCCGCGTCGAAGAGGAGGTCTCGGAGGCCCTCGCGGTCGAAAACGCGGACTCCGATCGTTCGGCGTAGAACGGATCGAGCGCCTGGGAGAGCAAGCAGCCAGTCCCTGCTCAGGGTCGTCCCGACGAGCCGTCCGTCCGGCGTCAGCACCCGATACATTTCCGCCACCGCCGTCGGAATCTCCCCGAATAGATGCAGCGCCCAGCAACAGGAGACCCCGTCGAACGTCGCCTCCTTGAACCGGAGATTCTCGGCATCCATTCTGGCGAACGCGATCGCGTCGAGCCCGTCTCGCGCGGCGTACCGCTGGGCGCGCCGTACCATCCCAGTCGAGACGTCGATTCCCCAGACGAACGCGGCGTCGGTCGCGATATACCGGGTAAATCGTCCCGTCCCGCAGGCCACGTTGAGCACTTCGGCCCCGGCTCCGTCGAGCGCGTCGGCGAGGAGCGATCGGTCGTCGGCAGGTGCACGTAACCCACCGATCAGGCGATAGACGACGGGGAACCAGAACCGCGTTTCGTAGATCGACGACAGCGCATCGAACGCGGAGGGAACGGTCGACCCCGCGGCGACGGGAAAGTGCGGAATACCATCGACGACGGGGACCGATTCGCCGCAGGTATCACACCGTAGCTCCCGGTCACGGGCCGATAGCGCCGCCTCGCAGCGGGGACACGTGAGTGTGACGCCGGTCCGGTCTGGGTCGCGCATACTCGCTGCTACGTACGGCCGCTACTAAATTCGAGTCGAACTCGGTGGACCGGCACCGCTCGATGCGGTCGTCCGTAACCGCCGGTTTTGCCTCGACAGCCGTTCTCCGTCCGGCGGAGGGACATATCATCGTTCGGCCGAGAAGGTTTATGTTCCTCGGTAGCATACAACATATACGGGCGCGAGGACACACCGGACGATCGACGTCGGTTCGTTCGCAAGAACGGTCCGTCGCCGAGTCGGGGTACAATCCAGTCTCCGATAACACGGAGACGAGATGAACGCCCCGAAGGAGAACCGAAGCGATCCGGAACGCATCCGCCATGGCGGATGCGCGCGAAGGCCAAGTACCGGATCTCGGGCGACCGAGATTCGCGAATCTGGTGGAAACCAGCACGGCCGTACGGACCGTGGAAAACGACTCCCGTCCGGGTTCAAGTCGCGCCCGATTCCGAACGCTTATTTTCGGCACGGAAGCCAGCCCGTACCGCCTTCGTCCGTCTCAGAGTTGCGTGCACCGCTCGAGGCTGCGAGGGCGAAGCCGATGTTACCGGTTACTCCGCGACCCTCCTGCCATCTACCTGTGCCGGCGCGTTCCGAGGGTGAACCGCTTCCGTCATTCGCGGGTTGGCAGTCGATCGAGCGGTAGTGAACGGATCGTTCAATTCGAGCCCTATCCGATAGGCAACGACTACACCGGTCACGCACCGATCGGACGCCGGCATCAGTACTCCACTCGGACGACCAGATAGTGTCAGAACAATCTATATAATATATTCACATACATCCGTAATTTTATTTGATCATATATGATACGGCCAAAGCGGAATGGAGAGACAGATGCAACTTGCGAGTAGTACGTCGCGAGGTCACACATGACCCAAAAGCGAGGTGGAGAAGCGGGGCGAGCCGTCAGTACCTCACTGGCTCCGTCCCGGCGGGAGTTCTTAGCAGCGACCGGGTTGGCTGCGCTCGTGCCAGCGGTCGCCGGAAAAAGCGTCGGTGCACCGGACACCGGCGACGGATCCAGCCCCGGACGGATACGCAACCTCTCGGCGTATCTCGAAGATCCGAGCGTCTTCGCCGAGAACGGGGAACCGACCCACGTCACGACCGCGATCCCGTACGAGTCGGTCGGGACCGCTCGACGGGCCGACGAACCGTTCACGGAACTCGAATCGCGGTTCGAACACTCGCCGTACTTCCGGTCGCTCAACGGCGAGTGGGACTTTCGGTTCTACGAGCGCCCGTCCGACGTTCCCGAATCCTACGACGGCGTCACTGACTGGGACTCGATCTCGGTTCCGTCGGTGTGGCAAACCGAGGGGTACGACCAGCGACTGTACATGAACACCGCGATCACGTGGGACCACTACGATCCGAGCCAAGAGGGCGATCTCGTCCCCGACGAGGACGGCCTGGTCGACGTCCCCGGGGTCGGCGACGACGGCGCGAACCCGGTCGGGACGTATCGACGAACGTTTACCGTCCCATCGGAGTGGGACGGCCGGGAAGTGTTCCTCCACTTCGAGGGCGCGAAGCAAGCGTACTTCGTCTGGATCGACGGCGAATACGTCGGGTTCCAGCAGGGCGCGATGACGCCCGGGGAGTTCGACGTCACGGATCACGTCTCTCCCGGCGAGGAAAGCCGGGTGACGGTTCAAGTCTATCGCTGGTCCGACGGCGAGGCGCTCGAGACGATCGACATGTTCCGGTACTCGGGCATCCACCGGAGCGTCTACCTCTACTCCACACCGCAGGTCCACCTCCGGGACTTCGACGTCCGCACGGCCCTCGACGAGAACTACGAGGACGCCGCGCTCTCCGTCGACGTCGAACTCGCCAACTATACCGACGACGAACGGGGCGAGTACACGGTCACGGGACACCTGTTCAGCCCGGACTGGGCCGATCCGAGACGCGGGCCGCCAGGCGACCGCGGCGAGCCTACGAGGGACGACCCACCGCACGGACGGAAGGTAGCGACCGTTTCCGCGTCCGAGACGGTCGGCGGCGACGGCGCCGTCCTCGCGCTCGAAGCCGACGTCGAGAACCCGGCGAAGTGGTCCGCCGAGCATCCGGTCCTCTACACACTGGTGCTCGAACTCGCCGCCGACGGCGAGACGACCGAAGTCATGCTCGAGAAGGTCGGCTTCCGGGAATACGAGACGACTCGCGGCGATCAGGGCGCAGTTATCACGGTCAACGGCGAGCCGGTGAACGTCAAGGGCGTGAACCGGCACGAGACCGATCCCGACGCCGGCCGGACCGTTCCGATCGAGACGCTCCGCGAGGATCTCGAGACGATGAAGCGGTTCAACGTGAACGCGATCCGGACCTCCCATTACCCGAACGACCCGTCGCTGTACCGCCTCGCGGACGAGTACGGGATTTACGTTCAGGACGAGGTCTACGTCGAATCCCACTGGTGGGAAGGGTTAGTAGCGAACACGGAGGCCTACCACGACCAGGCCGTCGAGCGGTTCCGTCGGATGATCCTCCGCGACCGAAACCACGCGTCCGTGTTCTCGTGGTCGACGGGCAACGAGGCCGGCACCGGCGCCGAACATATCAACATGGCGGCCCTCGCGATGGACGACGACGAGTACCTGCCGCCCGACACCGCCGATGTGAGCGGCGTCGAATCCGTCGAGTCGTACAGCGGACCGGTCGAGGGTCTCGCACCCGATCGCCTCATGTATCACCAGCCCAACGGCGGGGGCTGGAACGTCGAGTACAGCGATATGCTCGGCCCGCGCTATCCCAGCGTCGGGACGCTCCTGCGGACCGCCGACGGCTCGCACATCGGCGACGGCCTCCGATCGGTCGTGATGGGCGAGTACAACCACGCGATGGGCAACAGCCTGGGCCTGGTCAACGAGATGTGGTCCGGACACATCATGCCACCCGTCCGGCGCGCGACGAACCGCGCCGACGACGACGGCCACGGCGCTCTGGTCGGCTCGCCGGACGTGGTTCCCGGTCCCGACGCCGCACCGGGTGGCAGCACCGACGGCGCCGTCGTCCTCGACGGGAGCGGCGACTATCTCGATGTTCGGAACGCGCCGGCACACGACGGGACGAGCCCCGGCTTTACGGTCGACCTCACCGTTCGGGACCTCGACGCGAGCGAGCACTCGCCGCTCGTCACCGGGGGAGAACGGTACGCGTTGCGGGTCGCGGACGGCTCGATCGCGTTCGCTATCGACGGTGACGGCGAAACGGTCACCGCGCCGGTTCCGGATGGACTGAACGACGACGAGTGGCACACGATCGTTGCCGTCTGTGGTGCCGACGAACTACGGCTGTCCGTCGACGGCGAGGAGCTCGCGTCCGAGACCCACGCTACCGACGAGATTGCGGGTGGCGACACGCGAGTGACGATCGGCGCCGACGCTGAAAGCAACGCGTACGCGAGCGTCACGATCGACTCCGTCGGCATCTACGATCGCGCCGTCGACGCCGACGAAGCCGCAGCGGCCGACGGCTCGTCCGGTGAGGGGGCCGTCCTCCGGTACGACTTCGCGGACCTCCTGCGGGACGAGAGCCTCCAGGGCGGGTTCGTCTGGGACTGGGTGAACCAGGACTTGAACGACGTCACCGCGGACGGAGAAGCGTACCAGTTCTACCACAACGACGGCCCCGACGGCGCGTTCTCGCTGAACGGGCTGTTGTGGTCGGACCGTCGGCCGCAGCCCGAGCTGTGGCAGCTCAAACACAGTCACCAGCCGGTCGGCGTCGCTGATGCCGACGTCGCCGACGGTCAGATTTACGTGACGAACCAGTACGACTTCACTTCCCTCGACGCCCTCGACGGGTCGTGGGAACTCGTCGCCGACGACGAGACGGTCCAGTCGGGGGATCTCGATCTCGCCCTTCCGCCCGGAGAGTCTCGGTGCGTCTCGGTCCCGCTAGACGAACCGGACGACGTCGAACCCGGGACCGAGTACCGTCTGAACCTCTCGTTTACGCTGCCGGAGGGGACGGAGTACGCCGACGCCGGTCACGAAGTCGCCGTCGAGCAACTCGACGTTCCCTTCGACGCGCCCGACCCGGAACCGGTCGACCCCGACGAAATGCCGCCGCTGACGGTCTCCGAAGGAGACGACGTCGTCGTCTCCGGCGAGGGCTTCGAGTACACGTTCGATACGGATCTCGGGACGCTCTCCTCGATGCGGTACGACGGGACGGAAGTCCTCGAGCGGGGACCGCTGTTCAACGCGTGGCGCGCGCCGATCATGAACGAAGTCCAACAGTGGGGCAGCGCGCCGGCTTACAGTTGGTACGACGCGGGACTCGACGACCTCACGCATTCTGTCGAGTCGATCGACGTCCGACAATCGGACGATTCCACCGTTCGCGTCGACGTCGAGAGCTTCGTCGAGGGGACGGTGACCGACGAGCAGTTGACCCCCGACGCGACCGAGTTCGGGAACGACGGATACCTCCGAAACGAGCCGTCGATCGTCGAGGGCGTCTCCGGAACCGCAGTCGAGTTCGGCGGGGACAGTTCGCTCGCGTTCGAACGATCCGAGAGTCTCGACATCACCGAAGCCGGGCTGACGCTCGAGTGCTGGGTCCGACCCGGCGAACCGCAGGACGGCGGCGATGCGCAAACGTACATCTCGAAGGGCGGCCGACAGTATCTGTTAAAGCGCCGTCGCGCCGACCGCGACGGCTACCTGGAGTTCGTCTTCAACGCGGACGGCGGCTGGCAGGTCGCCGATGCGCCCGTTCCGGACGACTGGACGGAGGGGTGGCACCATCTCGCCGGCGTCTGGGACGGAACCGAGATGCGGCTGTACATCGACGGAGAGCAACAAGGGTCGAGCGCCGCGTTCGACGGTTCGTTGACCCACGTCGATGTGCCGACCGAGGTCGCTCCCGGCGTCGCGGACGGAACGGCGATGGACAACGTCCGGATCTACGACCGCGCGCTCTCGCCGGACGAACTCGAGACGCTCGCGGACGAACCGATCGACGGTGCGGTCGCGTGGCTAAATCTCGACGAGTTCGAAGACGCCGGTCAGGAGGGGCCCGGGTTCGAGACCAGTTACCGGTACCGCGTCTACGGCAGCGGAGACGTGGCTCTCGAGGTCGAAACCGACCCGAACGGCGAACTTCGGAGTACCGTCGAGGGGTGGCTTCCGAAGGTCAGTGTCCAACTCGAACTCCCCGAGCGGTTCGACGAGTTCGAGTGGTACGGTCGCGGAGCGATCGAAACCTACCCCGACCGCAAGTGGGGCGTTCCCGTCGGTCGGTACGCGGGATCGGTCGACGAGCAGTACGTGCCGTACTTACCCCCGACGGATAACGGAAACAAGGCCGACACGCGCTGGGCGACGCTCTCCGACGGCGACGTCGGACTCCTCGGCGTCGCCGGCGATACTACCATGAACGTCAGCCTCGAACAATGGGCGAACCTCGACGAGGCCGACCACCAGTACGAACTCGAGGACCGCGGCTCGGTCGGATTCAACCTCGACCACGCCGTTACCGGCGTGGGCGGGACGCCGACGGATCCGATCCAACGCTACCAAGTCGAAGCGGAGCCCGCGACGTTCCGGTTCGTTCTGCGGCCGTTTGCGACCGGGAAGATGGACTCGATGGACCTGGCTGCCCGGGAGTTCCCCGACGAGTAGAGCGGAGCGATAGCGGTTGCGAGAGCGAACTCACTCCCATTCTTTGCGTGCAAGCGCCGTCATCCCGGTCATTTGAACGTGAAGACGTGCTCGCGGCTCGCGTCGCAACTGGGGCAGACGTGACGGTACACGAGCGTCCGACCGTCGGTCTTACTCTCCCAGTTCCCCGATTCGTCCACGTAGCCACACTCCGGACACTTCTTGTCGGTGTTTTCGTATCGCGTTCGAATCCGTTCGAGCGGTGTTCTCGCCCCTGTGTTCCTCGGTACCATACAACTCACTACGTTGCTTTCACGTAAAAGTAGCCGGGTTCGTCGGCTCACTACCCGTTACTTCCTGTTCCACGGTGTGCAGTCGTACAGAAATCGTCAGTGGGACAGCGTTCCGGATCGATGGCGTCACAGGGGACGAGACCGGCGGTCGCTCGTACGTCATCACAAGTCGCTCGGAACGCACCAATACGGTTCTCTGATCGTCGTAGTCGATTGAACCAACGACAACTGCAAGGCAAACGGTTTTCCCTCTCCTCTTACTCATGCTAAATGTATGGCTCTCACCACCGCGGTTCGGCGGTGGCTGTCCGACGACAGCGTTATCTACGAGTGTCGGAACTGCGGGACGACACTGGAGTCGACGGATCAGCGCTGTCGGTCCTGCGGCTCGAGCGAAATCGCGGAGTACGACGTCACGGACGACGAACGGTCGTAAACCGGTTTTTGTGCGGACAGACAGACGCGAATCGGCCGTCCGGCCGTGAGAGGCGTCGCCGTTCGGTTCGACGATCCGAATCAGGCTGGCCTGGCCACTCCACAACGTCTATGTCTCGCGCCGCACTCGCACGCAGTAGATGCCAGCAAGCGAACCGTTCGGCCAGTCCGGTCGCCTCCTCGCGGGCGTGGCCCTTCTCGTCGCGCTGCTCGCACTCATGGGCTGGACGGGGGCGACCGCTGCCGAACCGCTCGCGCGCGATTATCCGGATGAAGTCGAGGTAACGCCGAATCCCGATGCGTACGTCGGCGATCGGGTCGCTCTCGGCGGCATCGTCGTCGAGACCGATCCCGTCGTGATTGCGACGCGAGCGAGCGGCTACGGCCGATTTACCGTCGTGAACGCGGACGAGAGCCTGCAGCAGTCGGCCGGTCCCCTCGAGGAAGGCGACCGGGTAACCGCCTTCGGAGCCCTTGCGGACGAGTCGACCCTCGACGCCGAGCGGACGATCACGAGCGAACCGCAGGAGACGCTCTACATGGTCGGCGTCTCGTTCGTCGCCGGCTGCTGGGTCCTCGTGCGACTCGTCCGCGGCTGGCGGTTCGATCGCGCGCGGATCGCGTTCGTTCCGCGATCCGCGACCGCGACGTCGGCGAGCCCGGATCGACGCCGATCGGGCTCCGACGAGCGTGACGCTGCGCTGCGGACGGGCGAATCATCGGTCGATAGCGACCACGAGAATCGCCGAGCGGGAGCGACTGTCGACCGTCCCCGCACCGAGCGTGATCCGTAATGCCCGATCTCCTCACGCACGTGCTGGTCGGCTACAGCATCGGTACGCTCCTTTCGTTCAGATACGAGCACCTGCAGCCGTCCCACGTCACCCTCGTCCTGATCGGTGCACTCTCGCCGGATTTCACGAAGATCCAACTCGTGATTCCCGACGGCGTCGTCGAGTTGCTCGTCGGCCTGCCGTTCTCGTGGGCACCGCTTCACACCCTCGGCGGCTCGCTACTCGTCGTCCTCCTCGGCTCGCTCCTGGTCGCCCCCGAGTACCGACGCCAGGCGATCGCGTTGATCGCCATCGGCGCGGTGTCTCACCACGTCCTCGACGTCGCGTTGCTCACGGCCACGGGCGAGGCGTACGCCGTTTTCTTCCCGGGGAGCACGTACCGGCCGCCGTCGCCGGGCCTCTATCTCAGTAGCGATCGCTGGCCTGCCGTCGTCGCCGGGACGGTCGCCGCGGGGCTCTGGGCGGTGCAACGAGACGGGATCAAAGCGTCGCTGTCGCGCTCGGAGTGACCCGCCGTTCTGACGCGGTTCGAACGCAGCCCTCCCGCCGGTACGGCGGCCGTCGTCCACATCGCCGGGCCGAGTCTCGCAGGGCGCGGCGATTGGAGCGCCGACCGGAGCCGCGAGAATCGGTCGCCTGGCGTCGTGAGTTCGTCACGCCAGGCGGGCGGGTGTGCGAGGAGCGACGCGCCGAGCCAGTCCGAGCGAATCAGCGCCCGGAGTGGGGCAGCGACGCGGACTGGTTCTCGTTCCCGGCCGGATGGACGACACCGGCTCCGGTGTATAATTCTCGGTACGTTGCGCAGTCGGGGCAGCCCTGAATATCGCCGTCGACGCCGAACACGCGAACGAAATCCCGCGTCACGTACGCGCCGCAGTTGCCACAGGTTGGCATGGATCGATTCGTAACTAGAAGTAAACCCATATAAACGTATTGCAGATTGTGTACGTATCGGACAGTAGATGGGACAGGCGGCGGCATTCCAGTATTGACTTCTGGATCGGGTGACGCGATGCCACCGGTAGCGAAGAAAACACGCGTATCGCGTCGATTCTATACAGCACGGCCTATCGGTTCGATCGTCCGCTCGAAGCGCCGGGGACGACACTACCTGCCGACGATGCTGGCGTCGCGGACAGTCGTGGCGAAATCAACTCGATCGTTCGGTCCGTTCACTCGGCGGTGTATCCCTCGACCAGGCCGCGGAGTCGATCCGCCGACAGGGCGCCGGTGTGCTGTTCGACCTGTTCGCCGTCCGCGAAGAGTGCGAGCGTTGGGACGCCTCGGACGCCGTACGTCCCGGCGAGTTGCTGGTGCTGATCGACGTCGATCTTCGCGATCACGGCCGCGGTTTCCTCGGCGAGGTCCTCGAGCACGGGCTCGAGCATCTTGCAGGGACCACACCAGTCGGCGTAGAAGTCCGCGAGCACGACGTCGTGATCGGCGACGATCTCGTCGAGGTGAGTCTCGCTCTCGACGCGGACGGGGTCGTCGGTTGACTGCGTTGGTGATTCGGTCGTCATCGCTCCACCGTACGAACCGATCGCCTTTAAGGGTTTTGTACTTACTATACAATACTGTCGGGGTGCCGGTCGCGTCGAGCGAGCGGAGGCGGACCGAGTCGTCCGGCGTGAGTACTGTCCGAACCAGTCGGGCTACGTCGGAACGGAAATCGAGCCGACGTAGCCGACGCGCGTTCCCACGCGCTCATCGAACTGCAAGCCCTGCCCTTCGGCGCGGCGCCGGAGCGTTCCGGCACGAACGAAGTGGGGATCGGGGAGCAGTTCACCGACGACGAGACGGCCGCCCGGTTTCAGGACGCGGTGGAGTTCCGCGAGCGCGCGTTCTCGGTCCGGAATCTCGCCGAGCACGAGGACCAGGTACGCGGCGTCGAAGCTGTCGTCAGGATACGGAAGCGCTCGCGCGTCCCCGACGATCGGTTCGACGTTCCGGTCGCCTCGTTCGCGCATCTGCGCTTGCAGGTGCTCGACCATCTCGGGCTGGACGTCGACGGCGTGAAGCGTTCCCGCCGGCCCGATCGCCCGTGCGACGGTTCCCGTGTAGTAGCCGGTTCCAGGACCGATTTCGAGAATCCGCTCTCCCGGCCGCGGATCGAGGACGTCACGGACGCTGGACCGAGTGAGGATCGGCCGGGGAAGGTCGACCCAGCGTCGCTGCGAATACGGACAGGGCGTCGGGTTCCGTCGCCACCAGAGCGCGTACCCGAGACCGGCGAGGACGGCGAGTGCGCCTGCAACGGCGAGCGATCGAACGGTGCGTCGAGAGCCCATCGGATGGAACGTTTTCCGTGCTCGGGCAAAGTTCTTGGTCGCGACCGTCGGCTCGGCGCTGGCGAGGCGACCCGAGGCTCGCCGTAGTATTTCCCATATAGATCAATACTTCGGTCGTTCGATTGCACTCGGTCGGAGCACCATCGACCGTAGGCGAGTGATCTAACACTGTCGAACGTACCCGGTTACGGGTCCGGCGGTAACTCCGCTTGCTCGACCCAGAACTGCGCAATCGATTCCATGATCGTAATGAATCGATCGTGGTCCGTCGGTTTCGTCACGTACGCGTTGGCGGTCGCTTCGTAACAGCGTCTAATATCCTCCCTGGATTCGGAACTCGTGAGAACGATTACGGGTAGATTCCTGAGTTGCGAGTCGTCTCTCATCGTTTCGAGAATTTCGTCGCCGTCTTTTCCGGGAAGATCGAGATCGAGAAAGACGAGATCCGGATACGGCTGGGGGACGTTCTCCGAAAGGTAGTGTAGCACGTTCTCTCCGTTCGTGAAGACGTCGAGCGAATACTCCAGATCCGCCTCGGTGAGCGCTTCTCGAGTGAGGCGGATGTCACCCGGATTATCTTCGACGAGCAAAATGTCTAGAGAACTGTTACCTGTACGTTGACCGGTCTTCGTCTGAGTCTGTGTACTATCCACTACGAGCACCCACCCGGCGTTGGGATATAACCCCTCGCCCAAAAATATGCAATCGCGAAATCAATCAGCTGTTCGCTGCTTATTTCGTAGATATCCCAACAAACTTTACCTAACAAGACCCTTCATTCATCGTCGCGGGGAACGTCTTCCCCGAAGTGGTTGAACGGCTGGACGAGCTCCTCATCTAGAACCTCGGATCGAACGATTTCGAGTCCGGATTCGCGGATCGAATTGGCGATTTCAGAGACGTCGGCCGTATCGGTGCCGACGACCGTCACGTGGTAGTTTTCTTCTCCGGCGAGCAACTTCCGCACCGTGACGACGCCGTGTGTGCTGAGAATGTCTTTGGCAAGCGTCTCCGACGGGTTGGTCGCAGTACATGTGAATAGAATAACCAATTGATAGCCCGCCTTTTCGTAGTTGATATCGGGAACGTATCCCCGAATGACGCCGGCTTCTTCGAGCTTCTCGATACGGTTCCGAACGGTTCCAGCGGAGACGCCGACCGCTTCACCGATCTCTCTGGTCGCGTTGTTCCGAGCGTCTTTCTGAAGAAAGTGGAGGATACCCCGATCCACTTCGTCGATTTCGGGCTCGGTTCCGGACATATCCACCGTTTACCTGTATCTGCAAATATACGTTGTGCTAACGTGTGAATGCGAGTCTCGTGCAACCGTGGCGAGGCATGGCGTAGCCGCCGGCCCCGTTCCGAGCCCGTCGGTCTACTCGCGCACGTCCGAAGAGCGGGGGACGACCAGCACCGGGACGTCGACCGTTCGTATCAGGGTCGACGTGACGCTGCCGAGAAGCTGTTTCCGGAGGTTCGACCGACCGTGCGATCCGACGACGAGACAGTCGATGTTGTGGTCGGCGACGTACTCGCGGATGCCGGCGGCGACGCCCTCGAACGAGGTCGTCCGGACGACGGCGGTCGTCACGTCCAGTTCGGGGGCCCTCTCGTCGAACTCGGCCGCGATGTCGTCGACCGCGTCGGTTCCCTGTGCTTCGAGTCGTTCGACGAATGCTTTCTCGAGGCCGCCCGTGTCTCTCCGACGCCTGCCCCGGTGGTTCTATCCGTCATTCGTCATCCGTCGGAAATCCGGCTCGAATCGAGCGCTTTAGGGAACGCTCTGGTCGGGGTTCTTGTGCGCTCGGAGCGTGGATTCAGTATGGCAACGCACGTGCTCGTCCCACTCGACGGATCGCCGCAATCGTGGGCCGCGTTCGACTACGCCGTCTCGAACTACGACGGCGGGGCGATCACGACGCTCCACGTCGTCGATCCGATCGAAGGCATGTACGGCGATTACGATAGCTACTACGACGCGCAGGCCTACGAACGGGCGCTCGAGCGCGGCGACGAACTCGGCGACCAGGCGCGCGACCGGGCCGACGACGCGGGGATCCTCGAAACGACCGTCCTCGAATCCGTCGTCGAAACCGGGCAACCCGCTCGAACGATCCTCGAGTACGTGGACGAGAACGACGTCGACCACATCGTCATCGGCAGTCACGGGCGATCCGGCGTCGCACGGATCCTCCTCGGGAGCGTCGCCGAAACCGTAATCAGACGAGCGCCGGTTCCGGTGACGGTCGTTCGATAACTCCGGATTCCTTCGAGTCACGCCTCGGGCGCGCCCCCTGTAGCGCCGTCGATCGGCTGAGTGCGGTTACTCGGGCCCGTTCCCTACGATTGCGATCCGATCAGCCCGCTTCGAGAGAGCCGACCGAGCCTGCTCGAACGCCCTGCCCAAGCTCGTCAGCCAGACGGCGCGCTCACCTCTCGTCACGGTGCCAGCGAATGCGACGGGGGATTCCTTTATCTCGTCAGTAGTCCTACACTCAGACATGTCGACAGAGTCCACCGCCGACCGCACGCTCCGAGTCGTCCTTCTCGTCCTCGCGGTGCTGGTCTTGCTCCCGATGCTGCTGATGGTCGTCGCCATGCCGATGATGGGAATGATGGGATGGTGGTGGGACGGCGGAACGGCTCGGTTCTCCCCGCTCTGGGGCATCGGCATGATGCTCGTCTGGCTCGTCGTCTTCGTCGGCATCGGCTACCTCCTGTACCGGGGCCTCGTGGCCGGAGGCTCGTCGGCGACCGGGTCGATCGATCCGGCCCTCGAGGAACTGCGCCTGGCCTACGCGCGCGGTGACCTCTCCGAGGAGGAGTTCGAGACGCGGCGCGAGAAGCTCAGACGGAACGAATGACGGTCGCGATGGGTTCGGGCGCGGACGGCACGACCGCACACGGACCGTCGGGTCGTCACGACCGGATCCCAGTGCTGATCGCGGGGAATCCGCCGGATTCGGTATGAACGCCGCGGTAGCACACGGTCGAGCGTTGCGCTCGTCGTCGGCCTGGACTTCGCGTTCGCGCTCGAGCGCTCCGTCAGTCCGTCGCCCGTCTGTCCGGTCTGGAGACCGATATGTCCTCGCGCTATGATTGGACGATTTATCGCTGGTCGTCGACCGGAGACGTATGACGCCCACAGTACTGGTCGCGTTCGACGAATCGCCGCAGGCAGCCGCCGCGTTGCGCCACGCGCTCTCGACGTACGACGACGCGACGATCCGCGTCCTCTACGTGAACGATCCCTGGGAGTGGGCCGGCGCGGACGGGATCGACGGCGTGTTCTACGCCGAAGAGGCCTTCGAACGATCGCAGGCGGCCGCCGAGGCGGTGATCGCCGAGGCCGAGGCGATCGCTCGCGAGTACGACGCGGAGATTACGACGGCGACGGAAGTCGGAACGGCGTCCGAAACGATCGTCAGCTACGCCGAGGAGCATGATGTCGACCATGTCGTCCTCGGGAGTCACGGCCGGCGCGGACTCGAACGATACCTCCTGGGAAGCGTCGCCGAACGGGTCGCCAGGCGATCGCCTGGATCGGTGACGATCATTCGGGACGAGCGGCCGGCCGAGGATGACTAGCGTCCCGGCGGAGACCGGCATCGTCCGTCGTCAACGACGAATTAGCGATCCCGGCTGACGTCTCGACCGTCCGGATAGTAACACGGGTCGGTAGTTGGATCTTCGCGCGAAATTCGCGGTGAGGTCGGGGGCGACGGCTTCCGCTTTGGATACCGCGCGGTGAAATAGTAGTTAGCGATCGAGAACGCGTCTCGCTGAGCGGTCCCTTACTCGCGGATCGTTTCCGTGGCAGGGGCTGGCGGCTCGTGCGTGCCGAAGTCCGGGTGCGTCTCTTCCATCCACAGGTAGACGATCCCGCCGGAGAGGAACATCAAGATCGCGGTCACGTGGAACGCGGCCGCGACGCCCACGAACTCCATCGAGAGTCCGATGACGATCGCTCCGACGCCGTAGCCGGCGTCCCGCCACATCCGATAGACGCCCATTCCGGCCGCGCGCCACGACGGGTGGGCCGCGTCGCCGGGGACGGTCATCAGGTTCGGATAGAGCAGCGCCATCCCCAGTCCGGAAATCGCGGACAGGAGCGCCCACGGCAGGTAGCCCTCGACGAGCACCATCCCGAGGACGCCCCCTCCGGCGAGGAACATCCCCGCGACGACGGGCGGTCGGCGGCCGATGCGATCGGCGAGGCCGCCGGTCGCGATCTGAAGGAAGTACATTGCGCTGTGGACGCCAACGACGACGCCGACGGCCGCGATTTCTAACCCCTGACTCGTGAGATAGAGCGGCACCGCGATCCAGAACAGCGTATCCACGAAGTTTTCGACGTGCCCGGCCTGTGCCGCCGCGAACAGCGTCCGGTCGCCGTAGGTCGCCCGCTTCAGCACCTCATCGAACGGAAGGTCCGCGTCGTAGTGGTCGTCGTCCCCTTCCATCCGTGCGAACTGCACCGTCTCCTCGATGAGGAAAACCGAGATCAGGACCGCCAGCACGACCACGACGGCGAGGAAGTAAAACGGCTCCGGACGGAGGCTCGTTCGGCCGGCGATGACGCCCGTGAGCCAGGCGCCCGCGGCGACGCCGGTGTAACCGAACGCTTCGTCGATCCCGACGGCGAGTCCCCGCTGGTCGGGTCCCGCGAGATCGATCTTGGCGTTGATCGCCATGCTCCAGGTCAGCGCCTGGTTGATTCCGAGCAGAACGTTCCCGACCGTGATCCAGCTCCAGCTGGGTGCGTAGATGAGGATCACCGGAATCGGCAGCGCGGTGATCCAACCGAGGACGAGCACCGGCTTGCGCCCGTACTCCTCCCCCCATTTGCCGGCGTAGAGGTTGAGCAGCGCTTTGACGAACCCGAAGGAGACGACGAACGAGCCGATGACGAAAAACGACTCGACGCCGAGGACGTCCTCGCCTAAGACGGGCACGACGGTCCGCTCGGACCCGATGGTGAGCCCCGTCGCGAACACTAGCAGGACGTGCAGCGAGAACTGTCCGAGGTGTTCGCGGATGCCCTGCCGGAGAACCGGTTCGCTCACGGTGCGTTCGGCAGTCCACCGGAAACGGTCGGACGCCGTTCGAGGTCGGCCACGTCGTCAGTGAGCCGGCGGGTCCGTCTTTCAGCCATCATTTTCGACGGGTTCCTCGGCGGTGCTCTTGCTCGTCGGTTCCCGATACTCCCGACGCAAATGGTCGCGCCAGGCGGAGTCGGGACGGCCGGCGGAGGAGGCGAGTCCGTCGGCGAAGACGGTCGCCCGCCGATTTCTGGCCCTGCTCCGCCAACTGTCGTCGCTCCGGTAGCGATGAGCCGTCGCAGAGCTCGGTTTCATAGGTTCTTCTACCAGCCCTGCTCCCATCGCTCTGTGGTCCGCGTCGGTCGGGTCGATCTCCGTGGTAGCGGAACATGTACTGAATCGGATATGTATCGGCCGGCGTTAGATGAGGAGTTGAACGTCGGCCTCGGCCATGTCCTGAATGGCCGTGGCGGCGCCGACACCGACGGTAACGCCGTCGTAGAAGTCGGCTTCGTCGTAGTCCAGGAGGTCGATCGTCATCTGACACGCCTGAAACCCGACGCCCATCTCGAGCGAGGTTTCGATGAGTTCTTCGATGGACGCCGTGTCGTTGTCCTCGATCCGTTTTTCCATCAGCGACGTGGTCAGCCGATCCATGCCGGGGAGCGCCCCGACCGCGTTCGGGACCGGCATGTTCGGATTCCCGACCGAACTCAGCCGTAGGTTCTTGGATTTCTCCTCGTGGAGGATGTCCAGCCCCCAGAACGTGTGGAAGACCGTTACGTCGTACCCGAACGCCGCGGCGGTGCTCGCAAGGATGAGCGGCGGGTACGCCATATCGAGGGTGCCTTTCGTCGCGATGATGGACAGCTTTGGCTGTCCGTCGTCGAGCTTGTTCTCCACGTCAGCGAGTCGCGACTCGAGTTCGGCGACGCGTGCTTCGAGTTCCGCGCGAGAGCGGGTCTCGTCGTCGGCACCCGTCGGTTGTGTGGTATCCGTGCTCATCGGGTCTCCGTCTTGCGGACGTAGTGTGCGAAGACATCGTCTCCCTCGTTTTGGTCGAGGAGTTCGACGCCGTCGGTCGTCTCCGCCCAGCCGGCGATGTCGCTCATGGTTCCGGGATCGGTCGCCAGGACCTCGAGGACCGTTCCCTCGTCGAGTCCGTCGATGTTCTGCTTCGTCTTGACGACGGGCATCGGGCAGTTCTGTCCCGTCACGTCGAGCGTTTCGGTGATATCGTATTCGGTCATGGTATTGACTTCATCGCCCAATATTGCTTCCGCCGATAAAAGCGTATCGTTAGTAGTACACTGATACAGCACAACTACGAACCAAATAATCGAGTGAAACGCATATCTGGCCGATTAGCGCCGTTATTTGGGTATTAGTATTGTGTGATATTAGAAATACTATGCAAAGCCTTATTGCCGACCCGTCTGTAGAAGACGGTGACGATGACTACCGGAAACCGCCCCGACGACGGGGACGCAATCGAATCGATCACGCCCGAAGAGCTGAAAGAGCGGATCGACGGCGGCGAGGAGGTGTTCCTCCTCGACGTTCGTTCGGAAGGCGATTTCGAGGAGTGGCGCATCGACGGGGAGAACGTCGAGATCGTGAACTCCCCCTACTTCGAGCTACTGGACGGACTTCCGACGGCTCTCCGCGAGGACCTTCCCGCGGACCGAAAAATAACGGTCGTCTGTGCGAAAGGCGGTTCCAGCGAACTCGTCGCCGAAACCCTCGAGGAAGAGGGGTACGACGTTGCCCACCTCGAACGCGGGATGACTGGCTGGGCGCGCATCTATGAGTACACCGAACTCGATACCGACGGCGACGCGACGATCGCGCAGTACCGACGACCGTCGAGCGGCTGTCTCGCGTACCTAATCGTCTCGAACGGCGAGGCTGCGTTCATCGATCCGCTTCGCGCGTTCACCGACGAGTACGTTCAGGACCTTCGGAATCTCGGCGCCGAACTCACGTACGCACTCGACACGCACATCCACGCGGATCACATCTCCGGCATTCGCGACCTCGCCGAGCGGACGGATGCGACCGCGGTCGTTCCCGAACCCGCCGCGGACCGCGGTGTCGACTACGATCAGCCCGTCGAGACCGTCGCGGACGGCGATATACTCACCGTCGGCGACGCGACGATCGACGTCGTTCACACGCCCGGTCACACCTCGGGAATGACCGCGTACGCAGTCGATGACGTGCTGTTTACCGGTGATGGCCTCTTCACGGAGAGCGTCGCCCGCCCCGATCTCGAGGATCCCGAAGCGGCCGGGAACGCGGCGCGGACGCTGTACGAATCGCTCACCGAGACGGTGTTATCGCGGTCCGACGACACGATCGTCGCACCGGCACACTTCAGTGACTCAGCGACGCCGAACGACGACGGGACGTACACGGCCGAGCTGGGCGAATTGGCGGACGGGATGGATGCACTGTCGATGGACGAAGAGACGTTCGTCGAGTTCATCGTCTCGGATATGCCACCGCGACCGGCCAACTACGAGGCTATCATCGCGACTAACCTCGGGCGGGAGTCGCCCGACGACGAGGAGGCGTTCGAACTCGAACTGGGTCCGAACAACTGCGCGGCGAGCGAGGAGGCGCTGACGAACTGAAATGATCGAGTTCACACCGCCGCTCGCGCTCGGCGAACTCTTCCCGCGAGGGGTCCTGCTGTATCTCCTCGGCGGACTGCTCGTCGGGCTCGGTGCCGCAGTCATCTACCTCGCGACGGGCATCATCGCGGGGGCGAGCACGTTCCTCGAGTCGACGCTCTCGTACGTCTCCGACGTTCCGCGGTTCAACCGCTTCACGTACATTCAGTCGCGGGGCTGGCGATTCGTGTTCACCGCGGGTATCGTCAGCGGCGCCGCCGCGTACGCGGTCCTGTTTCAGGGAGCCGTCTGGACAACCGACGTCCAGTGGTGGCGGCTGCTCGGCGGCGGGTTCCTCGTCGGCATCGGCACGCGCCTCGGCAAAGGGTGCACGTCGGGCCACGGCGTCTGCGGCGTCGGATCGCTGTCGTCCACGTCGCTCGTGAACGTCGCAACGTTCCTCGCCGTCGCGGTCGGGACCGCACAACTCGTCCAGGCCGTGGGGGTGGCACCATGAACTCGGCCGGGCGCAGCCCGTGGTTCGTGCCGGTCATCTACGCCGGCGGCCTGCTCTTCGGCTTCGGGCTCGCCGTCAGCGGCATGGCCCGTCCGGAGGTCGTGTTAGACTTCCTCCAGTTCGAGGACTTCGGACTCCTGTTCGTCATGGGCGGGGCCGCCGTCGTGACCGGCCTCACGTTCGCCGGCGCGACGCGGTACCTCGACCAGGCACCGCTGACTGCGAGCGAGTACACGCGTCGGCTGAAATCCTTCGATCGGAACGTCGTTATCGGCGGGTCGATCTTCGGTGTCGGTTGGGGTCTCTCCGGGATCTGTCCCGGAGCCGCCTACGCGAGCGTCGGCATCGGTAACTATCCGATCCTGTGGGCGATCGCCGGGATGTTCCTCGGCGCGTACGCACAGGGCTACTGGCGGACGCCGAGTTCCGCAGCCGCCGAGTCGGCGTCCGAATCCGAGCCCGCAACGGAGATACCGTCCAACTGATCGCCATGATTCGACAGAATTCGTCATCACCGTTTCGGCAACAGTATAGTACGCTAGTGAAAATACCGAGCAATACGGAGGCAGACGGTTGAAATGTTCGGCCTCGAAACCCTTGGCGGATCCGCGCAGGCCGCGATGACGGTCGGACTCGTCCTCGCGGAAGCGATCGCACTGTACGTCGGGTACGGAGCGATGACGCGGCTCGCCGGCCCGACCGCTCGCAACGCGCTGCGAGGTGACTAGCCGTGGAACTGCTCGGACTGAGCATCGCGATGATCGCGGTCTTCGTCGGGTTCGGCCTGCTGATCGGCATCCTCTTCGGGTTCTTCGGGATGGGCGGGTCGTTCCTCGTGACGCCGGCGCTGCTGGTGATGGGGTACCCCGCGAAGGTCGCCGTCGGCAGCGGCCTGGCGTTCGTCTTCGGAACGAGCGTCATCGGTGCGCTCAAACACCGCGACCACGGCCAGGTCGACTACAAGCTGGCCGCGCTGATGACCGTCGGAATGACGGCCGGCATCGAGGTCGGCAAGCGGGTCGTCTTCCTGCTCGAGGAGCTCGGTTCGGCCGATCTGGTCGTCAGTGTCGCCTACGTCGGGCTGCTCGCTATCGTGGGCCTGTTCACGCTACGGGACGCGCGCAGCGAGCGCGACGAATCGGGTGCCCGCACCTTCGCCGATCACGTCCAAGCGGTCCGCCTCCCACCCACGGTCACGCTGGCCGATGACGGCAGGGTCTCGGTGTGGATCGTCCTCGCGGTCGGCGGTGCAATCGGGGTCCTCTCCGGGTTTCTCGGCGTCGGCGGCGGATTCCTTCTCATGCCGGCGATGATGTACGGCCTCGGCGTTCCGGCGACGGTCGCCGTCGGCACCGACATCCTTCAGATAACCGTTTCCGGCGCATACGGGGCGTTCGTCTACGCGCAGGCCGGCTCGGTCGCGCTGCCGGTCGTCGGGTCGTTGCTCGCCGGGAGCGCGCTCGGCGCGCGCATCGGGGCCAGCGCGACGAAACTGGTCGACGAGGACGCGATCAAGGGCTACTTCGCCGCGATGCTCCTGGCGGGAAGCCTCTCGGTCGGGGCGAAAGAGCTCGGAACGTCGCTCGACCTGGCGGCACTCACGGCGCTGAGTGTCGTCCTCATCTTCGGGGCGACGGTCCTCGTCAGCACGGTGATCGTACTCGCCGCCGTCTGCTCCCTCCGGCGCGAGACCTCCGGGCGGTGGTGTCGCCTGGTCTCGTCGTAGCCGGGCACAGTATTGTACCGTCTATACAAATACTTTTGAGTGTTCGCCCCCTAGTACGGCCAACTGATGGCCGACTCAATGGGCGAAATGCTTCGGCAGGATATGCAGTGCGAGGGGCTGCTGGAGTGTTTCCACGACCTCAAGGAGATCGATAAGGACGTGTTCAGGCTGCTGAACGACGTCGACGAACCGCTCACGGTCGACGAGATTGCGGATCACATCGAGCGCGAACGGTCGACCGCGTACCGCTCCGTGAAACGCTTGCTGCAGGCCGGGTTCCTCCAGAAGGACCAGGTCAACTACGAGCAGGGCGGGTACTACCACGTCTATCATCCGCGGGATGCCGACGAAATCACCCAGGAGATGCAGCGGATGCTCAACGACTGGTACGCGAAGATGGGGCAGCTCATCGGCGAATTCGGCGAGAAGTACGCCGATGAGCCCGGACAGTCGCCGCCGATCGAAGGCTAATCGGGTGCAATTCTCGGCGGCCTCCCGTCGGATCGCCGAAAGGATCGAGTAGAGAAGGGGAGAGAGAAGCGGTGAAAGACGGCTGTTACCGCACTGTCGATTCTAATCGGTCGGATTTTCGCTGCGAAGGGCTGAAAGACAGTGATTCGTAGCTGTGACCGTACTGCGGACAATCAGTGACGCCGCTCTATGCGGTGTCGGTCGATACAGTGGCCCGAGAGATATCTATCTCCCACTGCTAACCGTCACTATCGGCGCGTTCCATCCGAGTAAGAATCCGCTGCCAACAGGTGAGCGTACTGACCAACTGATTTAATAGAGAGCATCCCGTAGTATTGGGTGTGACGAGCAATACTAAATTCGACCCCGACGAAGTCGCCCGTCGCATCCACAGCGACGGCGACGCCGAGGACCTCTTCGTCCTCGACGTTCGGAACGAAGACGACTACGACGAGTGGCACATCGACAGCAGCACGAACATTCCCGTCTACGACGAGCTGCTGGAGCACGATTACTCCACGCTGGAGACGCACCTCGATAAACTGCCCACGGAGACGGAGATCGCGACCGTGTGCGTCGCCGGCATCACGTCGGCGCGCGCCGCGGACTTCCTTCGCGAGCACGGGTTCGACGCGAAGTCGATCGACGACGGGATGAACGGCTGGGGCCGCGTCCACAGGCAGTACGAAATCGACAGCGTCGACGGCGTCGTCCAAATCGTCCGCCCCGGGACGGGCTGCGTCTCGTATCTCGTCCACGACGACGGTGAGGCCGTCGTCGTCGATCCGAGTCAGTACATCGACCGGTACCTGAACGCGGCCGACGAGCGCGACCTGGAAATCGTCGGCGTCGCGGACACGCACGCCCATGCCGACCACGTCTCGGGCGCTCGGCGGCTCGCCGGCGAACTCGACGTGCCCTACTACCTTCACGGGGACGACGCCGTCGAACTCGACAGGGTGACGGAACTCGAAGACGAAGCGACGATCCCCGTCGGCGAGCGGTCCCTCGACGTGATCCACACGCCCGGTCACACGCCCGGGAGCGTCTCGCTCCGGGTCGGCGACGCGCTGCTCTCCGGGGACACGCTGTTCCTCCGCAGCGTCGGCCGCCCCGACCTCGAGGACGGCGAGGAAGAGGCGGTCCGTGCGGCCGCCGGCCAACTGTTCGAGAGTCTCGCCCACCTGACGGACTTGGACGACGAAACCGTCGTGCTGCCCGGCCACTTCAACGACGAATCGATGCGCCCGGTCGCCACCGAACTCGGTGCGCTTCGGGCGGAAACGACGAACGAACTCCTGAGCTACGTCGAGAGCGGCGACGACGACGCGTTCGTCGAAACCATCGTCGAGAGCCTCGCCGACGAACCCGCGAACTACAACGAGATCAAGCAGATCAACTGGGGCAAGGAGCAACCAGGCGACGACGTCGAGGCGCTCGAGCTCGGGCCGAACAACTGCGCCGCGAACTAACGCGGTCGGTCCCCTCCGTTCGCGTCTCTCCGCGTTCCCGATCGGACAATCGGAATACGGAGGGCCGACGCCCGACACGTTCTTTCGGTTATAAGAGGGTAGAAACGGCGCTATCGATTTACGTCACACATGAACGTCGTTTATCTCGCGCTCGGCGCAGTACTGCTCGCGGGGACCGTCGTCGATCTCCTCTGGACGACGCTCTGGGTCGAGGGGGGCGCCGGTCCGCTCACGTCCCGCGTGATGGCGTGGACGTGGCGAACGCTTCGCAGACTCGGGAGCGAGAATCCGTGGCTGCGTAGCCTCTCCGGCGTGGTGATTTTCGTTCTGAGTCTCGCGATGTGGATCCTCCTGCTCTGGAGCGGGTGGACACTGCTCTTCGCGAGCGCCGAGCGCGCCCTCGTCGATACGCTTCACCGAGGACCCGTCTCGTGGGCCGATCGCTTCTATTTCACGGGGTATACGATATTCACGTTAGGAATCGGTGACTTCGTACCGCGGACGGGCCGCTGGCAATTTGTCACCACGCTCGCGACGGCCAGCGGTCTGCTCTTCATCACGTTGAGCGTCACCTACACGCTGTCAGTCCTCGACGCGGTCACGCAGAAGCGCGCGTTCGCCAACAACGTGAACGGACTCGGGACGCGAAGCGAGGCTATCGTTCGGCGGAGTTGGAACGGGGAGACGTTTCGAGCGCTCGACCACCCGCTGGACACGATCGCGACGCAACTGAACACGCTGACAGCGAATCACAAGGCGTACCCGATTCTGCACTACTTTCACAGCACGCAGGCCGCGCGGGCCCCGGTCGTCGAAATCGCCATTTTGGACGAGGCGCTGACGCTCTACCGATTCGGAATCCCCAGCGAGGACCGGCCCAACGAAATCGTCCTCCGGACCGCTCGTGCGAGCGTTCAGCGCTACCTCGAAACCCTCCACGAGGCGTTTATCGACCCCGCGGATCGCACCCCGCCCGCCCCGGCGCTTACGCCCCTTCGCGAGGCCGGGATTCCGACCGTTTCGGACGACGAGTTCGCCGAGTCCCTCCGGGACGTGCGCGACCGACGGCGAACGCTGCTCGGCCTGGTCGAATCCGACGCGCGACGGTGGCCGTCGGAGGCCGCGGAAAGCGAGTGACGGTCCGAATACCCCGCAATATCGATAACTGACTCCACCGCGCATGTATAAGGTGTGAGCCGTCGTCGCTCGGGACGTGTCCAGCGCCGGTTCACCGCCGATCAAACTCGACGGGCTGACGAAGTACTACGGGGACGTCCGGGGTGTCGAGGACCTCACGTTCGCCGTCGATCAGGGCGAAACCTTCGGCTTCCTCGGCCCGAACGGCGCGGGCAAGTCGACGGCGATCCGAGTCCTGCTCGGCCTGTTGAAACCCACCGACGGCGAGGCCCGACTGCTGGGACGCGACGCCACCGACCGAACCGAACTGCGCGAGGCGAAGCGCCACCTCGGCTATCTGCCGAGCGACGTCACGTTCTACCGGCGCGTGACGGGAGCGCGGGTGCTCGGCTACTTCGGTCGGCTCCGCGGCTCGCTGATGCTCGCCGGTGCGTTGATCGCGCTGATCGCGCTCACCGTCGGGCTCTTCCCGTCGATCCAGGAGACGGGCGCGGATCTCGACGCCTACCTCGAGTCGCTGCCCCCGGAGGCGAGTCGCGCGTTCGTGGGCAACGTGACCACGCTGACGACGATCGAGGGGTACCTGGTCTCGCAGCTCTGCCAGTTCGGGTGGGTCCTGTTGCTCGCGATCTACCACGCGTACGCCGCCGCCCCGTCGATCGCCGGGAGGTCGAACGCGGACAGTCGGGCTGACGCTCTCGCTGCCGGTGACGCGAACCCGGTTCGTCGTCGGCAAGTCCCTCTCGTTCGTTCCGGGGGTTGTCCTCGTCAACGCGATCACCTTCCTCGCGGTTGCTCTCGGCGTGGAACTCGTCGATGAGTCGATCGACGTGATCGATCTGTTCGCCGTCCACGCGTACGCGGTCGCGTACTTGCTCGCTTGCGCCGGCGTCGGCCTGCTGGCCTCCGTCGCGTTCGAGTCCGCTCGGCGGGCGCAGACCGTCGGCGCCGGATCGGTCTTCGGCCTGTTCTTGCTCGATACGTTTACGTTCGATACCGACTACGAGTGGCTCGGCGATATCGCGTTCTCGCGGTATTTCGATCCGGGCGCGATCCTCGTCGCCGGTGACGTCTCGTGGGCGGATCTTGCCGTCCTCTCGTCCGCCGTCGTCGTCCTCGTCGTCGCCAGTAGCGAATACTTCGAGCGTCAGGATCTCGCGGGGTGATTCTCTCCCTCTTCCGCCGCCCGCCTCAGCCGCGACGACCGAATGCCGTATTTTTGATAATTGTGGGGGAACTCGAGAGGATATTATTAGAATCGTCGGCGTGCGGTGATGACATGTACGAGAACGTACTGCTGCGACCGATGGCCACGAGGGCACGGAACGCGCGATCGACGAAGCGATCGAACTCGCGAGCGACCAGGGCGCGACGCTGCACGTCCTCTACGTGATCAACTCCGCCGCGATCGCCCCCGGAATCACCTTCGAGGATCTCGAAACGGTCGGTCGGCAAGCGGTCGATTACGTCGCCGATCGCGCGATCGACGAGGGCGTCGACCGCGTCGAGCGCGTGGTGACGCACGGACTTCGAGCGGACGCGATCCTGCGATACGCGGCCGATCACAACGTCGATCTCATCGTCATGGGGAGACACAGGGAACTTGATCATCTCGTTTACGGGAGCGTCTCGAAACGAGTCTCGAAGGAGGCGCCGGTTCCCGTGTTGCTCATCGAGTAGATTTCGCTGGCCAGCGTCTCGCGCTAGGGTCCGATCGACGTCGATGAATCGATCAGTGCTGCCGATCACGCGGTCGACGGGCGCAGATCTTGAAGGGCTCGATCGCCAAACATGAGGGCGAGGAGGGCGCCGACGAGGTTGAAACCGAGGTCGAAGAGCGTGTCGGTCTTCCCGTAAGAGACGAGTATCGGCCTGTAGCCGAGTCGGTCGGCGCTCGCGTGGACGCCGTACTCGACGAGTTCCCAGAGCAATCCGGTGCAAGCGACGGCAGCGATGACCCGCGGACGGGGATCTCGGTCACGGTGGCGGGCCGCTGCGAAGGTGAGCGTGCCGAGAAGCGTCGCCGAGTGGGTGTGGGTGAGGTGATCCCACCACCAGATGTCGTCGTACGGACCGAGCATACCGACGGCGTGCGTGAGCATGGCTGTTTCGACGTACGCACGCTGCCACGGTCGGAACTCGACGTCGTACCACCGTTCAGCGATGGATGGAAGGAACGTCCCGAGGAATCCGAGAACAGCGTTCACGACCGCACCCGGGTCCCGTCGCCGAGCGCCGACGACGAGGACTCCCAGGACGCCGCACCGAATGCCGCGTTCCGCCGTCCGAACGACCGACATTCGCATACGGGCGATACAGGCGTCGCTCCGATAAAGATAGCGCTTCTATCCCTCGTTCCCTCGATCGCACGATCGATACTACTGGTCCGAGACGTAGCGGGTAGGCAGGTTCGCGACGACTCGATCCGGGAGCCGCTGGAGCAGCACGTCTTCGAGGAGCGATTCCGCGACCGCCGGAAGCGCCCGTCGAACGACGGTGTACGCGGTCGCGACGGTCAGCGCTGCGACGACGACCCAGCGGAACGCGCCGTCGAGAGTCACCAGTAGCGGCCCGGCTACAGCGACGGTCAGGAGCAGATCTTCGGGTGCGCCGTCGTAGCGGATCCAGCGGCGAGGCGCGATCCACCGATCGCGGTGATGATCGTACACGGCGCGATCGGAGGTCGCTTCCCACGGGCGGAGTTCCAACCCGCCTCCGAAGACGTCCGCGATGCTGTGAACGGCCGCGGCGATCAGCATCACGGCGACGGCGATCGGCAGCGACATCCGAACGAATAGCGCGACCGTGACGACGGCGGCGGCGAGTACCGTGTAGTAGACGGGATAGTGGAGCGTCTTCCGATGGCCGAGGTACAGATCGAGATCCGGTACGATTCCGCCCAGCAACCCCGCAAACAGCACGACATTCGCAGACTCCGGGAGCGCAATCGCAACCGGAAGCGCGATCGCCAGGCCGACGAGCGCGTGCGTTGGCAGCATCATCGTGCAGGGAAAGAAGCAACATGACGGTTTGAGGGTGTCGGTCACCCAGTCACTCCCCGACGCCTCGGAACCGTTTCGGCGGAAATTCACCGGCCAGTGAAAGTAACGCTCGAGTGGAGATTCGGATTCGAATCGGCTTCGCACACCCCTCTATCGATGTGTTTGCGTCCCTCGACCGCTTCCAACGTAACTCGGCTGGCCGGACGAGGTAGCTGTGATCGTACGGAAGCAAACGATCTCGGACGGCAGAGAACGGAACGTGGAACCGACCCCACGAACCGGGAAGCCCGAACGGGACACACCTCTATCGATGTGTCCGCTCTCGGTGTGTCCGTTACGGTGCTCGACGCATCCGTCACCGCTCGCGTTGCGCCTGGCGAGAGCAACATCGGTTCCTCTAACTGATAGAATAAATAATTTCCTGGGATTCAATCAGCCAAGGCCAAGATGAGCTTACGAACGGGAACGCGTCCCGACACAGACACCCCTCTATCGATGTGTTCGATGTCTCAACGGGAGGGGGATGTGATCGAGGAATCCGAAGAACGAGAACGGCCGCAGATTGCCATTTCGCCCGAAATTACGGCGAAGATACGCTCGAAAGAGTATTGACAGAAATCGGAGCAGCCATCTCTTCCTTCTCTTCTTCTAGCTTTCTAGACTAGGCACTCACACACCCCTCTATCGATGTGTTCGATGTGTTCTGAACGACGCGTACTCCATCTCGCTCGGTCCAATGAATTATCTCCGACTCTTCGGAACGTTCCCCTCCACTATCCCTCTTGTCGAGCCCTCTTCGGCGTGCTTTCCCGCGGGGACGCTCTCGAGCGGATCCGGACCCACGTTTCTCGCCTTGCCCCTTCTCCGCAGGAACAGAGCGAACACATCGATAGAGGGGTGTCTGTCTCCTCGCCTCGCCTCACCTCGCCTCACCTCACCTCACCTCTTCTCTCCTTTTCCCTCCGTGTCTTCCCCTTTAACTCCCTTTTCTTCCGTCGAACGACACACTTCGTTAACCCCTGTATCCTTCTCTTGTCTTTCTTCTCTACTCGGCAGAATACCCGGAACTCGCGCGCTTGATCACCGAAATACACATCGATAGAGGTGAGAACACTTTTGGTCCTCCTCCGTCTGGTCCATCCTATGGGAACTGACGGTTCCGATGATTCGCACGATGGGGATGGGGACGGGGTGGGTCAATCGGAGGTGAGCGACGAGACGACTGACCAGGCGACGCTCTCATCGGAGTCGACGACGGCCGAGCGAGAGGCGGATTCGGCGTCGACGGTTCAGGCCGCGAGCGACGATTCGCAGTCGATCGAGGAGATGCTGTTGGAATTCGATCAACAGGAAGGACTCATTCGCGATCGGTCGCTCTTGGATCCGAATCACATCGTCGAAGAGGACCGTATCGTCGGTCGCGACGAGCAACTGCAGGAAGTGACCAAGATGCTTCGTGTCGCGCTCGGCGACAACCGGCCACCGAACCTCTTTCTCTACGGCCCGTCGGGGACCGGCAAATCACTCATCACCAAAGCGGTCTGTAAGAATATCAGCACCATCTGCGAGTCGCGGGATATCCGTTTCGGGACGATCGAAGTCAACTGCCAGGATCTCGATACGCTCGGCGTCGCCGTCTACGAACTCGCGAGTCGCGCTGCGGACGTCGCTGGCGTCGACGTCGAGGTCCCGAAACACGGCGTCGCGACCAAGGAGAAGTGGGACGAACTCTACCGCATCGTCAACGAGAACTTCGATTCGGCGGTCTTCGTTCTGGACGAACTCGATATGCTCGTCGGCCGACGCGACAAACAGGAGCCGGCGTTCTCCCGCCTCCTCTATCAACTCTCCCGTGCTGGGGCGAACAACGACCTCACCGCGCACATCTCCGTCGTCGCGATCTCCAACGACACGAAGATGATGGAATCCGTCGGGAGCCGCGCCTTGAGTTCGTTCACGCCCGAAGACGTCCACTTTGACGACTACGACGCAAATCAGCTCCAGGCGATCCTCCGCCGTCGACGGGACGCCTTCTACGATGACGTCCTCGACGACGACGTGATCCCGTTGGCGGCGGCCTTTGCCGCCCAGACCCACGGCGATGCGCGGAAGGCGATCGATCTGGTGCGAGTCGCCGGCGAACTCGCGGAACGCGAGGGCGACGAGCGCGTTCGCGAGGAACATGTCCGCGAGGCGCAGGATAAAGTCGAGAAGAATCGGGTTCTCGAGGTCGTCCGCGGTATCAGCACGCAGAAGAAGCTCTGTCTCTATGCAACGGCGGCCGTCGCCGCCGAGACGGACGACGAATCCGCTCGCAGCACGACCGGCTATCGGGTGTATCAGTTCCTCACGGACGCGATCGACGCCGATCAGTACCACCAGGAGACGTACGTCAACAAGATGAAAGAGCTGACGACGTATTCGCTCGTTGACTTCGAGCGCCGGAGCCACGGACCGAGTTCGGGGATGTTCCTCGAGTTCCAGTTCGGCGAACGTCCTGAGACGATCCTCGAGACGCTCCGCGAGGATTCGCGGATCGACATGGTTTCCGCGGAGGAAGTGACGAGCGTCGTCACGGCACAAGTTCGAAACCAAACGTAATACGAACCAGTTTCCGTCGAGGAATTGCGAGCTACTTTATAATTCTCGCCGCCTGCGTTCGGCTTACTGTATGTTGTCATATGTGTGTACTAGTCAAACATTCGTAATCGTCGTCTCTCTCAGCGTCCTCTTCTCCCACACCGCTATCGATATGTAATACCCGCATAGAAGCGTTTTTGACGGAATATGTCGGCTGAAATCGTCCGGATAGAACGAATATAATCGCTCATCTCCGTTTGGACGAGCGAATCTATCTAGAAAACTTGTCTTCCTGTATCGGAACACATCGATAGCTAGGCGAATCACACCCCTCTATCGATGTGTTCGATAGTTCGTGCTCGAAGCTGCCGCCGAAGAGACACCCCTATCGATGTGTTTTCCCATCGGTGCAAAACTGGGTCCCATACACGCGCTTTTAGTCGTGTAATTCGATAGCGCCGTCCGATCGGTTTCGACCGTGCTACTACTCACCGTCGCCAACCCAGTTCTCTTGGTGCGAACGATTACAGACGTATGACTGTAATAGATATCTATCACGAGTGGGCCTCGCGGACGGACGTTCCGCCCAGGTAGTCAGATACGACGTGAACGTCTTTCGAGTGCCTTCCTGAATCGGAACGCTAGCGACGAACTGACGCCTATACGTAACGATTCCCGTGTTCCGAATACGGGGCTCCGTCCTGAGTGTCGAATATGAGCCACCGTTCTGAGTACCGAATGTGGATACCCGTCCCGAGTACCGATTACGAATCACAGTTTGCCCTCGAAACTGCCGTCGGAGATACGACTCCATCCCACTCCGGACGCTCGATCACCAGGCGCGCTGCTTTAGTCCGCCCCGATTCGCTAGCCGAAGCACGCGGCGATCGAAGATACGGTCGCGTTCCACTCGTCCGAATCCGTTCCCTTCTCCGGAACGGATTTACGGTATCGATCAGGGTCCGACTGCTCGGTGATCGATGTCGCCAGGCGATCGGGCGACACGATGACTCGTGGTTCGCGTCCGACCGACGTCGAGACGGCGAAAACGCTCCATCGGCGGTCATGTCGCCGGCAGCGGCCGTAGTTGCTCGTGTTCCAGACACTGCTATTGTCTCGATGTGTCGGCTGCGGTTTCGGCTTCAGCGTTCGGCTCGCCGCCAACGCCAGCGGTATCACCGACTCCGGCTCGGGGGTCAGCTTACTCGATGAGCGATTCGATGTCGTCCTCGAGTTGACTGTAGAGTTCCTCGGCTCGTCGTTCCTCTTCGGGCGCGAGCGGCCGAATCGGTTCGCGAACGGCGCCGCCGTTGAGGCCGGCGAGTTCGAGTCCCTTCTTGACGGCGGAGACGCTGATCGCACCCTCGATCTCGTTTTCCTGGCCGGTCTCGTCCCGGAAGTTCTGGTACGGGAGGCAGATATTCCGAAGTTCGCGGGCCCGTTTCCAGTCGCCCTCGGAGAGCGCGTCGAACAGTTCGAGGCCGATCTCCGGTCGGAAGTTGCTGACGCCCGCCGAAAACCCCTCCGCGCCTTCGGCCCAGAAGGAGACGGCGAACGGTTCTGCGAGTCCGTCCACCCAGACGACGTCGTCGGCGCCGGCGGCGACGCCCGCCCCGAGCTTGACGGGATCTTTCAGCGCGTATTTGATTCCGATGACTCCGTCGACGCGGGTGAGGCTGGCGAGGTAGTCGACCGACGGATCGAATCCGCGGACGTAGGGGACGAGCGGGGTTTCTGTCCCCGAGGAAAGTTCGCGATAGTACTCCAACAGCCCCTGTTCGTGGAGGTAGGTGTGATCGGGCGGCATGATCATCATCGCGTCGACACCGATGCGGTCGTACGCGCGGATCAGTTCCTGCGCAGCGGCCGTACTTCCGCCGACGCCGGCGAGAACGCAGGCGTCGGACGGGAGCGCGTTCACGCTCGTTTCGGCGACGGCGACTCGCTCGCTCGTCGAGAGCGAGTGATACTCGCTGATGTTCGCGGTCACCAGAAACGCTCGAATTCCCTCGTCGTACAGCGTCCGGGCGTTCTCCGCGATCTTCTCGTGTTGGAGTTCGAGGTCGTCGTCGAACGGGGTCAGTAACCCGACGGCAACGCCGCGGAGACGACTCCGTACTTGCTGGGCTGACAACGGCATAGAATGTCGATGTATCGCATATAGTATAAATCCATCGCCGAGGGCTCAGATTCCGAGCGACGGCGATCAGTCGTCGTCCGCCGCGATCGGGTCCTCGTCGCCCGTGATCGACTCGCTGTCCCAGTACTCGTGGTCGTCCTCGACGCGGAAACACGCGGCTTCGTGGAGGTCGTCGTCGGGGACGTCGTACGCAGCCGGATCCTGATTTTGGCAGACCTGCCTGGCGTTCGCACAGCGGGTGTGGTAGCGACAGCCGCTCGGCGGGTCGGTCGGATCCGGAATGTCGATCTCGCGGATCGGTGATTCGCCGTCCGTGTCGGCGCCGAGTTCCGGCGTCGCCCAGCACAGCGCCTGCGTGTAGGGGTGTTGGGGGTTGTGGATGATCTGTTCCGGCGGGCCGATTTCGACGAGTCGGCCGAGGTAGACGACGCCGATCCGGCCGCCGGTCTTCTCGGCGATGTACCGCGCGTTCGAGAGGTCGTGCGAGACGAACAGGTACGACGTGTCGAACGTGTCCTGTAACTGGATCATGAGATCCATCATCTCGACTCGCAGGGACACGTCCAGCGCGCTGACCGGCTCGTCGGCCATGATGAGGTCGGGATTCATCAGCATCGCGCGGATGAGCGCAACGCGCTGTTGTTCGCCGCCCGAGAGCTGGTGGGGGTACCGTTCGATGTAGTCTTCCGGCGGCGTCATTCCGACGTGTTCGAGCAGGCTCAGGATGCGCTGTCGCCGGTCGTTCCCGTCGAGGTCGCCGTTCCACCGCTTGAGCGGCGCTTCGAGGCTTGACTTGACGCGGCGGTGCGGGTTCAGGGCACTCCCCGGGTCCTGGTGGACGATCTGGAGCGATTGGCGGACCTCGCTCCACGAGATACTGTCCTCGTCGCCGGCCTTGACGTCCCAGATGTCGTGGCCGCGGTACGTGACGCGCCCGCCCGTGGGCTCTTGCAGGCCGACCGTCGTCTTTCCGAGCGTCGTCTTCCCGCAGCCGGACTCGCCGACGAGCACGATGACGTCATTCTCGTAGATGTCCAACGAGACGCCGTCGACGGCCTCGACGACGTCGGGCTCGGAGAACACGTCGAGAAAGCCCTGCTCCTTCTCGAAGTGAACCTCGACGTCCTCGAGCGAGACGACCGGCTCGGCCGAGTCGGTCCGCGAGGGCGTGGCTCCGGGGTCGGTCATCGCCGACTCGCCGTCGACGCCGGTCGACACCCCCTCGAGATCGTGGGTCATCGGAATCTCGTCTCGCGCGTCCTCCCAGTGGTGGCAGTGGACGTGGTGGCTCGCGTGGACCTCGTAGGGGCCGGGATCCTCGTCGTGACACTGTGCGTCGGCGAGCGGACACCGAGGATGGAACGAACAGCCCGAGGGCACGTTCACCGGGTCGGGCGCGCTCCCCTCAACCGGCTGCATCGTCTCGATCGGCGCTTCGAGGTTCGGCGTCGACTTCAGGAGCAGTCGCGTGTACGGGTGGGCGGCGTCCGCTAAGATCTCGTCGGTCGGGCCGAGTTCGACGAACTCGAAGGCGTACAACACCCCGATCCGGTCCGCGATGTCCGCGACTAGCGGCAGGTCGTGGGTGATGAACACGATCGTCAGATCGTACTCCTCTTTGATCTCCTGGATCAGCGAGATGATCGACCGCTGCATCAGGAGGTCCAGCGCCGCGGTCGGCTCGTCCATCACCAAGACCTCCGGCTCCAGTACCAGGCTGAGCGCGATCAGCGCCCGCTGTTTCATCCCGCCCGAGAGCTCGTGCGGGTAGGAGTCGAGTACGCGCTCGGGATCGAGATACAGGTCTTCGAGGATGCCCCGCGTCCGCTCCATCCCCTCGTCGATGTCGTAGTCGTGGGCATCGAGCGTCTCGACGAAGTGCGTCCGGATCTTGCGGACGGGGTTGAAGGAGCTCATCGCCCCCTGGAACACCATCGAGATCTCCTCCCAGCGGAGCTCTTTGAGGCCCTGCTTGTCAAGGTCGAGGATATCGATCGGGTCGTCGTCCGGGGGATAGTACGTGATGTCCCCGAAGAGGGCACCCGGATCCACGATCGCGTCGAGCAGCGCGGACGCGAGCATCGACTTCCCGCTGCCGCTCTCGCCGACGACGCCAAGGATCTCGTTTCGCTGGATGTCTAAGTCGACATCGTCGAGGACCCGGGACTCGCCGCGGTCCATGTCGAACGTGACAGACGCGTTCCGTATCTCTAAGATCGACTCGTCTCGTGGCAGTTCGCGCTGATATTCGGTGTCGGTTTCGGAAACGGTCATGTTCAGATCCCTCCTATCACTTCGTTCGTACTCGGTTCGTCGTCGACCTCACCGCCGTCGGCCTCCGTGGTCGTTTTCTCGTGTCGGGCCCGGACGCGGGGGTTGAACACCCGGTCGAGCGACTGCCCCAGCAGGGTCAGGCCGATCGAGATGAACACGATCGCGAACATCGGGACCAGGAACCAGTGGAGCGCGTCCGGCCTGGCGTGAGCGAGGTCCTCGTAGGCGAGGTTGAGGATGTTCCCCCAGTTCAAGTTCTCGAAGGGGAGGATCCCGAGGTAGTACAGGGCGACCGCCTCGAAGATGACCCGCCGCCCCGCGTTGGTGAGATTGATCACCACGTACGGCATCAGGTGCGGGATGATCTCCTTGAAGACGATCGTGTGCGTCCGGATGCCCATCGCCTCCGATGCTTCGACGAACGACTCCTCCCGGAGCGTGAGCATCTGGGATCTGATCGCTCGGGCCAGGCCGCCCCACGCCGCGATGCTCAGCAACACCCCGACCGCGTACGGGTTGCCGAGGATCATGTCCTCGAGCAAGAGCCCCAGCACCATCACGAGCGGGAACCCGGGGATGTTGATGAACACGTCCGTGATCGAACTCAGGACCGTGTCGGTCGTCCCGCCCTTGTAGCCGGCGATGGCACCGACGGTGGTCCCGATTCCGACCGTACACACCGCCCCGGCGACGACCATCTTGAGGATCGTCGCGGTCGAGTGGACCGTCTGCGAGAGCAGGTCGCGCCCATGGGCGTCCGTACCGAGGATGTAGTCCGCGTTCTCGAACGGGCCGATGAGCGCCGGGCCCTCGGTCACGCTGGTCGGTTCGACGAGCAGCGTTCCGACGGTTCCCATCAGCACGTACAACAGGACGATCGTCAGCCCGATTCGCGCCCGCCAGTCGCGCCAGATGATGGACAACGGGGCGTAGACGTACGCGTCGTACAGCTTCCGGTAGCGGTCGCGTCGCGTTTCTTCGAACTCCGAGACCACCTCGAACGGCGAGTTGACGTTGCCGCCGTCGGTTCTGAGGTCCCGGTCACCGCCGCTGCCCGCGTCGGACCCGTCGATCGCGCGCTCGAAGTCCAGCCGTTCGTCCGTTTCGCCTGTCTCGCCCGTCGAGTGATCGGTATCCCGTGTCATTGACTCCTCCGTGCTCGCGGATCGACGTACCCGTAGGTCAGGTCGGCCAGCAGCAACGCGGTGACGATCGCCAGCGTGATGACCATGAATCCACCCATCATGAGCGGATAGTCGCGCTGGTGCGTGGCCGATAACATGTACCATCCCAGTCCGCGGTACTGGAAGACCTGCTCGAGAACCACCGAGCCGCCGAACATCTCGCCGATGCTGATCAGCAGCGTCGTATACATCGGCAGGACGGCGTTGCGGGCGACGTACTGGGTCGAGATCGTAATGTCGGACAGTCCCCGAAGGCGAGCGACGCGGAGGTAGTCTTCGCCCAGAACGCGAATGCTGTTACCGCGCATTCCCAGCGAAGCGACGCCCGAGGCCACTAACATCGACAGGATCGGCAGCGCGGCGTGGTGGATGATGCCGCTGATGTAGACCAGATTGAACCCCGGATCGGCACCGATCGGCTGACGACCGCCGTTCGGAAACCAGCCGAGCCGATACGAGAAGAAGATCAGGAGAAGAATAGCGAGCACGTAGAACGGAATCGACCCCATCAGGACGGCGTACGAGGTCAGCCCGACGTCCAGTTTCCCGCCTTCCCAGTAGGCCATCAGTGAGCCGATGGCAATACCGACGAAGAAGCTGATGAAGACCGCCCAGCTCAGCACGAACAGCGTCCACGGTAGCGCCTCGGCGAGGACGTCGACGACCGGCTCACCGTAGTAGGCGGACTGCCCCAGATCGCCCTGAAGGGTGTTCGCGAGGTAGTTGACGTAGGCGACAGGGATCGGCTCGTCCGGATCGATCGTCATTCTGAACTCGACGAGTTCGCGGGCTCGCGCCGGATTGATGCCCTGTTGGGCCATCCGCGTGATCATCGCCCCCATGATGTTCCCGGGCATCATCCGGATCATCGCGAACGACAGCGTGAGAACGGCCCACACCGTGAACACCGCTTGCCCTAATCGCCTGATACGCCAGTCTATCGTTAACATGGTGGATGGCTATTTATTCTGAACGATTCGTAATCAAGGTTTCCCATCGTATTATATACAAGAGAAATCCGTCTCGACGCCACCAGTTCGGCGAAGAAATCGTCCCGTCGCCCGATCCAGTCGCTCTTTCGGAGTCGAACCAGGTTCAGAACGGATCCCAGCCGGTATAAATGACCGCGACGCTCGCGACCAGCGAGAGAACGACGGGAATGAGCGTGAGCTGTGCGACGATGTACGCGCCCGTTCCCGGTTCCGCGAAGACGAAGGAGAATCCCAACAGGAGGAGGAACAGGAAATTGACGCCGAGGACGATCTGCGAAACGGCCTGAAGGAATCCCATGAAAACTAATTCCCGGAGTGGATATTAAATCTTGGTCCGTAGGCGCCGGCGTCGGGCTGGAACATCGCCTCCAGCGATCCCGCGATCGGAACTCGACGCGACGAGTGCTGCGGTCAGCGACGTTTCAGGCGTCAATCTTCGCCCAGGTATTCGATCGTCGCGTCCTCCATCTTCGGGATGAGGTACAGCGCGTCCTCGGTCCCGTCGATGATGCTGTCCGGAGCGTCGAGGGCCCAGTTGGCGGCGTTGTAGGCGCCGGCGTCGGGCTGGTACATCGCCTCCATCTGGGGGACGTTCTGGTTCCACCACCACAGCAGTTCTCGGTGGTACTCGTCGTCGTCGGTGACCTGCCACTGGCGGATATGCTCCTCGATATCGATCGTCTTCGTCCCACTGGTGCCTTCGGGATCACCGACCGGCATCGGAATCTCCGTCTCGGGTTCGAAGTGCGAGATCGACTGCACCCAGTTCGGCACGAGATCCAGCGCCCACAGCGCGCGGATCCCGTTCGCGGACGAGCCGTCGGGCATCATGTCGAACTCGCCGGCCTGGCGGCGCTCGTCGAAGGTCGCGTCGTCGACCTGCTCCTGGTTCGTCTCGATGCCGAAGTCGTTGAGATTCTCCTTGAGCACGCCGAAGTCCTTCCGCTTGGTGCCGTTCATGATGTTGACCTCGAAGGTCTCACCGTCGGGTGTCAGCCACGTGCCGCTGCTATCGCGCTCGTAGCCTTCGCGTTCCAGGAGTTCGGCGGCCCGCTCGGTGTCGTTCTGGCCGTACTTCGTGAAGTCCTCGACCCAATCGGCCGCGTCGTGGGATCCGTTGTCCAGAACGTTCCCGGGGACGCGGCAGGGCGGCCAGTCGAACATTCGGTTGACGCCCTCGAGCAGTTGGACGACCTGTTGGCGGTCGAAGACGTGACAGACCGCCTTGCGGACGTTCGCGCTCTCGAAGGGCGTGTCGTAGCTGACGTCGTGCCCGCAGTTGAACGTGAACAGCTTGTTGGTCGAGAACCCCTCCTTGATGAGCGTGTGCTCCGTGGGGAGTTGTTGCTTGACGTCGTCTTCGACCGGGAACTGCGTGTGTGCGGCGTCGACCTCGTTGTTGGCGTACGGTTGGGTCGGATTGTTGTTCTCGTAGAGGTGCACCGAGTACTCGCTGAAGTTGAGGTTGTCGGCGTTCGGGTGGTCGTCGTACCGCTCGAAGACCATGACGTTGTCCCCGATATCCGCGACTTCGAACGGGCCGTTTCCGACCGCATCCTCGAGCGACGGATACTTCGCCGTCGTGAGCTCCTCCAGGATGGACTCCATTTCGCCGTCGTCGGCGTCCTGAAGTTGCTCGTGCCACTCGATCCACTGGTCGTCGGTATGTTTGGTGAAGATCCCGCGGCTCTCGTCGCCGACGAGGTCCGCGATGACGTTCTGGACCGCGACCGTCTCCGACAGCGGCTCGTGGAGATGGATCCGCGCCGTCTGCTCGTCGGGCGCCTCCGCCGACTCGATGAACTGGTGGGGCCGCTCGTCGTCGTCCGCCTGGTAGTCCAGGATCTCGAGGGACATCTGGAGTTGCATGACCCAGTCGTCGGCGACGAGCTGGTCGCCGCCGTGCCAGGTCCACTCGTCGCTGAAGGTAAACTCCAGGGTCGTGTCGTCGGCCATCTCCCAGTCGGTCGCGATCAACGGATACACCTCGTCTTCCGACGGACTGTAGATAACTGGTCGATCGAAGATGAGCGCCCCCGGATGCCACGTCCCGCGTTGGCCCGGATTCCACGGGTTGCAGTGACGCTGCGATGGGAGCGTGCCGCTCGTCTCCGCGTCGAACACCCGGAATCGATCTGTGCTGCCACCGCCACCGAGACACCCCGCGAGCAGGGCGACACCGCCTGCACCACCGTACTTGAGCACATCTCGCCGGCTCGGTCCGCTACGCCGCCAGCTGTTACCCTCTGGCATACTCCCTAATGATGGAAGGTGACATATATAGTTAACTATGAGGGTTTCTGTGAGGATTTTTCGAGCAACGTGTGCACGACTCGCCGCGGAGTCGACCGGCGGTCCCGGAGCCGTCACTCGCCGGTGTATTCGATCGTCGTCGCTTCCATCTTCGGCACCAGGTACAGCGCGTCCTCGGTCCCGTCGATGATCTCCTCCGGGCCGTCGAGGGTCCAGTTAGCGCCGTTGTAAGCGCCGGCGTCGGGCTGGTACATCGCCTCCATCTGGGGGACGGTCTGGTTCCACCACCACAGCAGCTCTCGGTAGTACTGATCGTCGCCGGTGACCTGCCACTGGCGAATGTGCTCCTCGACGTTGATGGACTTCGTCCCGCTTTCCCCCTCGGGATCGCCGATCGGCATCGGAATCTCCGCCTCGAGGTCGAAGTGGGCGATCGACTGGAGCCACCTCGGGACGAGATCGAGCCCCCACATCGCGGTGACGCCGTTCGCGGACGATCTGTCCGGCATCATGTCGTACTCGCCGGCGTGGTGCCGCTCGTCGAAGGTCGCGTCGTCGACTTGACCCTGATTGGTCTCGATGCCGAAGTCCTCCAGATTTCGCTTGAGGACCCCGAAGTCCTTCCGATCGGCCCCGTTCATGATCTCGATTTCGAAGGGGCCGCCGTCCGGGGTCAGCCACGTGCCGCTGCTATCGCGTTCGTACCCCTCGCGGCGGAGGAGTTCGGCGGCCCGTTCGGTGTCGTTTTGCCCGTACGCGGTGAAGTCTTCGATCCAGTCCGCCGCGTCGTGCGAACCGTCCGCCAGAATGCTTCCTGGAACGCGACAGGGCGGCCAGTCGAACATCCGGTTGACGCCCTCGAGTAGTTGGACGACCTGCTGGCGGTCGAAAACGTGACAGACCGCCTTGCGGACGTTCGCGCTCTCGAAGGGCGTGTCGTAGCTGACGTCGTGCCCGCAGTTGAACGTGAACAACAGGTTGGTCGAAAGGTTCTCCCTGACGAGCGCGTGCTTCTCGGGGAGTTGCTGCTGAACGCCGTCCTTGAGCGGGAACTGGATGTGCGCGGCGTCGACCTCCCCGTTAGTGTACGGCTGGGTCGGATCGTCGTTCTCGAAGACGTGCACGGAGCACTCGCTGAAGTTGAGCGCGTCGGCGTTCGGGTGGTCGTCGTACCGCTCGAAGACCACGACGTTGTCCCCGACGTCCGCCACCTGAAACGGGCCGTTCCCGACGACTTCGTCCAGCGCCGGGTAGTTCGTCGTCGTAATATCCTCGACGACGGCGTCTAACTCGTCGCCCTCGCCGTCCCGGAGCCACCGGTGCCACTCGGCCCACTGGTCGTCGGTGTGTTTGGTGAAGAGCCCGCGGCTCTCGTCGCCGACCAGGTCGGCCACGGCGGCCCGCACCGCGTGCCTGGCCACCAGCGGCTCGTGCAGCGAAACGCGGGCCGTTCGATCGTCGACGACCTCGGCCGACTCGAGGAACTGGTGGGGTCGCTCGCCGTCGGCCGCCTGGTACTCCATAATCCTGAGGGCGATCTGGAGTTGCATGACCCAGTCGTCGGCGACGACCCGATCGCCGTCGTGCCAGGCCCATTCGTCGCTAAAGGTAAACTCCAGAGTCGTGTCGTCGGTCAGTTCCCAGTCGGTGGCGATCAGCGGGTAGGCCTCGTCCGCCGCCGGACTGTAGACGACGGGCCGGTCGTGAACGAGCGCGCCCGGATGCCACGCGCCCCGCTGCGCGAAGTTCCAGGGGTTGCAGTGGCGCTCCGAGGGGAGCGCCCCGCTGGTCTCCGCGTCGAACATTTGAAAGCGATCCGTGCTCCCGGAGCCGCCGAGGCAGCCCGCGAGAAACGCGACCCCGCTCGCGGCCCCGTACGACATGACATCGCGGCGGCTGTGCCGACCTCTCCGACAGTTGTTATCTTTCGCCATGGAACCTACTGATAGTCTCTGGTATTTATAGTTACCTGGGCCGGCCTCGGACCGGCCGACACCGTTCGACGCGACGGTCGATCGACCGGTCCCGCTCGGGGCGCCGGTCGTTCGGTTCCGGCCCCGATCGGCGCGCCGAAACGTTTTACCGGCGAGTCCTCGTCCCGTCGGTCGACAGACGTGGACGAGCAAACCGTCATCGTTGCCGGCTCGCAAAGGCCTCGGCGAGGCGCTGGCGAAGCGGTTCGCCTCGGAGGGGGCGAACGTCGTCACGAACGAGCGGGATCGGCCCCACTGACGGCGGGTGGCTCGCCGACGTCCGGGGGTCGGGGGTCGGACCGGTAGCTCCGCACTCCGCTCGAATCGCCCTTCGGTCGCGGGCGGCGCGGACTCGACTACCGGAATTCGGGGATGACTTCCTCGCCGAACAGCCGAATCTGATCCTCGACGAGGTCTTTGGGCATGCCGGAGTGGTGAAACCGGAGCGTGAGATGGTCCAGCGGGAAGCGTTCGCGGATCGATTCGATCTGCTCGACGATCTGTTCGGGCGTGCCGTAGATGAACCGATCGTCGGCCAGTTCCTCGAAGTCCTCGACCGAGTCCGCCGTCATCAGCGGGTGCGAGAACTCGCCGCCGTACTCGTCGACGTACGTCCGGTGGACGTACTCCTTGCGCTCCATCACCTCTTCTTCGGTCTCGGCGATGACCGCCTCGCGCATCAGCGGGTGTTCGATCTCGTCCCAGTTCTGGTCGCTGTCCTCGATGTGCTCGCGCTGTTCCTCCTTGCGGTCCTCGACGATTCCCAGGTCGGCGACGACGCCGGGCACCCAGGCGTCGCTGAACTTCACCGAGCGGGCGATCTGCTTGTCGCCCCAGCCGCCGACCCAGAGGTCGGGCCGGGGCTCTTGAACCGTCGACGGGAGCGGCTGCCAGTCCTCGACCTCGAAGAACGGGCACTTGAAGGAGATGGGTTCGTCCGAGGAGAGGAACTCGTCGAGGAAGCGCAGTCCCTCGATCATGCGGCCCGCGCGCTCGTCCATCGGCACGTCGAACGCTTCGAACTCCTCCTCGACGTAGCCGAGGCCGACCCCGAGCGTGAGCCGGCCGTTCGAGATGTTGTCGAGCATCGCCGCCCGCTGTGCGACGTGCAGGGGGTGATACAGCGGAAGGATCAGCACCGACGTGACGAGTTCGAGCTCCTCGGTTTCGGTGCCGATGCTGGTCAACCGCGTCAGCGGCGACGGCCAGTAGTTGTCGCCCTCGGTCGCCTGGTGGTCGTTGACCCAGCAGGACTCGAAGCCGACTCGCTCGGCGAGTTGGCACTGTTCGACGACGCCGTCCCACGATTCACCGCCTTCGACTGGGAAAATCCCGAATTTCATACGCTACGATGGGACAGTGCGGTCAGCTACTATTTACATTTTCGGTTATGTAGAAACTCGGACACGATGTGCCGGCGACGCGGCGGCGGAACGTTCAAGAACGAATCGGTCGCATCACCGACCGAATGCGCGTTACCGATTACGAGCTCTACGCGGTGCCGCCGCGGTGGCAGTTCCTCAAACTGGAGACGAGCGACGGCCGAATCGGCTGGGGCGAGGTCTACACGAAGTGGCACTTCGCCGGCGACAGCGAACCCGCGACCCAGAGCGCGGTCGACCAGCTACTGCACCAGTACGTCCTCGGCGAGAACCCGGCCCGCATCGAGTACTGCTGGCAGGCGATGTACCGGAGCAGCTTCTACCGGGGCGGACCGGTCCACATGAGCGCGATCGCCGGCATCGACCAGGCCCTCTGGGACCTCAAGGGGAATGCGGCCGGGATGCCGGTCTACGAGCTGCTGGGCGGTCCCGCCCGCGACCGCGTCCGGACCTATGCGCACGTCAGGGCCCACGCCGACGACGACGTCTCGGACCCGACGGCCGCTGCCGCCGCGGAGGCGCGCGAACGCGTCGACGCGGGGTACACCGCCGTCAAACTGGTTCCGACGGCGGGGCTCGAACTCGTTGATACACCGGCGGTCGTCGACCGCGCACGCGAACTCGTCGGCGCGGTTCGCGAGGCCGTCGGCCCCGAGGTCGACGTCGCGCTCGACTTCCACGGCCGCGCGTCGAAGGCGATGGCCCGCCGCCTGGCGAGCGCGCTCGAGGAGTTCGAGCCGCTGTTCGTCGAGGAACCGGTCGGGCCCGAACAGGACCGCGAACTCGCCCGGGTCGCCGACGCGACGACGGCCCCGATCGCGACGGGCGAGCGGCTCTACTCCCGGTGGGAGTTCCGGCCGCTCCTCGAGGCGGACGCGGTCGATATCGTCCAGCCGGACGTCTCGAGCGCGGGCGGGATCACCGAGACGAAGAAGATCGCCGACCTGGCCGCGACCTACGACGCCTCGATCGCGCCCCACTGTCCGATCGGGCCCCTGGCGCTGGCGGCGTCGCTCCACGTCGATGCGGCCGCGCCGAACGCCCTGATCCAGGAGCAGGTGATCCTCGACGACGCCGACGCGATGCGGTACGTCGAGAACGATGCCGTCTTCGACCCGGTCGACGGCTGTCTCGAACTGCCCGACGGGCCCGGCCTCGGGATCGAGATCGACGAGGACCGCGTCCGCGAACTCGCGGGGACGAATCTCGGCTTCGACCGCTCGCCCGGGCATCGGGCCGACGGAAGCGTCGGCGAGCGGTAATCGCGAGGCGTCGAGGAACCGAAAAGAACGGCGGCGAGTGTCGACGGATGTCTCGGAAGGGGTTCACCGCGCGGTCCGTCTGCGGTGCGTCGGTTCGCGTTCGATTTCGTTCACACCGACTCGACGACCACGTCGCGACTAGTTAGCACCGCCGTTGGCGGCACCGTTGTAACCGCGACCGCCGTCGGGCGGCGAACTCCCGTCTTCGACGGCCCGCGCCCAGCCGGCCAGCCACTCGCGGAGGCCGCTGTCGGGAACGTCGAGCGAGTGAGTGTTCTCGGGGAGGTCGGGATAGCCGCCGACCTCGTCGTGGTGGCCGACCCAGTACTCGTAGGGGTCGTCGAGGCGGTCGTTGCCCGCTCGGTCGGCGATCTCCCGTACGATCCGCTCGTCGTTGCCCGTCCGGTCTGCCGGCCGCGCCCCGGCGTTGGCGAGGTTGTGACCCTCGACGTCACCCGACGGTATCTCGTCGAGACCGCTCGGCCACAGCGGCGGCGAACTCACCGATTCCGGTTCGGCCAGCGGCTGATCGTCGTCCAGCGGTGGATCGTACGCGATGTTGTCGGCGTGGTACGCGGTCGGGTCGCCTTCGAGAACGGCGTCGCCGGCGTCCGCCCCGATGGCGGCGTTGCCGACGAAGCTGGTGACCGCGGACCCGTCGGCGTTGGCCGATTCGTCGAAGAAGTACAGGAGGTTGTTGACGACGACGCTCTCCGTGTCGTTTTTGAGCCGCGGCGCGCGACCGCGGACCTTCGCCCAGACGTTGCCGGCGAGGGTAACGTTCGAGGCTCCGTCGCCGACGAGCGTGCCGTAGTTGTGGTCCGCCTCGTCGCCGTAGGGGTCGTACAGTCCCTCGTAGATGAGGCAGTTGACCACCGTCGTGTCCTGCGTGTCGTAGCCGACCGAGAGACATTCGTCTGTGCCCCACGAAGCGGTGACGTGGTCGACGACGTTGTTCCGCGTCTCGTCTTGCGTGTTGAACGCGTCGTTGCTCTGGATCGACCCGTCGGAGCCGGGGCCGATCCGCGAGCGGACGTGCTGGACGACGCAGTTGTCGGCGTCGATCTTGAGCTGTCCGTTGATGAACGTGACGCCAGGCGACGGCGCGGTCTGGCCGGCGACCCAGCAGTAGTCCTCGGTGATCGCCAGGTCGTCCCCGCCGAGGTCGACGGTCCCGCTCGTTTCGAAGACGACCAGGCGCGGGCCGCTGGCGTGGAAGGCGTGCTCGACCGCGCTCCGAGTCGGTTCGGTGACCGCGTAGACGTCGACGTCGTCGTCGAACCACGACGTGTCCGCGAACCCGTCGTCGAGTCCGAATTGGGACGCACCGCTGGACTGGGCCGCCGCGGATCCGGCGAGCGCGCTGAGCGTCCCCGCGCTGATCAGTGTCGATGCTGCTGCTCCTCTCAGGTAGGTTCGTCTCGTCTGCTTCATGGTACCGCACCCCGACCAACGACGAATTGCCATAAATAATTTTTCCTGAATGAAGGCAATAGATATTCCGGCGAACGACTCGAATACAACGCCCCCTGGCGCACTAGTTCGACCGAATCCGTTTCGGACCGCGAGAAGCGACGCCGCCGCGACGGCGATCAGCGCCCGTCCAACTGTTCTTTCGGTTCGACTTCGCCCCAGACCGCGTCGCTCCCCTCGGTCGGAGCTGCCCACTCGACGGCGTTGTCGAGCACCGTCCGGATCTCGTCCTGGTAGAAGATCGGGTACTCCTCGTGACCCGGGCGGAACGCGAAGAGCCGTCCGCGGCCGCGGCGGTAACAGATCCCCGAGCGGAACACTTCGCCGCCCTCGAACCACGAGATGAACACGGTCCGATCGGGTTCCGGGACGTCGTAGGGTTCGCCGTACATCTCCGTCGACGGCACCTCGAACGATTCTTCGAGGCCGTCGGCGATCGGATGGCCGGGGTCCGCGACCCAGATCCGTTCGGTCTCGCCGCCGTGGCGGTACTTGATGTTACAGGTCGTCCCCAGCAGGCGCGTGAATGGCTTCGAGTTCTTCCCCGAGTGGATCGGCACGAACCCCATCCCCTCGTGGACGCGATCGACGACGCGGTCGGCGACCTCGTCGGCCACCTCGTCGTTCGCGCAGTGGGACCACCACAGGAGGACGTCGGTGTCCGCCAGGATCTCCTCGGTCAGGCCGTGTTCCGGTTCCTGCAGCGTCGCGGTTCGGACCGTTCGTCTGTCGCCGTCCACCGCGTCCGCGATCGCGCCGTGGATGCCGTCAGGATACCGTTCGGCGACGTCCGGCTCTTCCTGCTCGTGAACGTTCTCGTTCCAGACTGTGACCCGTACTGCCATGTCCGATTGGTTTCCGGCGATCCAGATAAGTCCTTGTCCTCGGGCGTTGCGGCTACCGTTCCTCACGGGTCCGCGGGTCCCAGCCGTCGAGGACGTTCTCTATCGTGTACTCCGCGGCCACCGTCTCGCTGAGCTGGTGGCTCCAATCCGCGCGCTCGTCGGGCGTGTACCCCGGTCCGCTATTGTCGTACTCCGCGAAGTAGGCCGTCTTCGTCTTGTCACCGTGTTCCGGTTCGTCCCACGGCTCCCAGCCCCGCGGTCGGATGTGGTCGCCGAGTTCGCAGTCGATGTAGACGGTTCGCCCGTACGGCTCCCACGGTCGGCCGAGGTAGACGGACTCGCTCGGCGCGTCGCCGACCACGTCGCAGTCCCTGAACACGAACCCGTGCTCTACGTCGTCCGGCTGCGCGGGCGCCGCGATGAACCCTTCGTCCGTACAGCGAATCTCGCAGTCCTCGAAGAACGCCGTCGCGCGACCGAAGATGAAATCCACGTCGCCTTCGATGTAGCAGTCCTCGAAGTACTGGCGCGTCCTGCGCCCGAAGTTGTAGAGGGTGTCCTGATTGCCGAGGAAGCGGCAGTTCTCGAAGGCGACCCGGTCGGCGTCGATGCGGATCGCGACGGCCTGTGCGACGGGTTCGGCGGCGTTCTCGAACGTGATGTTCCTCGCGGTGAAGTCGTCTCCCCAGACGAAGAAACTCGACGAACCGCTCGTGCCGATCTCCTCGCCGTCTTCGCCGATCTTGTCGGCGTGATCGTCGTACGTAAGCACCGTCTCTTCGACGTTCTCACCGATGAACGTCACGTCGGTTCGGTCGGCGGGGAGTTCCAGTTTCTCCTTGTAGCGACCCTCCGTGATGTACACTCGCGTCTCTTCGGACGTGTCCGGTTGAACCGCGTCGATGGCGGCCTGGACCGTCTCGTAGTCGCCGCTACCGTCCTGTGCGACGACAATGTCGTAGTCGTCGCCGTTGGGACGGTCGGCCTTCTCTCCGCCTTCTTCGTCATCCCGGTCCCCGGCGGGCGGTTCCGTCGTCTCCGGTGACCCGTTCGTCGCGGGACTCGCCTCACCGTTGCCGCTAAAGCCGGCTACCGCGCCGAGCAATCCCGTGCCTCCGAGGGCGATCACTCGTCTGCGGAATACCTCCCATCCGCTCTCTCGAGCAGTGCTATCAACCATGGAACTGATCGCCACGCTATAGTTATTAAAACCCCACATATATCAATTATAAATAATACTGCGTCGGGTCTCAGCGGCTGCTGACGGATCGGGCGCCGACGTCCTCCCTTTCGTCAAACGCGTAGAACCGGCGAGACCGAAGCTTACAGCCGGTCGAGATCGTCGAGGATCCGGCGGAGTTCCTCGCGCTCCTCGTGGTCGATCTGTTCCTGTGGCGGGAGAACGGTGTCGTGCTCGAACACGCCTTGCATCTGCAGCGCGGCCTTCGTGCGGGCGCGGTACCGTCCTTCGGGTTCGCCGAAGACGTGATCCGTCAGCGGCAGCAGCTTCTTCCGAATCTCCCGGGCGCGCTCCATGTCGTCGTCGTGAACGGCGCGGAGCTTCTCGACGTGGAGATCGGGCACGAGGTTCGCGTAGCCGATGAGCCCGGTCTCGGCGCCGAGCTGGTAGGCGTGCATGAGGAACGTGTCGTTGCCCGTCATGATCGTACAGTCGTCCCGGAGGTGATCGACCGCACGGATCGTCCGGTCATAGCGGATGGGATCGAACGACGCCTCCTTGAATCCGATGACGTGTGGCAGCTTACAGATTTCGACGTGCGCGCTGATCGGCAGCCCCGCGCTGCCCCAGGTCGGGAACTGGAAGTTGAGCAGCGGCATGTCGACGGCCTCGGCGACGTACTCGAAGTGGTTGATCGCCTCCTGAGGGATCTGATGCGAGTAGACGTCGAGTGGAAGCAGCATGACGCCGTCCGCCCCGGCTTCTTTCGCCGTCTCGGCTAGCTTGGCCGCTTCGATGGAGCTCTCGCCGTAGACGCCGGCGAAGACGGGGGTATCGCCGGCCGCCTCGACGTGGGTCTCGACGACCCGGCGGTAGGTCTCCTCGTCTTGCATCTTCGTCTCGCCCGTGTGAGCGTTGGCGACGACGGCTTTGATGCCGTCGACCGAGACGAGATCGTCGACGTGACGACGGAGGTCGTCGGTGACTAGTTCGTAGTCGGGCGTCCACGGGTTCGCGGTCGCAGGAATGATGCCACCCGATATCTGTTCCTTGAGGTCGCGGAACTCGTCTTTCAACATGTTCCACTGGAAAAACACAATCATCCAGTAAAAGTGTTCGGTCCACAACGATCGCAGCGGGGAAGCGCATTCTCGTTCCCTCCTGCCGAACGAATGGCAGCCCGGATCCGTTTCTGGATTACGAACATATGGTTGTAAACCAAATGGCCGATACCGAGTACCCCGGTTCGGCTCTCGGCGTCTAGTCGGTGATTCCGCCGTCGAACCGGCGGATCCGGCTCGACGCGGCCACCACTCGTGAATTCGCGATACGGAAATACCGTCACTCGCGACGTTCGGCGGTCTGCGAGCCGGTCGAGCGGGCCGTAACGGCCCGAATCGAAACGAGAGCATCTCGCCCGACGGCCGATCAGCCGTGGGTCGACGCTGAACTGCCGGTCGTTTGTTCCCGACCAGAGAACAGGCTATGCGGTAGCGATAGGATAGATTGGCTGCTCGAGTCGTTTCGTCCGATCGTCCGGTACGGTCGGAGAAGCCACCGGCCGTCTCCGATACCCGGTCGAATCCCAGCGGTTGTTCCTCCACGGGGAACGAAATACGCTCTCGCTCGAACGTAGCACGAGACGACGGGTGCTGCGTCGATCGAGCGGAGTGAGTGCGAGGCGTAGGACTGCCCGATCACCGTCTCGAGCCGCGGCTGGTCCCGCAACGTCGAGCGATCCCGTTTTCCGACGAGGATACCCTCTCGATGTTTGATACTGCCGGACGCGAATGGCGCGAATAGCGCGAATGGTTCGCATATGGATCTCACCGCTGTGAGGGGGCACGCATTGCCCTCTCCGATCGATTCGGTACAGGAGCGACGGCTCTCCGGCAGCGTCCGACGACGCCGGAAGCGAGACGTCGTGCTCGTCGCCGAGATCAGCGACGATCTCCACGGGTTCGTGACGGCCGGCGCGAGCAGTTCCGCGATACGCGAATCCTTCGAGGGCCGTCCCAACGCAAGCTATATTGGTCGCGGCTCTGTCGTGTTCCCTATGGCGATTACGGACGTTCAGGCGATTCCGCTCGCATACTCGTTACCGGCGGGCCGAGGACTCGGCGACGCGCGGGGCTTCGGGACCGATCGCGGGACGACGCTGGTTCGCCTCGAGACCGACGACGGCACCGTCGGTTGGGGCGAGGCGTTCGCGCCGGGACCGATCGCGACGGCGACGATCGAGGAACTGTTCGCCGACGACGTCGTCGGGATGGACCCCTTCGAGGTCGAGTCGCTGGCCGAGCGGTCCTACACCGACCCGTACCACTTCGGCGGCGACGTGTTCGTCCAGAGCGCCGTCAGCGCGATCGACGTCGCCTGCTGGGACATCATCGGGAAGACCGTCGATCGCCCGGTCCATCGACTGCTCGGGGGGACCCGCTGCGAGCGACTGACGCCCTACGCCTCGACGATGTACTTCACCGAGGCGGATCGCCCGATCGGGGACCCGATCCGCGAGGCCGTCGACGAGGGCTTTACCGCCGCGAAGATCAAGATCGGCGCCGGCGTCGAGTCCGACGTCGAACGCGTGCGTACCGCCCGCGAGATTTTGGGCGACGACGCCGACCTGATGGTCGACATGAACGGCAACTATCGTCCCCACCAGGCGATCGAGTCGGCGCGGGCCATCGCGGAGTACGACGTGACCTGGATCGAGGAGCCGGTCCCGCCGGAGAACGCGTCGGGGTACCGCGAACTGCGCGAGACGGTCGACGTTCCGATCGCGGCGGGTGAGGCTCACTACGGGCGCTTCGAATTCAAGCGGTTGATCGATGACCGGTCGGTCGACATCGTCCAGCCGAACCTCGGCCGCTGCGGCGGGCTCTCGGAGGCGCGGCTGATCGCCGGCATGGCGTCGACCGAGAACGTCGCCGTCAGACCCCACATCTGGAACAGCGCCGTGGGGATGGCAGCCGCGGTGCAGTTCGCGGCTAGCGTGTCGGATTACCCGCACACGCGGAACGTCCCCGAGCCGATGCTGATCGAGTTCGACCGCAGCGAGAACCCGCTGCGCAGCGATCTGCTGGGGACGCCGTTCGATCCGTCCGGCGGAACCATCGACGTTCCGCAGGACCCGGGTCTCGGCATCGAGATCGACCGCGACGCGCTGGAACGGTATCGCGCCGACTGAGCGTCCGATCGGGAGGTAGTTTTATCCGACTGTCGGTCGATCTGATGGGTATGGATCGGGCGCTCGTCGTCATCGACGATACCGACACGCACAGAGACCTCCTCGCCGAGGCCGGCGAATTCGCGCGAAACGGCGACGCCGACCTCGTCGTCATGGCCTGGACGACCCCGGAGACGGCCGAGGAGAGTAACGACGCGATCCAGTGGGTCGAGGAGATGGAGGGGACCAGGTTCGAGGAAACCGACGCGACGACCGTGACGCGGCGGTTCGCCGAGGAGTTCGCCGCGGACGTGCTCGAAGACGGAGACGTCGACGTCTCTGTCGAACCGGTCATCACCGACGACGGCGACCTCGACGAGGCGATCCTCTCGACGGCGGATCGCCTGGCGTGCGATCACGTGTTCCTCGTCGGGCGAAAGCGGTCGCCGACCGGCAAGGCGATCTTCGGCGACGTCGCCCAGCGCGTCCTGCTGAACTTCGACGGGCCGGTGACGGTCACCGTGCAGTGAGTCCGGACCGGTAACCGGTATTTTGATGGTAATTCCGCGAGGCCTAGGCGTATGGAGGTACTAGTGACCGGTGCGTACGGCCGGTGTGGGACTGCGATCATCGATCACTTGCACGACGACGATCGGTACGAGTTTACCTACTACAATCGATCGGACCGGGACGAGGACGATCCCTACGGCGGCTACGAGACCGTCGTCGCCGACATCGCGGAGTACGAACCGCTCCGAGCGGCCTGTGAGGGGAAAGACGCCGTCGTCCACCTCGCCGCGTATCCGTACACGGACGGCGACTGGGGCGATATCTTCGAGCCGAACGTCCTCGGCATGTACAACGTCTTGGAGGCCGCCCGCGAGGCGGAGGTCGAGTCGATACTCTTCGGATCGACCAACCACGTGATGGGAATGTACGAACTCGAGAACGCGCCTGAGATCTACGAGCGGGACCACGACCTCGTCATCGACCACGCCGATCCCGTTCGCCCCGACTCCTACTACGGCGCGTCGAAGAGTTTCGGCGAGGACCTGGGGCGGTACTACGTCGAGGGCTGTGAGTATCCGAAGCGGTTCTACGCGCTCCGGATCTGCAGCGTCCGCAGCGAGGAGTACGACCACCCCTACGGCGACGCCGAAATCGGCGTCGCGGAGGGCGACTGGGAACGGGGCAGCCCCGAGTACGAGGAAGAGGTCGCGCGGATGAAGGCGACCTGGCAGTCCCGTCGGGATTTCGCTCACCAGGTCGACTGCTGTCTGCAGGACGACAGCGTCGAGTTCGATATCTTCAGCGGCGTGAGCGACAACCGACGCCGTTGGTTCGACCTGGAGCACGCTCGAGCCCGGATCGGCTACGATCCGCAGGACGACGGCGAGGAGTGGGATGCGCCGCCGGAGTGACGACGGTTCCGTGACGGTTTCGTTCGAACGATTTCGATTCGAGACGAGAGCGGTATCGATCGGTTCCTCCTCGAGAATCAGAACCGGATAGCGACCGCGGATCGGCGTGTTGCCGGTGTCCGGTCCTCTAGGTCGGGATGATTCGACGGCGCTCGCTCGCGTTCAGTAGTTCATGTAGACCGTCTTCGTCGACGTGAAGAAGTCGAGGCCGGCGTCGCCCTGTTCGCGGTAGGTGTCCGTCGAGGACTGCTTGTAGCCGCCGAAGGGAACGTGGAGTTCGAGGCCGGTCGTCTTCTCGTTGACCTTCGCGACGCCCGACTCGACGCGATCGGCGAACCGGTTGGCCTCGGTGAGATCCTGCGTGACGATGCTCGCCGAGAGGCCGTACTCGACGTCGTTCGCGACGGCGACCGCCTCCTCGAAGCTCTCGACTTTCAGCACCGCTAGGACGGGGCCGAAGACCTCCTCCGTGGCGATGCGCATGTCGCCTGTCACGTCCGAGAAGACGGCCGGCTCGACGTAGTAGCCATCGTCGTACTCGTCGCCGGTGAGCCGCTGCCCGCCGGTCTCGAGGGTCGCCCCCTCGTCGTCCGCGACGTCGACGTACTCCAGCGTCGACTCGAGTTCGCTACTTGTGACGTGGGGGCCCATGTCTGGGTTCTCCAGCCCGGGGCCGATCTCGATCGACTCGGCGTAGTCGGCGATCCCCGCGACGAACTCGTCGTAGACGTCCTCGTGGACGATCGCCCGGGAGCAGGCGGTACACGCCTGGCCGGTGACGCCGAACGCACCGGCGCCGACGATGTCGACCGCCTGGTCGACGTCGGCGCTGGGCATGACGACCGTCGGGTTCTTGCCGCCCATCTCGCACTGGACGCGTTTGAGGTCGTCGGCGGCGGCCTGCGCGACGGCGGTTCCGACCGCCGTGCTACCGGTAAAGGAGACGGCGTCGACGTCCTCGTGATCGGTGAGCGGCCGGCCGACCTCGCTGCCGGAGCCGGTGACGTAGTTGGCGACGCCGTCGGGCAGTCCCGCCTCGTCGAGGGCCTCGAACAGCTTCCAGGAGACGGTCGGCGCCGCGGACGCGGGTTTGAGCACCGCCGTGTTGCCGGCCGCCAGCGCGGGTGCGAGCTTCCAGGCCGGGATCGCGATCGGGTAGTTCCACGGCGTGATCAGCGAGACGGTTCCCAGCGGCTCGCGCTTGGTGTACAGCTCCGTGTCCGTCCCGCCGGGCGACTTGACGGTGCCGCCGAGGTCGCGGGCCTTCTCCCCGTAGTAGCGGAAGATATCGATCGCACGTTGGACCTCGCCGCCGGCCTCATCGAGCGTCTTCCCCTCCTCGCGGGTGAGCGTCTCTGTCAGTTCGTCCTTCCGTTCGTCGAGCAACTGCGCCGTCTCGGTGAGGATCGCTCCCCGCTCCGGCCCGGGCGTCGTCGCCCACTCGTCTTGCGTCGCAACCGCAGCATCGATCGCCGCTTCGGCATCCTCGCTCGTCGACGACTGGAACTCCCCGACGACGTCGCCCGTATTCGCGGGATTCAACACCTCGAACGTGTCTCCGGACCGCGATTCGACCCACTCTCCATCGACGTAGTTACGGTGTACTGTCGACATTCGAACTAGTGATTCCGCACTCCCCTATACGAATGTCAGCCTTCCGGCAATATTAACAGCGGCGCCGGCGACAGCGACGGCGATCGGTCCGTTCGTAACCCGAATTACTTTATAGATGTGTGGGAAACTGTCGTGGCAATGGATTCCACGCAGCGCACGAGCGACCCGGAGACCGTGTCTCGTACTCGAGGAACGCCGTTCGCCGCCTTGCGCGAGTCCGTCTTATTGAAACTCGCTGCAGTCGGGCTGCTCCAGATCACGCTCGGTGCGATCATCAACGAGGGTATCTGGGCGGCGATCGTCGCCGTCTGGGGCGCCGGCCTGGTGCTCGTTGGCCTGGGCCTCTACGGGTTCATCTGGTGGCGACGGAATTGACCGCGGACCCGGTTCGAACCGGTCGAACTGGAGCGGACCGACTCGATCGGATAGCCTCGGAGACGGCGGGCGCCGTCGACGCGATGCGGTCTCTCCTCAGCGCCGGGTGAGTTGCGACACGTTCCCCTCGCCTGGCCGCCGCTCCAGCGGGAGCCCCGACAGTTTTCTGATCGTCACCTCGCCCAGCACGTTGACTTCGCACCCTTCTTCGAGGTGGCCGCCGACCGTACGTTCGCCGTCGAACGCGGTCACGTGGAGGTGCGGCTCGCCGTCCGCGATGACGCCGGTGATGTCGGTGACCTCCCAAGCCCCTTCCAGTTCGAGGGCGACGTTTCGGTCGGCCTGGTCGTCGGGGAGATCGGTCCGATCGACGTAGTGGACGTGCAGATTGCTGAACGTGCCGATGCCGGTAACGACGGCGCCGGTGTCGATATCGTGGGTCTCGCAGGCCCGCTCGATCGACTCGAGGGCCATGTCGCCGCGATCGAGACGGGCGATCACGTGTCCGTCGTCGGATTCGAACGATTCCATCGTCCTCTCGTGGACCGGCCGGCGGAATAAAGCTTGACGCCGCGGCAGTTCCCGGTTCCGTTCGTGCGGGAATCCGTCTGTGCTCGATCTCCCGATCGGCCGATCAGTCGATCAGCCGATCAGGCTACCGTCCGCGTCCGTAAACCCGTACCGCTCGGCGAGGTCGATACGCTCGTTGGTGCGACCGGACTCGTAGGCGGCCATCGTGACGACGATCGTTCGGAACGCGTCCCGGACCGTGATCGGGGGCTCGGTTCCCTCGCGCACCGCCTCGGCGAACGCCTCGGCCTTGGTCTGCCGGCCCTGATAGTCGAGGTACGGGTCGCGTTCGGTCCCCTCGGCGTCGATCGTGTAGCCGGTGCGCTCGTCCCACTCGCGGCCCTCGAGGTAGACGGCGCCCTCGTCGTCCCAGATGTGGATGTGTTCGCGGGTGCACGCGACGATCCCCGTGTCCGAGACGTTAGCGACCGCGCCGTTCTCGAACTCGATGGTGATCGACGACTGTTTGTCGAATATCTGTTCGTCGTCGTGGAACTCTACGGTCGCGTCGACGCTGGTCGGAGTGAGGCCGGTCACCCAGAGGATCGCGTCGATGACGTGCGAGCCGACGTTCAGGAGGTGGCCGCCGCCGCTCAGTTCGGGGTCCATCCGCCAGTCGTCCATGGTCTCGTAGTACGAGCGCCAGTCGTGGGTGATCTCGCCGGTGATGAACGTCGGGTCGCTGTCTCCTTCCGCCAATCGCTCACGGGCCATGACGAACGCGGGGTTCAGGTGGCGCTGGTAGCCGAGCATCATCACCCGGTCGGTCGCCCGATCGCGCTGATAGAGATCGCGCGCGTCCTCGACGGAGGTCGCGAGCGGCTTCTCGCAGAGGACGTGGAGGTCGCGCTCGAGGGCGGCGACCGCCTGGTCGTAGTGGAGGCCGTTCGGCGTGGCGATCGCCGCCGCATCGAGGGCGGCCTCGTCGAGCATCGTCTCGTAGTCGGTGTACCGGCCCGCAGCCGCGACCCCGAGTTCGCGGCCCGCGTCGGCCAGGTTCGCCTCGTTGACGTCGGCCAGCGCGACCAGCTCGGCGTTCGGCACGGCGTCGAACTGTCGTCCGAGTCGGACGCCGAGGCTCCCGAGCCCGACGAGTCCGACGCGGAGATCGGCTTCGGATGAATCGACCATGTCGTAGTCACGCATACAGGCAATCTCCCTATAATTGTTTTGTTCAATCATCTCGCGACTGCGAACGACGCCAGATCGCTGCCGGAGCGGCGTCGAACCGCCGTTCCGGCTCGTCGTCGGGACCGCCGTTCAGGACCGTTCGATCGTCGCCTCGCTGTCGTCGTCGACCTCGACGGCCTCGGCCAGCGAGCCGTGGTTACCGGCGAGTGAGATCGTGTCCGTATCCGCGCCGCTCGCGCGAAGGAACGGCCCCTCCGCTTGCGGCGAACAACCGCGGACGCGGGTCGTCCCGACGTCCGTCAGCGAGACGACGGGCGCGGCCCGCGAGTCCGGAACCCGCAGTCCGTCGATCGTCACGTCGTCGGTCTCTTCGAACCGCATCGCCGGCCCGTCGCTCTCCGGGGTCCGGATCCGAACGTCGGTAAACGAGATGTCGGCGATCGACTTGCAGAACAGTCCGTGTCCCTGTTCGTAGTCGTACGCCATTGCCGGATCGAGGTCCGTCGCGTCGAGCGGCCTGGTCGCGTCGATCTGTACGTCGCGAAACGAGATCCCCTCGAAGTACCGCTCGGGGAGGCCGGCGAAGAAGCCGGCGGTCTCGACCTCGCGGGCGGTGATGTTCGTGAAGGAGACGTTCCGGACCATCGGCGTCCCCTCGTCGACCGGTTCGGGATCGCTGTCCAGCGGGGTGAAGTAGTAGCCGTTGATGACGAACGGGCAGGCGATCCGCCGCATGACGATGTTGTCGAACCGGAGGTCCTCGACGACGCCGCCGCGGTCGCGCTGGGTCTTGATCCGGACGCCGCGGTCGGTGTCGGTGAACGTGCAGTTGGTGACCGTCACGTCCCGGACGTCGCCGGACATCTCGCTGCCGATGACGACGCCGCCGTGGCCCGCCTCGACCGTGCAGTTGGTGACGGTGATCTGCGAGGCGGGTTCGCCGACCTCGCGGCCCTCTGCGTTCTTCCCGGACTTGATGCAGATCGCGTCGTCGCCCGCGTTGATGTAGGTGTCGCTGATCCGAACGTACCGCGAGGAGTCGATGTCGATCCCGTCGCCGTTGGGCGCGTCCGCCGGGTTCTCGACGTTGACGTCGTGGAGCGTGACGTTCTCCGAGTAGACGACGTGCGTGTTCCAGAACGGCGAGTTCCGCAGGGTCACGCCCGAAACGCTGACGTTCTCGGACTCGGCAATCTGGAACAGCGGCGGCCGGTGGGTGAAACTGCTGACGTCGTCTTGTTTATCGTTTCGCTCCTCGAACTCCGCCAGGCGCTCCCGCAGTCCGTCGGGGAGGTCCGACTCGGGCGCGTCGTAGAACTGCCACCAGTACGCGCCGTTGCCGTCGATCGTTCCGCGGCCGGTGATCGAGACGTTCTCGACTCCGTCGACGAGCAGGCAGGGGTGAAATCCGATCTGATCCCAGCCCTCCCAGCGGCTCTCGACCGTCGGGAACGCGTCGTAGTCGCCGACGAACCGGAGCGTCGCGCCCGCGTCCAAGTGGAGTGTCGTGTCGTCGCCGACCCGGAGCGGCGCGGTCACGTAGGTTCCGTTGGGGACGTACACCGTGCCGCCGGCCGCGGCGCACTCGTCGAGTGCCGCCTGGATCGCGTCGGTGTCGGGGTCCTCGGAGTCGCTGATTGCGCCGTACTCGCGGATGTCGAACCGGTCCGTGCCAGGTACTGCCATCGTCTGGATATTTCGGAGTACGGAAATAAACGTTGTGTCGCCGGCGACCCGTCGCCGAGTCGGCTGCGACGGATCGCGACTCTCGCTCACGATTTACGACGAGAGCACTTCCGATTTCTCGAGATTCCACGCACCGAGGTACTCGCGCTCGCGCTCGACCAGGTCGGTGAACAGGGCCGCAGCCGCCGCCCGATCGATCGTCACGAGCGGATCGTTCAGGAACGCCCGGAACGCCCGGTCGAGGTCGCCGTCGAAGCCGGCCTCGACGAGCGTCTTCTGGTTCGTCACGTGGGTCTCCACCATCGATCGGACCTCGTCCGGGAGCGAGCCGGCGGTCAGCGGCGAGACGTCATCGCCGGTGAGCAACGCGTTCGTCTCGACTACGGCACCTTCGGGGAGGTCGGCCATCTGTCCCTCGTTGGGGTAGTTCAGGTGCGTCTCGACGGGTTCGAGTCCCAGCAGCGCCCGCACGATGTCGACGAGTTCCTCGCCCGACTCGGAGAGTTCGAAGGCGTCCTCCCCCGAGAGGTACCGCTCGGTCTGACTCGGACCCTCGTCGGGGCGCCTGGCCGAACTCGGCGTGAACCGAATTCCCCACCGGTGGAGCTCCTCGGGGTCGTCGAGGTCGAGGTACCACGGGACGAACTCGACGAGGTGGCGGTCGCCGGCCGCGGGCAGCGCGCCGAACCGGTCGTAGAGATCGAACGCGACGCGGTAGTTGGTGACCCAGTAGGACGCGTCGGCCATCGCGCCCGGTTCGAAGTCGTTCAGGGGTTTCCGGGCCTCGAGTTCGTCGTCGAGGAACCGGTAGAGGTCGCGACCGCGCCAGCGCGCTTCGTCGATCCAGGTGAAGTGGTTAATCCCCTTGACATTCACGTGGATCTCCTCGCGATTGACGTCGTCGGCCTCCTCGAGGTGCCGCTCTGCGATTTCGGCGAACAGCTCCTGAAGCTGGAACACCTCGTGACAGAGCCCGATCGCCTTGATCTCGGGGAACTCCTCGTAGAGGGTCCGCGTACAGACGGTCATCGGGTTCGTGTAGTTGATCACCCACGCGTCGGGACACCGCTCGCGGACCGTCGCCGCGATCTCGCGGTACTGGGGGATCGCCCGCATCGCGCGCAGCGTGCCGCCCGGGCCGACGGTGTCGGCGACCGGCTGGTGGATGCCGTACCGCTTCGGGAGGTCGATGTCGTGGACGAAGGTCTCTTCCGGGGGATCCTGGATCGAGCAGACGACGAAGTCGGCGTCCGAAAGCGCGTCGTCCAGTTCGCGGACCGCCTCGAACGTCCAGTCGCCGTCGGCGTCCGCGCGATCGACGACCCGGTTTCCCAATTTCGCGTTTGCGGCCGCAGCCTCGTAATCGACGTCGTACAGCGCCACCGTCCCGGCGACGTCCTCACACTGGGCGAGGTCGTTGATGAGGGTGTGGGCCCAGCCCTGGCTCCCGCCTCCAACGTATCCGATCTTCATGCGGGGGGTCCCGTCGCTCGAACGACTGCCGAGTTGATGCATACGTACACCCGGACGGACCGCGTCAAAAGCGTTGGCGTTCGGACCGATCCTGCCGGATTCGGGCACCTACACGCCGCCCTCGGGCGATCGACGGTCGCCGACGGGCGTCGGAAGGCGCGTTCGATCGTCGTCGCGAAGCGCCGCCGCCAGGTGCAACAGCGCCAACGGGGTCGGATCCTCGAGGACGATCCGGCCCGCGTCGTCGACGAACGGGCCCTCGTCGGCCGTTCGCGCTTCGCTGAGGTTCGCGCCGACGCTGGCTGCGGCGTCGAGATAGGCGTCGCGATCCGTCGCGCGGTGGAGTTCCAACAGCCCGTACACCGCCCGGACGTCCGCGAGGTCCGGATCGGTCGCAAGGGCGGCTCCGTCGCCGCCAGGCGAACCGATGTCGCCCAGGCCGAGCCCCCGCGCGATGTCGCGAGCGGTCCGCCAACAGACGTCGTCGCCGGCGACCCGGAACGCCATCGCGTACGCCCACAGGAAGTCGGCGTCGGCCTCGATGGGCCCGATCACGCGCCCCTTGGGGCCGAAGTACCCCTCGCGGCGGACGACGAACCCCTCCAGGCTGAACCCGTCGGTCAGCATCGGCTCGAAGTCGTTGCGCTCCGGCCGGTAGGCCGCCTCGCGCCAGGCGCGCAACTCCTCGACCGCCCACGTCGCGAACGCCGCGCCCCGGTCGCCGAGCCGCGCGCCGAGTTCCAGCTGCCGGCGCTGGACGATCGGCCGCGGCCGGAACAGCGTCCCCTCGTAGATCCGATGGTCGCCGGGAATGTACGGCGCGAACTGGTACTGCGCCCGATCGCCGCGGATCTCCGGGCCATTACAGTAGCTCGGGTGCTGGCTGAACTGGTAGCCGCTGATGCCCGTCTCCCCGCGGGTCTCGACGTAGCGGCGGGCCAGGCGCCGGGCCCAGCGCAGCGGCTCGGCGTCGCCGGCGAGGTCGGCCAGGAGAGCCGCGGCGTAGTAGAGGTCGCTGCCGGTGTTGACGAAGGTCAGCCCGTCGCCCCAGAAGAAGACGTCGCCGCCCTCGTACGCGCGGTTCCAGGGGCCGTCGCTTGCTTCGTCGGCTCGATCGACGGGATCACGTCCGCCGAACGACCGGCCGTCGAAGTCGCCGTGGCGGTTGAAATCGAGGATCGACCAGTCGCAGACGTGGGCGCGCCAGAACGCCTCGACGAGCCGCCGCGTCGCCGCGGGGTCGACGTCCCAGAACAGGTCGTAGAACGGGTACTCGAACTTCAGTTCGTGCGGGCCGTCCTTGTTTGTCGCCGTCACGTCGGCGTCGAGGTCGTAGGCCACGTGGCCGCCCCAGTAGGGGAGCCCGCGGGCGCCCGTGAGGTGGTCGAACACCCACTCGACGACCCCGACGGCCGCACCCCGGTACCGCTCGTCGCCGGTGAGCCGACCGAGCGCGACGAGCGTCCGGAGAAATTCCTGCTGGACGGCGGTGTTCGACAGCCGTCGCCGTCGATCCGGCGCGACGTCGCGAGCGTCGTAGGCCACTGCCTCGCCGGCGACCGGGTCGATCGCATCGGCGAACAGCGGCGTCTCGGCGTCGCCGTACCGATCCCGGCCGGTAGCGAGAACCGCGTCGACGTGTCGGCGGACGGCATCGATCAGCGCCGCGGCCTGGTCCCTGGCCATCGTACGCCACCGGTCCACTGCCGGGCACTTGGACGTTCGGGTCGCGGTCCCTCGCCAGGCGAGCGGAGTCGGATTCGACTGGTTCCCCTTCACCGAACGATTACAGCCGTATGATCGTAATCACAGTGCGCCGGAGCGGTCGCCCGTCGGCGCGTTATCGCCGGAGTCGGCTCGACGCTGATACTGAAATCCCAGAACCTGGCGCTAACGAGGGCCAAAACGGCCGTGTTCGTTCCTTGGCGGTGTTCGCTAGAGGGGAACCTCGAAGCGATTCGAGTGTGGCACCTGCGGGATGATCGGGAATCGATTACGTCGTCTCGCGGGACGTACCGGTCGCGTGAACCGAACGGCGACCGAGCGTATGCGACGTGAATGGAGCGACTCGAGTGCGTCCCGGCGAGGGCCGTGAGAGTTCCCTTGTGGGGAACAAACTTATGTGGGATTACTATGGTATCATGTACTATGGCAAACGCCCCCAACGAACGCGCCGGTCGCGGCAACGAACGTAGCGGTCGTCGGATCCAGTCGGTCGAGATCGCCTTTACCGTCCTCGACGCCGTGCGAAAGAACGAACAGAGCAGCGTAACCGAACTGGCCGAGGAACTCGGCCACTCGAAGAGCACGATCCACAGCCACCTGCAGACCTTGGAGAGCCAGGGGGTCATCGTTCGCCACGGCGACGGCTACCGGCTGAGCCTCCAGGTTCTGGACATGGCGAACGACGTCCGCGACCAGGTCGGCAACTACGAGGTGATCGTCGACGAAGTCGACAAGCTGGCGGCCGAAACGGGTGAGATCGCCCAGTTCGGCCTCGAAGAACGCGGCCACGTCGCGTACCTCTACAAGGCGATGGGTAACCAGGCGGTCGAGACGGTGTCCCGCCCCGGCGGCAGCCAGCCCATGTACTCGACGTCCCTCGGAAAGGCTATCCTGGCGTTTCTCTCGCCCGACCGCCGCGAAGCGATCATCGGCGACATGTCGTTTACTCCGAAGACGCCGACGACGATCACGGACGCCGAGGCCCTCTCCGAGGAACTCGCCGCGATCGCCGACCGGGGCTACGCGATCGACGACGAGGAGAATATCGAGGGGCTCCGGTGCGTCGCCGCACCGGTCAAAAGCGCCAACACGGTGCTCGGCGCGGTCAGCGTCACCGGGCCGGTCAGTCGGATCACCGACGATTACCTGCACGGCGAACTCGCCGACAGCGTCCACCGGGCCGCGAACGTCATCGAACTCAACACCAAGTTCTCGTAGCGCGGACGCGAGCGTTGGGAACTGAAACCGATCGCTGCCGTTCGGTCCCGGCGTAAGCGGGCGGTATCGTCCAGTCAGCGCGGGGTTCGGTTGGCGATGGCATTTCCGGTGAATCGGTCGTTTCGCGCCGAACAGATCGTTACGAAAGTGCACATTCATCGAAGAAATACTTATCAGGAAGAGTATCGATGTCACCAATGGTGCGAACCAATGGCACACGATAGGCGATCGTTCCTTCGAACGGTTAGTGCGGGGAGTCTCGGGTTGACCGCTGCGACGTTGTTCAGCGGCGCGGCCGCAGCGGCGACGATCATCACGGTCCGCGGCGGCGGCGCGGACATCTGGAGCACGGAAGACGCGTTCCACTTCTACCACGACGAAGTCAGCGGCGACTTCGACGTACGGGTACGAAATACCGCGTTGGAGGACACCGATCCCAACGCGAAGACAGGTATCATGGTCCGCGAGTCGCTCGACCCCGCGGCGAAGAACGTGATGCTCCGGCGGACGCCGAACGGCGAGGCGTCCCTGCAGTGGCGACCTGCGGACGGCGCCGAGACGGTCAGCACGACGTCGGGCGGCGAGGACGAGAGCGAGGTCGCCGGCGGCAGCCTCGCTGCGGAGTGGCTGCGCCTGCGCCGCGACGGCGACGTCTTCGAAGCGTACGGCTCGAGCGACGGCGACGACTGGACGCTGATCGCCGATATCGACGCGACCCACGTCGAGTTGAGCGACCGAGCGTACGTCGGACTGCCGGTCACGAGCCACAACGTCGGCGAACTCTGTACCGCCGAACTGCGCGACCTGACGGGGATCGAGCCGGCCGCCAACCGCGATATCGGCGACGTCGAGATCGCCGGCGGCGTCGACGTCGAGGAGGGCGTTCCGTTCGTCACGACGGGCGACGCGGCCGACGTGACGGCTACGGGGGCGACCGTCCGCGGCGACGTGACCGACCTGGGCGGAGCCGACTCGGCCGACTGCTACGTCGAATACCGGGAGGTACCGACCGAATCGTGGACGAGGACCGCCGCGCGGACGCTCGAGGCGCCAGGCGAGTTCCGCGTCCGTCTCGACGACCTCACGAGCAGGCGGTACTACGAGTACCGCGCGGTCATCGAGACGAGCGACGGCGACGTCGCGGTCGGATCGTCCGAGACCGTCGGAACGCCCGGGCGCTCGAACGGCCGGACGACCGACGACGGGCCGTCGAGCGCGTCGCGGGTCGACCTCGCCGACGGGTTCGCCGATCCGGCCCCGTGGGTAGACGACGACACGCCGATCATCAAAGTGACCGAGCCGACGCGGCGCCAACTCTCGGCCGCGGTCGGCGTCGACGGCCCGCGCCTGGTCGTCTTCGAGACCAGCGGCGTCATCGACCTCCAGGAGCAGCGCCTAACGGTGCCTACCGACGAACTCTACCTCGCCGGACAGACGGCGCCGTCGCCGGGGATCACGCTCGTCCGCGGAGACCTCTGGATCGACGCGAGTGACTGCGTCGTTCAGCACGTTCGCGTCCGGCCTGGCGACGCGAACCTGACGGCGGAGAGCGACTGGGAGCCCGACGGGATCAGGACGGAAGACGGCACCGAGAACAACGTCATCGACCACTGTACGACGACCTGGGCGGTCGACGAGAACCTCTCGGTCGGCTACGACACCGCGAACACGACGGTGTCGAACTGTCTGATCGCCGAACCGCTCCAGGACGCGACCCATCACAAGGGCGATCACGGGTACGGCTCGCTGATCGGCGACGGAGCCGAGACCGTCGCGCTCGCGGGCAACATCTGGGCGCACAACTACGACCGCAACCCGCGGCTCAAGGAGGGGACCCGGACCGTCGTGGCGAACAACGTCGTCTCCCACTACAGCGACGGGATCTGGATGGATCCCGACACGAAGGCGAGCATCGAGAGCAACGCCTTCCGACGGTCGGTCAGCGACCAGCCCACCGTCTTCGGCGACGGGGACGCATCTGTCGAGGACAACGTCCTCGCGGACGCGGACAATCCGATGGTCGGCGACGGGATCACGCGACTCGACTCGCGGCCGCTGTGGCCCGCGACGCTCGACGCAATCGGTTCGGCGGACGTCGTCGACCACAACCTCGCCAACGCCGGCGCGCGGCCGGCCGACCGGACCGCCCACGACGAACGGATCCTCGCGTCCGTCCGCGCCGGCGAGGGATCGTACATCGACAGTCAGGAGGAGGTCGGCGGCTATCCCGATCTCGAACGGAACACGCGGCCGGTGAACGTTCCGCAGAACGGCACGCGCGCCTGGCTCCGCGCGAAGGCGCGATCGGTCGAATAAGGGCCCGATCGGACGGACGATCCGCGACCGGAACCGGAATCGGAACCGAATCGGAATCGCCGGGCCGGTGGCGAGACGTCTCACACGCGGGAGTTCGTCGCGACCCTCGTGAACTGCCCGCTCGACGAGACGACCGCTGATGGGGTTCCGAAACGGACGGCCCTGTTCGTCGATCCCGTCGCCGAAATCTGGGAGTCGAAGGGGAACATCGACGGCTAGCGGCCGACCCAAATATTAATCCGCTCGCACGACGCGGCATGACGTATGTTCGAAATCGAGGCGAGCGACTCGCTTCGGCGACCGCCGGCGTGGGCCGTACTGCAACGCGACCTCTTCGAAACGATGGCCGAGGCCGTCAGCGACTTCGTCGACGAGTATTTCGACGCGAACGACGAACCGTACTGGCCACCCGACGACCACGTCGGCGTCGACGGGTTCGACGACCTGATCGAGGGGTTCTACAACTGGCCGCTGGTGTACGCGATGGGCGGCGACGACCGGTTTCTTGACCACGCGCGGGACGCCTACGAGGGGGCGCTGCGTCGAGGCACCGCCACCGAAACTCCGTTCGGCCATCCCATGGTCGTCGACGAGTTCGAACAGTGTCGCGACTGGTTCCACATGGGCGAGGGCAACCTCTTCACGTACAACATGGGCCTGGCCGCCCCGACCGACGAGCGCGTCGTCGAGCGCGCCGAACGGTTCGCGCAGTTGTACGTCGACGAGGCCGACGCGGACAACTACGACGGCGAGCGACGACTCGTCCGGGGCCCGATGACCGGGAGCATGGGGCCGGAGTTCTGCGACTTCGCCGCGTACGAACACCACCCGTACGGCGCCGACTACCGCTGGGCGAGCCACGGGCTCCCCTGGCGCGATCTCGAGTTCGATTCCGCCGCCGAGTTGCTCGACCCCGAGAACGAGGAGCGACTGTTCGAGGTGCTCGACGAGCGGTGTGCGAAGGGCGACATCCCGCTGAACCTCACCGTGACGAGCCTGATGACCAACGCCTACCTCCACACCGGCGACGACCGGTACCGGGAGTGGGTCACCGACTATCTCGACGCCTGGCGCGAGCGAACGGCCGCAAACGGCGGGATCGTCCCCGACAACGTCGGCCGCTCGGGCGAGATCGGCGAGTACACCGACGGCACGTGGTACGGCGGCTACTACGGCTGGTCGTGGGGCGGCTGGCACTACGTCGGAATCGGCCCGACGGTCGCCGCCGAGAACGCCGTCTTGCTGACCGGCGACCGAGAGCACCTGGCGTTCCCGCGGTCGCAACTGGACGTCCTGATCGAGAACGGAATCGAAGTCGGCGAGGACGCCGTCCACAGCACGCTGTACGTCCCGCACAAGTACGGCGACCCCGGCGACTACCACTACGACGCCTCGGGCGTGCTCACCGAGGACGACGGGGAGATCCTGTGGCGCGACGGCTGGTACGAGTTCAAACCACACCGGGACGATCCGTATGTCTTCCACCTCTGGTACATGTCCCTCTCCGAAGCCGACCGCGAGCGCGTCGATCGGCTCCGCGACTGGGGCGCACAGGACTGGACGCAGGTCGACTACCGCCCGTCGAACAAACACGGCGCCGGCCACGAGTACGCCTGGCTGGCCTTCCTCGACGGCGACTTCCCCGAGTACCCCGAGCGGATTCTGGAAGCAAATCACGCTCACGTGCAGGCCCAGCGCGACCTCATGCGCGAGGAAGGCGGCGTTCCGGACGCCGTCGACGAGGACTACCTCCGCGATCGGAATCCAGTCTTCCACCGCGGACTGCTCCAACTGACGATGGGTGCGCCCCAGCCGGTCTACTACGGCGGCCTCGTGATGGCTCAGCTTCGCCACTTCGACCCCGAGCGCGAGCGCCCGGGGCTCCCGCCGGGCGTCGCCGCGCTCGTCGAGGACGTAACTCGCGAGGGCGTCTCCCTCACGCTAGTCAACGGCGGCGGCGCTGACCGCGACCTGATCATTCAGGCCGGCGCCTACGGCGAACACGAATTCGCGGTCGTCGAGGCCGGCGACGACCGCGGGCGTCCCGAGACGAACGCGATTCGCGTCTCGCTGCCGAGCGGTTCCCGGGTATCGCTCGCGGCGTCGCTCGATCGGTTCGCGAACGATCCGAGCTACGCGTTCCCCTGGGCGGAGTCGCCTGGCGAGACGTGAGAAATCGTCCGGTCCGACCGAGTCGGCCCGAGAAGGGGTCGAGAGTGCTGCGCTGCAGCTAGTAGAGAGCGATCAGTCGGGCGTAAGACGCGAGCGGCCGGTTCTTCGTCTTTGTCCTGATCGAAAGCTCCCTTCGGGGTCGGAGCGACCGGAGCGGCGACTGCTGACTTCGACCGTGCTCGGAGCGACGCTCGGATGGGAGCTGGAGACTATACCACTGAACAAATTTGACCCGTCTCATTTACCACACTCTAGTATATATTTGAAATATGGTATCTGGGTTCGTCATAGAGCGAAGGTCAGTTGGCAGCATCGTTCTCGTTGCGACGTGTTCTGGAGAGACGTTCGAAAGGCGGTCTCTAACAGCTGATTCGTCGTTCCATCTCCGTTTGCGAATATTCCTGTACGATATCTATGTGAATTTCCGGTAGAAGTGATCTAAGAGGCCCAATACGTCGATACGCGCTCCTCGAACCCGTATTTTAGCAATTTTCGGTCAGTGCGACCCAAATAAAATCTGCGTGATCATTCTCGTGTCATCACCATCTACTGTTATCTTCTCCGTTTCGTTGGTGTGCAGTATGAGCGGCCGTATCGAACGCACATTACGACCGCACGGTCGCCGTGAACTATCGACCGGTTCGGTCGGGCAGCTATGCTCAAATTTGCCGCGTAACGACCTGCAGGTGCCTTCGAATCGTCGGGTAGACCGAATGGACCGCCGAAAGAGACCTGCATCTCGCAGAACTCGTTGCGTCTCCGTCGGCCCACCGACCTCGATCCGTCGCGGCTGTCCCCGCCTAGCGGACCGAATCGTCCGAAAATCACTTTCTATTACAACCATATGAAAGTAAAGCTACGCCGTCGGAAAACCAATTCGAATCGGAACCGGACGGTTCATCGACGATCTGAGCGCCGACGCGGTCGACTTTGCCTCGTCACCGCTCGGTTAGTGCAAATTGTATCCGCTATTATCGGAACGAGACGAGCAGTACCGGGTGCGCGGTCGAAGCGTGGGCCGAATCGGCCGCCCGACCGAACGATTCCGAACGAACTGTGTCGTATAGCGATCGCTGGCATCCGCCGTCTGTGATGTGTGCGACCGCTCACGGAGACCGAATCGTCGAAACGACGAGCGACTCAACCGCAGCGCCGTCGTCGTTCGATCGGTCCGCTCGCTGTTCCACGGCGCGTCCCGATACGGTGTTGTCTTAGCCGAAACGAAGCGGTAGCGGTGCTGGAAACGTCGATCCGGCAATACCGAACGTTCGGTTTTGTTCCCCCGACCCGGGCGCAAATATTCATCATTCTATTACTATCACATATACGAATAAAACACCTCGTCGACTCCCTCGCCTGTTAGGTCATCGATAGCAAACGATGACCGGACCGAAACCCGAGGTATCGCGGATCGAGGGCGGAGTACTCGTCCTCGCGGCTGTTCGACAAATTTGTCCGGTATACCCGGAAGGGTGCGATGTCCGAACTCACCGATCAGCTAGGATTAGGCGAACGAACGGCGGAGACAGCGTACTCCCAGCGGGTCCGGATCCCCGCTTCCGCCGCGCGAATCCCGCGGTGCGCTCAACTCATCCGGTACACTTCGTCCATCCACGGCTCGTCCTCGTCGACGAGGATCGACTCCATGACTTCGTCCCAGTCCGCCTGTGCGTCGCTCTCCGCCATGACCTCGCGGATCGCGTCGGGGTCCTCGACCTCCATGTATCCGAAGACGTGGCCGTCCTTCTCGAAGACGCTGTAGGTCTCCAGCCCAGCGTCGGAGTCGAGATACGCCGACTCGAGCGCGTCCGGAACGGCCTCGTGTTCGTCTCGATACGCCGATCGCTTTCCGTCCTCGATACGGAGGTGGAACGCTATTCGTTCCATACGGATCCCGATTCGGCGGGTCTCGATTTAGTTCTTCCGTCGGGAATGTTTACTACGATGACCACACAACTATCCCGTATGATTGATACCCACACTCACGCGTGGGGCGCAGCGAGCGCGGACCATCCCTGGGTGAACGGACCGATACTGGATCTCGTCGACGAGTTCGACGTCCACACGGTCTACACGGCCGATCGACTGCTGTCCGATATGGACCGACACGGAATCGACGAGGCCGTCGTCGTCGGCTATCCGATCTGCGACTGGACGGACAACTGGTACACGCGACGGGTCGCCGCGGCGTCCGACCGACTGTACGGTATCGTGATGCTCGATCCGTTCGCCGAGGACGCGGCCGATCAGCTCCGACGCTGTCTGGCGACGGACGGCGTCCTCGGCTTCCGCCTCGGTGCGGCTTGCCCCTCCGACCGAATGTGGGAGACGTTCGATCCCAGCGTCACCTGGCTCCGGGACGCCATCGAGGAGACGGCGTTCTGGGAGGCGGCCGTCGAGACGGACGCGACCGTCCAGATCCTCTGTGACCACCGACAGTTGGACCAGGCGCTCGAACTCGTCGAACGGTATCCCGAACTCACGTACCTGTTCGACCACTTCGCGCACGCAGGGCCGGACACGCCGACCGACGAGGGGACGTTCGCGCAGTTCGCCGAGCTCGCGGCGTACGACACCGTCGCGGTGAAAGTCTCGGAGATCCCCCACATGTCGGAGACGACGTTTCCGTACGAGGACATGCACGATCACGTGCGGTGGTTCCTCGAGACGTTCGGCCGCGAGCGCGTCGTCTGGGGATCGGACTATCCGAACGTGAGCGACGTCGCGAGCTACGCCGAGGCCCGAAACTGGCTCCGTGAGGTCGACTCGCTCTCGGACGCGGACCGCGCCTGGCTAACGGAGAAGTCGTTCCGGCGCCACGTCGGCCTGGATTAGCGACGTCCGTTGCGGTCGGGTATCGCCCGTTCGCACGACTCTTCAATCGCCCTCGCCGGGCGATCGTACTCCGTGATTCGAGCGACGGTCTCCAAACATTTATTGCCAATTTCATTGATGTTCCGTTCTGTCATGGTCGGAGCATCCATCCTAGCCGCGAATATCGGTATCGCCGTCGCGATAGTTCTCTTGTTGATCATCGTCCTCGATATCAACCCCGCCGTCTCGTTGATCGTGGGTGCGTTGTACATGGGTATCGCATCCGGACTGGGACTAAACGAGACGGTCGCGAGTATCGGAGCGGGATTCGGAGACCTCATGCAGGGGATCGGCATTCCGATCATCTTCGGAATCATGATCGGCATGTTACTGGCGCGGTGTGGCGGTGCGACGCAGATCGCGACCACGCTTACCGCCGCAGTCCCGTCGCGGTACGTCCCGTACGCGCTCGGGTTGTCCGGTGCGATCGTCGCGGTTCCGGTGTTCTTCGACGTCGCGTTCTTGGTGCTGATCCCGATGGTGATCGCGCTCTGGCAAGAGACGGACCTCTCCTATCCGGTCGTCATCGGCTCGCTCGTCATCGGAGCGGCCGGGGCACACACGTTCGTTCCGCCGACGCCGAATCCGCTCGCGGCTCCGGAACTGCTCGAATTCGGGCTCGGCGAGATGATGGTCGCCGGACTGGTGGTCGGGTTCCCGGCGGTCGCGCTCGCGATAGCCGTCTACGTCCGCGTCGTCGAACGCCTCTGGGATCGCGAGGACGATATCGCGGAAATTCCCTTCGAAGAAGCCGACGACGCGCGGACCGACCGTCCCTCGTTCGTCGCGTCGTTGCTCCCGATCGCGACGCCGATCTTCCTCATTCTTCTGCAAACCACGGCGGAGGCCGTTACCGGCGAGCCGAACGTCTACCTCGACTTCCTCGGGAGTCGCATCATCGCACTGCTCGCCGGCCTGGTGATCGCGATCGGCGTGTACGTGCGAACCGTCGGACCAGATGACCTCTCGGATGCGTTCTCCGATGCGACTCGACCGGCCGGCCTCGTGCTGACGATTACCGGTGCCGGGGGTGCCTTCGGGTACGTCATTCAGGAGACCCAAGCGGCGGATGCGCTCGTGGAGCTCATCGGCGTCAGCGGTGACGGTGTCGTTATCGTCCTGTTGGCCTTCGCGATCGGACTCGTTATGCGCGTTTCACAGGGTTCGGGGACAGTAGCGGGGATAACGGCGATGACGATTATGGGCGGTGTCGAGACGACCGTGGCGGGATCTGCGATCGCGCTGGCGTCGCTGTCGGGCGGAATGAGCATCGGTCACATCAACGACAGCGGCTTCTGGGTCGTGACCGAACTATCGGGCCTCGAAGTGACCGGCGGGCTGAAGACCTACACCCTGAGCGAGGCGATTCTCTCCGCGTTCGGCCTCGTCGGAGCGATCGGCATCGCCGTCGTCGCGTAGGTTCCGTTAACGGGGATTCTCGCGCCGAACGGAGGGGAGCTACCCGCGAGACCTCCGGGAGGGGGAGGAGAGGAAGCGGTGCCCTCACTCAGCCAGTAGTTCGATCGGGTGACGGGGCTGGCGCTCCAGCAGCGCGTCGATCTGTTCGAGACAGGACGTCCCGCTGGCGACGACCGGCCGGCCGCGGACGCCGTCGGCCCGGAGCTGGTCTCGCAGTCGGTCGCCGACGTCCATACTCAGTTCGTAGTAGTCGGACTTGTAGCCGAAGCTGCCGGCCATTCCGCAACACTCCACGTCCGACGTGACCACGTCGTAGCCGCGCGCTTCGAGGACGGCGACGGTGTGGGCCTCCAATCCGAGCGTGCGCTGTTGACAGTGGCTGTGATAGGCGACTTCGTCGCCGTCGACGTCGGGAAGCGCCGACGCGTCGGCACCGTTCTCGAGGAGTCCGTAGACGTACTCCACCACTTCGTAGCTGTCCTCGGCGAGCGCAGCGAACGTCGGCTCGTCCAGGAGCTTCTCGTACTCCCGCTGAAACATCGCGTAGTCGCTCGGCTCGATAACGATGATATCCCGCCCCGCTTCGATGTACGGGGCGAGCGTCTCGGTGACCCGCTCGGCGTGGTCCGTCGCCGTCGCGACCATCCCCTGGGAGAGCGGCGCCCGCCCACTGGACGGCACCTTCGGGACGACGACGTCGACGCCGAGCGCCTCGAGGACCTCGACGGCGGCCTTTCCGCGCTCGACCTGAACGTGGTTCGTGTAGAGATCCGGATAGAGGACGGCCCGCCGATCGGGATCGGTGACCGTCGAGTCGCGGTCGGCGACCCACTCGACGAGCGTCTCCCGCTCGAACGTCGGCAGGTCGCGGCGGGGGTCGATACCCAGTAGCCGCGCCATGAACTGACGGGAGACGTCGGTGTCGACGAGCCAGTTCGAGACCGGGGCCGCGGCGCTGCCGAGCTTCGCCACCGTCTCGAAGTTCCCGAAGAAGCGCTTCTGTAACGGCGCCCCGTCGTCCTCTTCGTCGGGCGTCAGCCCGTCGACGAGCCACTCGGCGGGAGCCTCTCCATCGCGATTGCTGCGATCCCTGACGACGGTGTTGATCCACGGGATGTCGATCTTCACCGGACAGGCGTTCACACACCGGGTGCAGCCGGTACAGAGGTCGTTGAACTCCGCGGCGACGTCCTGCCCCTCGATGCCGGCCTCCCACCCGGTCGCGATACCGCCCGAGTACGTCTCGCCGCCGAAGGCGTGGCCGCCGACGCTCTGGAAGTTCGCACACGAGTTCGAGCAAGCCGAACACCGGATGCAGTACAGCGTCTCGCGGAGTTGCTCGTCGTCGCGCATCGCCAGGCGACCGTTGTCGACGAGCACCAGGTGGAACTCGCGATCGCTATCGAACGCGGAGAGCGGCGTCGTCTCGTCCGAAAAGTCGACGACCGGCGTCTCCACGGGTGGCGTCAGGAGCGAGACGTAGGACGTGATATCTTGGCCGGTTCCGGACCGCCCGATGAGTTCGATGAACGGATGGAGGTCCGCGACGGTCGGAACGAGCTTCTCGACGCCCGCGACCGCAACGTGCGTGTCCGTTGCGGCCACGGTCTTGCGGGCGTTGCCCTCGCTCGTAACCAGTGCCATCGTCCCGGTCTCGGCCGCGATGAAGTTCGCACCGGTCAGCCCGACCTCGGCGTCGACGATCCGTTCGCCGAGCTGCTCGCGGGCGAAGCGGGTCAGTTCTTCGGCTGTTTCCAGGGGCTCGTCGGGGTCGAAGCGCTCGTTGAACAACTCCGCGATGGCCTCGCGGGACTTGTGAATAGCCGGTGCGACGATGTGCGAGGGCGCCTCGTCGGCCACTTGGAGCACCCACTCGCCCAGATCCGTCTCGACGACGTCGACGCCGTCCGCCGCCAGCGCCTCGTTGACCTCGAGTTCCTCGCTGGTCATCGACTTGCTCTTGACGACCCGCTCGGCGTCCCGGTCGTCGACGACCGATCGGATGTACTCGTTCGCGTCGGCGGCGTCGTCGGCGATGTACACCGTCCCGCCGTTTGCCTCGACGGTCTCGGTCACCTGATCGAGTAACTCGGGCAGGCGTTCGATCGCGTCTTCCTTGATCGCTCGCGCCTCGCGCTTCAGCGCTTCGTAATCGTCGAGTTCGGAGACCGATTCGTAGCGTCCCTCGTTGAACGCCTGCGCGTTCGTCGCGACGGCCGCTCCCTCAGTCCGCATCAGCTCGCGGAGTTCGTCTGCAGACGCCATCGTCAGGCCCCCTCTTCCTCTTTCTCCTCCAGAACGAGCACGTGGACGTCTCGCGGTGCGTGCACGCCCTCGACGAGCGCCCCCATGTCCGCCGTCGCGCTCGGACCAGTTGCCAGAATCGCGCTGCCACCGGTGCGATCGATCTCGTCGTAAACCGCGTCGACGGCGGCGTCCATGTCCGAGACGACGTCGGATTCCCGGAGGACGGCGACGTGCCGATCGACGAACAGGCTCACCAGTTCGCTCGCCTGGTCCGTCGGCGTCAGCAACAGCGAGCCGTAGTCGGCGACGCCCAATTGTGCCCCCGTCACGCCGGTCGTCGCGTCGCGCAACGCTGCGGGCGTGGGGTCGACCTCGACGGTCGTGTCGGTTAGCGAGAGCGCCGGGTCGTCGAACGATTCCTCGAGCGCGACGCCGACCGCCGGTGCCGTAACCGTCTCGTCGATCCGGTCGCGAAACGACGCTCGATCCGCGTACGTCACCGAGACGCCGACCTCGTCGAGCGACGACTCGAACGATGAGAGCGTGGTTGCCATCAGTACGCATACTCTGGCGCGGTGCCGTATTTAGTTTTGGTTACCGCAGATTTCGCACGCGCGTGGCGTTTGCGGTCGCAGCGGCACGTCTCTCGACTCTGGGCTGCCGACGGCTCGACGTGAAAGAAACTCGAAACCATCATCCAGAATACCGGTACATTTATCGTACGAGACAGTACATCCTTGTAACAGCGAACCATGACAGATGACAGTACGGCACCAAGGCTCAGCAGGCGGCAGTACGTGACTGGCCTCGGTACCGCGATGGCGGCCGGCGTCGCCGGCTGCGTGGGGGGTGGCGGTTCGGAGGGGCTGGACTTCTGGCTGTTCGGCGGCACGCCGGCCGAGCGGGAGTACATCAGTAGCCACTACAGCAACTACGACGGCGACGTCAACTATCAGCACCAGGAGTGGGGGCAGAAATACCAGATCATCGCCTCGGCGGCGGCGAACAATAACCTTCCCGCCGTGATGGCCGGCCAGGCCCAGCAGGTTCCGGACTACGTCGGAGCCGGTGCCATCGAGCCGTTAGACGGCGACGCGTTCGGGGATCGGTTAGACGAGATCAACGACATCTTCGTGGAGGCGAACCTCGAGACGCTCCGGTACGCCGACGTGGGCGACTACGACGGCGAGCGACAGTACGCGCTTCCCGGCGGCTACGCCGACATGGGGCCGTTCGTCGATATCCGGACGGACTACATGGAGCGGACCAGCTTCGACGAACCGCCACGCACGTGGCCGGAGCTCGTCCAGTTGGCCGAGGAGATGCAGGAGCTAGACGAGGTGGATTCGGCCGTGACCACCTCGGGGAACGATCAGGGGTTGACGGCCGGCTACTTCATCGGCTTCGTCTACGCGAACGGGGGGCGATACTACGACCCCGACTCGCTCGAAGCGACCGTCGATCAGCCGGGCTTCGTCGAGGCCGTCGAACTCTACGAGGAACTCGCGAGCAGCGGGCTCTTCCCCAGCGCGATCGCCGAGAACGACCACATCGAGGCCGGTCGGCGGCTGATCGAGGGGAACTCGGGCATCTTCATCACGTATTCGCACGCCAACGCGGTGATGGAGACGATCGATGCTCCGGACGAGTGGTACGACGGCGAGGGCCACATCGTTACGCGCGCGCCGCTGCCCGAGAGCCCGTCCGGAAACTTCGAACCGCGCGACCTGCTCCTGCAGAACGCCCAGGCGTTCATGTTGGCGAATGGGACCGAGGACGACGACGAGCGCGAGTCCGCCTTCGAGTTCATCGAGTGGTGGAACGGCGAGGACCAACTCGCGCCGTGGACCGGCGATCCCGACAACGACGTCGGCATCCGCGGACGGGTGCCGACGCTCCAGAGCGCGTTCGACGACCCGCCGGAGCTCATGCGGACGGAGTTCGGCGACCTGATCACGCTCTACGAGGACGACGACCTGTTCAACAACACCGCGCGGTTCCCGTCGTTCTCCGGACTCGCGTCGGTCCAGAGCATCATCAACCGAACCGTACTGCAGCCGGTGATGCTCGGCGAGGCGACCGCCGAAGAAGCCTGCAGCGACGCGAACGATCAGATTCAGGACGTCATCGACGACGAACTCGCCTGAGCGGGGACGACTACGAAACTTCATGAGTTACGCAGACCAGACTCGATCGGCGTACGGGACCGTGATCAACCGCGTGCCGGAGTCGGTCAGGGTGTACCTCCCGATCGTCCCGGTGATGGTGCTCGTCGGAGTGTTCATCCTGTATCCGATCGCGCAAGCGATCTACTCCAGTTTCTTCGACAAGAGCCTCCTCTCTCCGGACGAAGCGGAGTTCGTCGGCCTGGCCAATTACCAGGAGATCTGGACCAACCCGGACCTCCATCAGGTCCTCTGGAACACGTTCGTCTGGGTCTCGGTCGGCAGCATCGCGGCGATCGTCTTCGGGTTCGTCCTCGGGTGGCTCCTGTACGAGAAGTTCCCGTACACCAGCGTCGCCAGCGCGATCGTCCTGATCCCGTGGGTGCTGCCCCGCGTCGTCGGCGCGTCGATCTGGCAGTTCATGTTCGGCGGCGACCAGGGTATCATCAACGAACTCCTCGTGCAACTGGGCGTCATCGACGAGTACATGGTGATGCTCGGATCGGGGGACCTGTCGCTGTGGCCGCCGATCATCGGCATGATCTGGCGGCTCGCGCCGCTGTTTGCCCTGTTGACGCTCACGTCGTTGCAGGGGATCGACGAACACCTGTACGAGGCCGCGCGGATGGACGGGGCGACGCCCTGGGAACGATTTCGCTACATCACCCTTCCGATGATGCGGTACAACCTCGCCATCGGGTTCCTGCTAATGTTGATCTACAACATCCGGAACTTCTCGATGGTGTGGGTGATGACGGAGGGCGGACCGGGCGTCTCCAGCAGTACGCTCCCGGTGATGATCTACCGGACGGCGTTCGTCGACTTCAACGTCGGACTCGCATCGGCGCTGTCGGTGCTCCTGTTCGTCGTCCTGCTGGTGTTCTCGTACTACTACATCAAGGTCTACGACAAGCTTCAGAGTGAGTTCTAATGGCAACGGATACCGACACCACCGATCCGACCGCAGAGTTCCGGAAGAATCAATCGTGGCTCTTCGACACCACCGCGGGGGCGTACCTCCGCAAAACCGTCGTCGGCCTCGTCTCGATCGTCTCCCTCCTCTACATCCTCTTCCCGCTGTACTGGATGGTCGTCACGGCGTTCAAGACCACCCAAGAGATCCAGCGGATCCCGCCGACGGTGTTCCCCGAGAACCCCTCGCTCGAGGGGTTCCGCCTGGTCATCGAATCGTCACTGCAAACGGGCGGGTACGCCGGCATCGTCGAGAGCATCTTCGGCGTCACCGTCTCGTCGGCGATCAACATCGACGTCTTAGGAATCATCTTCGACAGCCTGAAAGTCTCCATCGGGGCTGGCGTAATCGCGGTCATCCTGGGGACGATCGCGTCGTACGTCCTCTCGCGGCGGGACTTCCGTGGGAAGAACGCGCTGATGAGCGTCCTCCTCGCGTCGCTGATGTTCCCGGGGACCGCGATTATGGTCCCCGAGTGGGAGCTCATCAACTCCCTCGATCTCTACAACACGCACCTCTCGCTGATACTCATCTACGGGGCGATGACGGCGCCGTTCGTCGTCTGGCTCATGAAGGGGTTCTTTGACGAGTTCCCGGACTCGATCATCGAGGCTTCGCGCATCGATCAGTGTTCTTCCGCCGAGACGTTCTGGTACGTCATCGTTCCGATGGCGCGCAATTCACTCATCGCGTCGTTCATCTTCGCCTTCCTGCTGGCGTGGAACGAGCTGGTGTTCGCGCTGACGCTGCTGGATAACCAGAACTACACCGTCCCGCCGGGCTTGCTCACCTTCGTTCAGGGATTCAACACCCAGTGGAACGTCGTCGCCGCGGCGTCGATCATCGTCTCCGTTCCGGTGTTGCTCGGCCTGGCCTACATCCAGCGGTACTTCGTGCAGGGACTGACCGGCGGCGCTATCAAAGGATAGCTTTCTACGAACGTTCGATCGGACGCTACCTTTAATATGCGTTGGACGGTAGCAATTTGCAATGACACGCCTCGAGTTAGACGGTGTCACGAAAGTCTTCGGTGATCCCGAGAAGGACGGTGTCGTGGCCGTCGACGAACTGGATATCTCCGTTCCCGATGGTGACTTTCTCGTCTTGTTGGGTCCCAGCGGGTGCGGGAAGACGACCACGCTTCGTATGATCGGCGGACTCGAAGATCCGACCGCGGGCGAGGTCAAATTCGATGGAACCGTCGTCAACGACGTCAAGGCGCGCAACCGGGACGTCGCGATGGTGTTCCAGGACTTCGCGCTGTACCCGCACATGACCGTCCGGGAGAACCTCGGGTTCGGTCTCAAGCGGGAAGACAACGACATGAGCGGCGCGGAGATCGAAGACCGAGTGACCGAGGTCGCCGAAATGCTGGAGATCGAAGAGTTACTGAACAACAAGCCCGGCCAGCTCTCGGGCGGCCAACAACAGCGCGTCGCGCTGGGGCGGGCGATCATCCGGGAACCGCGTATGTTCCTGTTCGACGAACCGCTGGCGAACCTCGACGCCCAACTGCGCAAGACGATGCGAACCGAGATCGACGAACTCCAGTCGGAAGTCGACATTACGTCCGCCTACGTCACGCACAATCAGGAGGAGGCGATGACCATCGCCGATCAGATCGCCATCCTCAACCACGGGCAGCTACAGCAACTCGGGACGCCGGACGAGGTGTTCAACGAGCCGGCGAACCGCTTCGTCGCGCAGTTCGTCGGCAGTCCGAACATGAATCTCTTCGATGCGACGGTCGAAGAGCGCGGAGACGCGTACCGCGTCGAGACGGACGCCGCGTCGTTCGACATCCCGGAGCGACTCGTCGACACCGAAATCGCGACGGACGAGGTACTCGTCGGGTTCCGTCCGCAGGACCTCTCTCAGGCCCGCGGCCGCAATCGGACGGTGACCGGTCCGACGTTCGACGCCGAGATCCGGGTCATCGAACCGGTCGGTACCGAGGCGGTCGTCCACGGCGATTCGAGCTTCGGCGACGTCACCGCGAAGATCGGCGGCTTCCACGATCTCACCGCCGGAGCGAAACTCCCGCTCACGATCGCTCCCGAGCACATCTACCTGTTCGACGCCCAGACCGAAGAACTGCTCAAGGGACGGCTCATCGCCGAGCGCGCCGATGAGCAGGCCTCGGTCGATGGCGTCGAAGCCTGACGCAATCTGACCGCTCGAAGATGTTTTTCTCGTTTCCCGACCGCCGACTGCGGATCTCGTACCAGTGATCGCTCCATTCGGATTAGATACCGAAATTATAAATACTAATTTGTGATATTTACGTGCGGCATGACAGCTGATAAGTCAGTTGATCAGACGGGAACAGATGATGAGACATCCGATGGGTCGGTCGGGCGGCGTGGAGCGCTGAGTCTCCTCGGGGCGGGCCTGGCGCCCCTCGCTGTGGGATCTGCAAGCGCCACGCAGTCTGACAAGGATGGTACCCAGCCTTGGTACGATTGGGACACAGACGTCGATGCCGACGGTAACGCGCTGACGAACCTTCGTGCACTCGACACAGGGGACCTCGAGAACGCGGCCTACCACGACCGATCCCAGTGGTCGACAGAGACGCTCACGATAGAGGTCGGGACCGACTTCCCCTCCCTCCAAGAGGCGGTCTACGCTATTCCGTTCGTCCCGTACGAGAGCGTTGAGATAACTATCCCTCGCGGTACCGATCTCTCCGACGAAGATGTCGTCGTTCCCCAGACCGTACTCGGGGCCGGTACGGTGTCCGGCCGTGGATACGAACACAAGATCAGGATCACCGGAGACCAGTCGAATCCGTCGAACTGTCCCGTCGGATCGATCGTCGTCGCAGGTGTCAACGGTGGCATTATTTCTGTCGACGGCGTCGAGTTCCAGCGAGCGAATCCGTACTCGGACGACGACAACGGGTTCGCTGCGTTCTACACGAATCAAGCCCGAGTCCACAACTGCGCGTTCGCCGGCGGCGTAAACGGCATTATGAGCTACGGGTCGAACCTCGAGATCCACCAGGTTGACTTCGGAAACGGCGTTCTCGAGGGGGACGGAATAACCGTGAAACACTTCGGATTCGTCAACGAGCAACGGGCGGGGTCCGAACCGCCGACGAGCGGCACCGTCGGCGGCCACGCTTACGTGGCCACGAACGGCTGGATTGCGACCGTCAGAGACACGAACGTCCCGAGCGTTCCGTCGACGCTCTCGGGTGAGGATGGCCTGATCGATTACGGAACCACGCGCAGCGGCTTCGTAACCGCCGAACTAGCTGGATCAGAGTCGCTCATGCGATTCCTCGGCTCCTACCAGTGGAGCGGGGATGTCCATCAGGTCAAACCCGGTAAGGGGTTCGTCACCCACTCGCCCGATGGAACGAAGTACCGCATCCGAGTCGACAACGACGGTAACGTCGTCACCGACCAACTCTGAAGGATCCTGGTCACGAACCGAACGGGAACGTCAGGTATCCCGCAGCAACGTTGACGGCCTAGACGGTGACCGCCGCCCTTCTCTTCGGCGATGCGGCTGCACTCTCATCCGATCCCGTGTGAACCCCTCAGCGTCAATCTCGAGTAGAACCGCCACTCGACCGAGATATCCAGGGTGGACCTACCCCGCCGAAATCGACGCTGCAGTTCCCTCGGCATCCATTTCTCTGCGCCCTCGTTTGGGTACCCAAAAATATTAATCCGCGTCCACACATTGTCAGCACGGGACGAACAGACAACAGTCTCTCGTAATCATGAAAGCCATTGTTCAGACGGGCCCTCGCTCCGTGGAAACCCAGGAACGCGAGCGGCCGACGCCAGACCCAGATGAGGTGCTCGTAAAGGTCCACACAGCAGGTCTGTGTGGAAGTGATGCGCACGCATACAAATACGACGGCGGCTACGAGTGGATCCCGATCCCGCGGATCATGGGTCATGAGTACGCCGGCGAGGTAGTCGCAGCCGGTGCCGACGTCGAAACGTTCGCCGCGGGCGACAAAATCGTCGAGGAACCGATCCACGACTGCGGCAACTGTCTGCAGTGTAAGAACGGCCAGCCGAACGTCTGTCAGAACTTCTCGATCACCGGGATGCACCGCGACGGCGCCTACGCGGAGTACGTCACCGTGGAACCGCAGCACCTCCACGCCGTTCCCGACGCCGTCCCGCTTCGTCACGCGGCGATCACCGAACCGACCAGCATCGCCACCCGCGCCGTCCTCGAGCAATCCGTGACGACGCCAGGCGACGACGTTCTCGTGGAAGGGCCCGGTCCGATCGGCGTGCTTGTCGCGGCCGTCGCCGACTCGCTGGGCGCAAACGTCGCCGTCTCCGGGCTCGATCAGGACGCACAGTATCGGTTGCCGCTGCTCGAGGAACTCGGTATCGAAACGATCAACACGCAATCCGAGGATCTCGGGGATCGCGCCGACGCGTTCACCGACGGGAGCGGATTCGACGTCGTGTTCGATTCGACCGGCCATCATACCGGCATCGGGACTGCCGTCGATTACGTTCGCAAGGGCGGCCAGGTCGTCGTCGTCGGCATTCCGAACGACGCCAGTGAGGTCACGCTCACGTCGGTCGTCCGCGGTGAGGTCGAGGTCAATACCTCCTACGGCTCGACGTGGACGAATTTCGAGCAGGCGCTCCGGCTCATGGAGCGCGGTGAGATCGCCGTCGATCGGATACTCGATACGTCCTACAGTGCGGACGATCCGGCGACCGCCTTCGAGGCGTTCCTGGACTCGGAAACCTGTAAGCCGGTCTTCCAGTTCGCCGAGTGAGCGGTCCGCGCCGCCGTCGCAGGTCCGGTAGCCGTCCGTCCGTAATTCCGAAGATAGGACCGCTTTTCGGGCCAACAGCCGAAGTACCGTTCGAAGCGCGAGAGCCGAAAAATCGGGTAGCTCTCCGCGATCGGCGGAGGGTGATCGGGACGGTCAGCTATCGTTCCGAACGGCCAGTTCGAACGTTACCGCGGTGATACGGGCGTTGGACGCTTGCACCGTCGCCGTCCCCCCGTTGAAGTCCGCGGGGACGCGCTGCCAGCCGGTCGTTCGAATTCCCGTGCCCGATTCGATCGTCGCGGCGTCCGTGAATTCAGTTCGTCGACCTGACGGGTCCGACAGCGCGATGCGGACGGCGCCGACGTCGTGGTCATCGACCGGACTGAGACGAGCAGTTACTCTCGCGTAGAGAGGCGTCGACGGCGTCGCACGCCGGATATCGAGGGTCGTCGGCGTGTCGGCGAACTCGTTGCTCTCGCGTACGACCGGTGCTTCCTCTTGGAGGCCGGTCGTGTCCGTCCGCGTCATGTGAGTGATCGGTTTCTCACTCATCGCGACCCCCTCCGTGCGGGGAACCGGCATCATCGACGTCCGTCGGGTCGTGATACCCGATTTCGAGCGTCGTGTCAGCTATCGTCGCCGGTCTGTCGTCCGAACCGGTCCGCAGCTGGACGGTGACGAACCCAGCGCGGAACGCCTGTGGGATTTTCAGCCAATCCGTGGTTCCGTCGGCCGTTATCTCGACGGGATCGCCGTACGTGATTCCGTGCTCGCCGTGTGCCTTCACCCTCGCTTCGACGGTGACGTCGGTGTTCGAATCCAGCGAGACGGTCGCCCGGGCGTATGCCGGAGTAGCCGGAACGGACGTCTCCGTGACGGCGAGTGCCGCGTCGGTATCCTCGAATGACGTACTCGTAACCGATAGTGGCGGATCGACGGCTTCGGTAGACGCGTACACGTCCAGTTCGCCCGGTTCGCTGGACAGGTCGATCGTCCGATTCGATCGCTTCAATCGGTCGAGGTCGACATCAGTGATACCCACCAGCGAATGGGCACTCCACGGGACGTCGCCGACGTTTTGCTGGTGATCGATGTAACTGAGAACGCGATCTTCTCGCCATCGGGCGGGATCGATATGGATGTCGCTCCAGGTCATGTTCCGCTTGTAGAGCACCGACGTCTGCCACTCCTCGTCTCTCTTCTCGACGAGGAGCGGCCAGCTCCCGTTCTCGAAGTCTCGCGTGAGGATGTGAACGTCGCCGTCGTCGTCGACGACGATTCCCATCCGTCCGATCGGCGACGCGACCACGCCGGGACCGCCGAGATCGATGTCGGTGGTGCGGTTCGTCGCCGGTTCGGTCACCCACTCGCCGTCGGCGAGGTACGCGTGGAACACCTGGGTGTTGCCGTTCTCGTCGTCGCGATAGTACGCGACGTGTGGCGCGCCGGTGCGCGGATCGTAGCTCGCCCACCCCTGATTGATGAAGTTGCTGCCCGGTTCGATCGGATCGACGATCTCCGTCTCCCCGTACGTGATCGGCAACGGGTACGCCGTGCCGTCGCTCCGCTCCCAGGTCTCGCCGCCGTCGGTGCTGCGCGCGTACGAGAGGTCGACGTTGGTCTGGACGTCCCAGGTCTCGCGCCAGTTGAAGAAGTAGTGGAGCGTCCCGTCTTCCGACTGGACCAGGTTCCACATGTACGAGTTGTGTTCTCCCTCGCCGTCGATGAGCGGGTGCTGGAGCGGCTCCCAGTCCTCCTCGTCGGGATTCCACCGGTTCAGCATCCAGTTGCCGGCCCCGGACATTCCTTCGCGGTATCCCGCGAGAAGCGTCCCGTCGAGCAACCGCGTGAACTCGAGGTAGGTGACGCTCGACTCGTTTTGGCCAGTCATCCCGACGCGCTCTTCCTCGAACGAACCGACGTCCTCCGGATTCGCGCTCCGGCGCCACCGTATCTCGGAGTCGCGCGTGTTGTAGTTCAGAAACACGTGTCCGTCCGGCCCGACGCCGACGCCTGGCGTCCAGTGGCCGTCCCGGACACCGATCCGAACGTCGAGTGCGTTCCGCTCCCACTCGCCGTCCGGAAGGTCGCGTGCGGCGACGACGAGGGTTCCCTCGTGCGTCCAGTAGGCGTAGTACTGGCGGTCGTTGTACGTCGTCAACCGCGGCTGGAACGGCGGGGTATCCGTCTGTGCGTTGCCCAGCCCGTTCTCGGTGAGAACGGACCGCTCGAGCGCTTCGGGGCGTTCCCGACCGCGACCGTCGTTCTGTCTCGCCGTGACGTTGCCACAGACCAGGCTCGACGCGCCGACGAGTCCGCTCGCGGCCAGGAACGTTCGCCGCTGAATCGAGTTCGATACCGTCGTCTCCGTCTTCCGCTCGTCTCGGTTCGTGTGTGTTGGCATCGCTGGAGTAGTACGCTGCTGTCTCGGGGACGACCGATCGGGAGCCGCGTCTCTCCGTCAGTGGCCGTCTCGGCGACGGGCCCCCGCTCACGAAGCGCGCTCGTGCTACCGACTCCCACTCGTCCCCGACCCGTACTCTCAGCAAACGGTGTGATAATTCTTCGGCTGTCATTCAGTTGGTGATGAAATACCGTTGCGAGTACCGAACTGCTCACAGTGCACCTGGAGTGACGCGGCCGAGCGCCGCCGAGCGAGTTCGATGTCGACGATCCGAACAGTGAAAAAGATTTTACCGTTGCCGAGCGGAGTCAGAGTGTACACGGTCCGATACTATGGAGATCACAGACATATCCGCGACCAACGTAAGCACCGAGTCCTGGGGCGAATTCGTCGAGTTCCCGCTCGTCACCGTGATGAGCAAGTACGACGAGTACAACAACGCCGAGGGGGACAACCCGCAGGCCCGTCGGAAGTGGATGGGACCGGTCGGCGACGTCGTGGTTGAGGTAGAGACTGACGCGGGAATCACCGGCGTTGGCCACGGCAACTGGGCGACCGGTGCTATCGCGACCATCGTCGACGAGACGCTGTCGAAACTCGTCGTCGGCGAGGATCCTCGCGAGCGGGAGAAGCTCTGGGACGTGATGTATCGAGCGACGATCCCCTTCGGCCGGAAGGGCGCCGCCATCGAGGCGATCAGCGCCGTCGACCTGGCGCTGTGGGATATCGCGGGCAAAGCGGCGAACAAACCGGTGTACGAACTGCTCGGCGGGCCCGTCACCGACGAAATCCCCTGCTACGCGAGTAATCTCCACCCCGTCGACCTCGAGACGCTCGAACGGGAGGCCATCGACTACGTCGAACAGGGGTTCGACGCGATGAAGCTTCGCTTCCAGTACGGTCCAGAGGCCGGGCGGGAGGGCATGAAAAAGAACGAGGAGATCGTCAAGACGGTCCGCGACGCTGTCGGCCACGATATCAAAATCGCTGGCGACGCCTACATGGGCTGGGATGTCCGGTACGCGAAGAAGATGCTCGATCGCCTCGAGAAGTACGACATGGAGTGGGTCGAGGAGCCGGTCATCCCCGACGACATCGACGGCTACGCGGAGGTCCGCGCCTCGACGGATATCCCGATTTCCGGCGGCGAACACGAGTTCACCCGCTGGGGGCACAAGGAGCTGCTGGAGCGCGACGCGGTCGACATCCTCCAACCGGATGTGCACCGCTGCGGCGGACTGACCGAACTCCAGCGCATCGACGCCATCGCCAGCGCTCACGACGTTCCGGTCATCCCCCACAGCGGAACGAACCCGCACCTCCACTTCATCGCCGCGTCGACTAACTCCCCCATGGCGGAGTACTTCCCCATTCCGGAGTGGTACAAAGAGCAACAGGAGGACAAGGAGTCGACCTACGCCGACGCGATCTACCAGAACCCGCCGAACGCCGAGAACGGCGTCATCCAGCTGCCGGACGGCGTCGGCCTGAGCGCCGAACTCAACCGCGAGGCGCTCGATCACTTCGCCGTAGAGTAACGATGACGGACGTCACCTTCGAGTACAATATTCCCGTCTTCGCCGGTGCGCCGGACGCAGGAGACGACGAGCCGGTCCACCGGGATACGCCGCAGTACGAGTCCCTCGACTGGGAGACGACGCGTGCCGGCATCGAGAAAGCCGAAGAGCTGGGGTTCGATGCCGCCTGGGCGCCCGACCACCTGCTGCTCGGCCGCGATCACGCCGAGTACGAGTGCTGGACGCTCCTGTCTGCCATCGCCGGCTTCACCGAGGATATCAACCTCGGGTCGCTCGTCCTCTGTAACGATTACCGCAATCCCGCGCTCGTCGCGAAGATGGCCGCCACGCTGGACGTGATCTCCGACGGCCGACTCGAACTCGGACTCGGCGCCGGCTGGCACGAACCCGAGTACGACGCCTACGGCTGGGAGTACCGCGACGGCTTCGAGCGACTGCTGCGCCTCGACGAGTCGATCCGTCTGATGAAGCGACTGTGGGACGCCGGAAGCGACGGAGCGAGTTTCGACGGCGACCACTACCGGATCGAGGACGCCTACTGTTCGCCGCCGCCGGTTCAGAATCCTCACCCGCCCATCCTCGTCGGCGGACAGGGTGAGGAGGTAACGCTCAAGCTCGTCGCGAAACACGCAGATGTCTGGAATACGGACGTCTTCAACGGCGACGTCGAGACCCTGAACCACAAGATCGAGGTCATCGAAGACCACTGCGAGACCGTCGGCCGCGATCCCGACGCGATCGAGTACTCCTGGGACGGCCACGTCATCTGCACGCGCGATGAGGAGAAGTTCGATCGGTTGCTCGATCTGATGACGCCCATCCAGTTCGAGGAAGAATACACGGACCAGGCGCCGATCGAGACCGAGGCGGACGCCCGCGAGTACTTCATCATGGGGACGCCCGAGGAGTGCGCCGAGGCAATCGAACGGCGGATCGAGGCCGGCGTCACGAAGTTCCAGTTCTGGTTCACCGACTTCCCGGAGACGAGCGGGATGGAACTGTTCGCGGACGAAGTGATGTCCGAGTTCCGGTAAGTGCCACCCATCACACCATCACTGGTTCTGGGGGCGTCTTTCGGCGTTTTGTCGGCCTCTTGGAAGAGTCGATGAACCGCTGTACTCACCCGAGACGGGGCTACCGTGGACTGTTCGATTTCGCATAGCCGACTCGTTTTGAGATAGTGATACTCACACATATTGTGAGTGTTGGCTCGTTATTTACCTCTGATCGGAATGGGATGCAGTGACGAGAACGTTGCCGGGGGCGAGCAGCGGTCGCAGCCAGTACCGTCAGCGGACCGATTAACACCAGTCAGATCGATACATGAACGGAAACGACCATTCCAGACCGACCGACGAACGGACCACGACCGATCGAGCCATACCGACGTCACTCGTCGACCGTCGCGAGTACCTGCAGTACGGCGGTGCGATCGCGGGACTCCCCTTCCTCTCCGGGCGGAGCCTGGCCCAGCTCGGGACGGGGAACGGCGACGGCCGGGGAACGGAGTCCGAACCAGTCGCTCCGCAGAAGCTCCGTGTCGAGTACGCGGAGGACCCGAATAACGTCTCGCCCACGATGGGGGAATCCAGCGACGGTGTCCCCGAAACGCCGCGGTTCAGCTGGACGGTAGCCGGCCCGCGCGGTGCCGAACAGTCGGCCTACCGCGTGCTAGTGGCCGAGAGCCGCGACGCACTCGACAGTGACGAGGGGGACGTCTGGGACAGCGGCGTAGTACCGTCGTCTCGATCGGTGCACGTCCCCTACGAGGGAGCTCCGCTCGAGCCGGACACGACCTATCACTGGAAAGTCCGCGTCTGGGACGGCGACGGGAACGAACGTCGCTGGAGCGACCCGACCCAGTTCACCACGGCGATTCCCCATACCGACGAACACTGGGAAGGTGAGTGGATCGGACCGGACTACGGCGAATGGAGCGAAGAAGACGCGATAGACGACGATTACCTGGCCGAAGGCGACTACGACGAGCGTCCGGAACCACTCCTCCGGAACGAGTTCGACCTCGAGAAGGACGTCGAGGCGGCGCGGGTCCATATCAGCGGCGTCGGTTGTTACGAACTGTTCCTCAACGGCGAGCGCGTCGGCGACCGCGTCCTCGACCCCGCCCAGACGCAGTACGACGAGACGATCCTCTATTCGACCTACGACGTCACCGAGTACTTGCAGTCGGGAACGAACGCCATCGGGACCGCTCTCGGCCGCCTCCGGTTCGGAGAGATGGTCGCGGACAACGGCGACTGGGGCTGGAGCGACGCTCCCTGGTGGAGCGACCCGCAGCTCCTCGTCCAGTTGAACGTCGAGTTCGCCGACGGAACGAGCACGTCGATCGTCACCGACGACGGCTGGCGGATGACCGACGGTCCGACGCGGTTCGATTCGCTGTTCAGCGGCGAGGTGTACGACGCCAGGCGAGAGCGGCCGGGATGGACGGAACCCGACTACGACGACGGCGACTGGGAGGCACCGTCCCTCGCCGACAACCCGGCCGACGAACTCCGCCCGCAGCACGTCCAGCCGATGCGGATCACGGCTACGCTGGATCCCGTCGCGATCACCGAGCCTGAGGACGACGTCTACGTGTTCGATTTCGGGCAGGTGATGACCGGCTGGGCGGAACTGGCCGTCGACGGCTCCGCAGGGACCGACGTGACGCTGACCTACGGCGAGAAGCTGAACGACGACGGGACGGTCGACAACTCCAACTTCCTCGTCGCCGCCCCGATGCAGCGAGATCGGTACATCCTCGACGGAGACGGGACGGAGACCTGGGAGCCGAGCTACAGCTACAAGGGCTTTCGCTACGTCCAGGTCGAGGGGTATCCGGGCGACCCGGACGACGACGCGCTCGAAGCGAAGTACGTCCACTCGGATATCGCCGAGGGCGTCGAGAGCGGCTTCGAGTCCTCGAACGACCTGCTCGATCGGATCCACGAAAACACGCGCCGGGCGTACCTGAACAACATGCAGGCCGTTCCGACTGACACCCCGAAGTACGAGAAGAACGGGTGGACGGGAGACGCCCAGCTGACGGCGGAGACGGGAATCTACAACTTCGACATGGCCCGATTCTGGGAGAAGTGGCTCCGCGACTTCGCCGACGCCCAGCGGGAGGACGGGGAGTTGCCGACGGTCGTCCCTAACAACACGATGTACAGTTTCGTCGACTTCGAGCCGAACTTCGACGCCGTCCAAGGGCCGACGCCGGGATGGGACGCCGCGTTCATCCTCATCCCGTGGTGGGTCTATCAGTACTACGGCGATACGCGGCTCCTGGAGCGTCACTACGACGACTGGACGCGGTACATCGACTGGATGCAACAGTGGTCCGACGGTGACATCCTCGACGACCTCCCGGAGACGATCGCCGACCACGAGGAACCTGTCCGCCGATACGAGGACAGTCACGTCCTTCCGGTCGGGCTCGGCGACTGGGGCGGTGCACCGCTGATCGACGAAGACGACGGATACGGCGGGTCGGGCAACGAGGTCCCGATCACGTCGACGGCCTACTACTACCGGTTCACGCGGGTACTGGCCGAGACGGCGTCGCTCATCGGCCTGGACGACGAGGCCGACGAGTGGTCGGCGTTGGCCGAGGAGGTCCGCGCCGACTTCAACGAGGAGTTCCTCGATACGGAACGGGGCTACTACCGAACCGGCGACGTGGGCGTCTACCTCCAGACCTCGAACGTCCTTCCGCTCGCGTTCGACATGGTGCCCGATGAGTACGAGGACGTCGTCGTGGCGAATCTGGTCGAGGACATCGTGGAAACCCACGACGGCCGCCTGAACACCGCGACTCTCGGGACGAAGTACCTCCTCCCCGTCCTCACGGAGTACGGCCACCACGACGTCGCGTACACGGTGGCGACTCAGACCGACTACCCGAGCTGGGGCCACTGGATCGAGAACGATCGGACGTCGCTGCTCGAGTTCTGGGAACTCGACTCGCGATCGTGGAACCACCACTTCCTGGGCGTGACCGACGAGTGGTTCTACAAGTACCTCGCAGGCATTCGGGCAGCCGAGCCCGGGTACGAACACGTCCGGATCGCCCCGCAGCCCGCCGGCGATCTGGAGCGGGTGAGTGCACGGACCGATACCGTGAGAGGCCCCGTCGAATCTCGCTGGGAATTGGTCGGACCATCGGATACCGGTCGTGATGAGCGGGGAATTCACCTCGACGTGACGATTCCCGGGAACTCGACGGCGACCGTGGAACTTCCGACTATGGGTGGCGATCGAGTCCGAGTCCGCGAGAGCGAAAAGTCGATCTGGAACAACGGTAACCGCACGCGCCCCGAGCATCCCGGCGTCGAGAACGTCGCTCGCGAGGGCGACCGAATCGTCGTCGAGGTCACGTCCGGCGAGTTCTCGTTCGAACTCGAACAACTCGGCCGGGACCGCTAACTTCGGCCCCGATTCTTCCGCTATCGAGTGGCGACAAACTGAGACCGGCCGCTCATCACCGGGCGAGGATCCGGAGGGATCCGCCGTCACCGGACACAGTGACGGATCGTCCCGGAAGCTGTGAACGTCGGCTCGCAGAGACGGACGCTATTACGAGAAAATAGAAGTGTAGAAGAATCGTATGTGGTAGTGTGGAGGAACCATGAGTAAAAAAAGCGAGGCTGAGAGCGCAGCGAGTTCGACGGAAGAACCACGGCCACTACCGGAGCAGCGGTTTCACCGATTGTCCGATCTTTCGCCGAGTGCGAAGTTCGTCTACAAGGTCCTGTGCGATGAGGGGGCGCTCACACAAGATGCAATCACCGACCGAACCCTTCTCCCGAAACGAACCGTCCGGTACGCGCTCGCGAAGCTCGACCAGGCGGACTTAGTCGAGCAACGGCCTTGCATCCGCGACGCACGAACCCAGTATTACTCTCCGCGACCGATCGAACGTCCAGATACGGAGTAGCGTACCGGCAGTGTCGTCGTTGTCGCGACGGTCGAGGCCATCCTGACACGATTCAGTTCGACCTATGTGGTCGTTGCGCTGCCGTCTGCTGGCGCGTCTCCATCGCGAACGCGCGGCGAGTCGGTGCGCTACCGAGAGCGACTCGATATCCGACAATACCGGAACATTTTTCTCATCGAATGCGGATGGATATCACATGTCTGGTGCAGTTCCGGTCAAGGCGACAAAAATTTCGTTGGAGATCGTCGAGGTACTCCGTGAACTCGACGGGGCGGGCGTTTCCGACGTAGCGAACAGAGTCGGCAAGCCGACGAGTACCGTCCACGATCACCTCCGAACGCTCGCGCAGGAAGAATACCTCGTCAAGGAAGGGGACGAGTACTACATTAGCACTCGATTTCTCCAACTCGGCGACCAGGCTCGATCGCGGCGGAAGGTCTTCGAGATCGCCTGCCCGGAGATCGACGAGTTGGCCGAGGAAACGGGCGAACACGCGAACCTCATGATCGAAGAGCACGGGCTCGGCGTCTTCTTGTACAAGGCGCGCGGAATCGACGCCGTCCAGCTCGACACGCACGCCGGAATGCGCGTTCCGCTTCAGACGACGGCTCTCGGGAAAACGATCATGGCGTTTCGACCCCGTGCGGAAGTCGACGAAATTCTCGACCGGCACGGCCTTCCGAACGTGACCGAGAGCACGATTACGGAGAGGGCTGAACTCTTCGACGTCCTCGATCAGGTGCGCGAGCGCGGCTACGCGTACGACGATGAAGAGCGCGTCAAGGGAATGCGATGTATCGCCGCACCGATCACGGACGAGCACGATCGCGCGATAGCGGCCGTGAGCGTCTCCGGCCCGAAGAGTCGCATGCAGGAGGACCGATTCACCGACGATATTCCGGAGCGGATCCGCAGGTGCGCGAACGTTATCGAGGTAAATCTCACGTACTCGTAATCACAAACACAATAGTTAGGTGGGTGGACCTGTCACGAAGTAACGATGCAGTTCGTTCGATACGCGACCGACGGTGGTCCGCAGTGGGGGGTCCACCGCGACGACGAGATCGTCCCGTTAGTCGGACTACGCGAGGACGTATCGTATCAGCAATTAACCGACGCCGGCTTTCTGCGGGTCGTCGAAGACGCCGTCGACGCCGCCGCGGATCGGGCGTTCCCCGTCTCCGAGGCGAGCCTCCTCGCACCCGTCCCCCGCCCGGGGAAGATCGTCTGCGTGGGATTGAACTATCACGACCACGCCGAGGAACAGGACGAGGAGGTACCCGAGCGACCGCTCCTGTTCGGCAAGGCCGGAACGGCGGTCACGAATCCGGGCGATCCGATCGTCCATCCGTCGGCCCTCGAGGAGGTCGACTACGAGGTCGAGCTGGGCGTCGTCATCGGGCGGACGGCCAAGGACGTCTCGGCGGCCGATGCGCGAGACTACGTCGCCGGCTATACGGCGATAAACGACGTCAGCGGTCGCGACGCTCAGTTCGCTGACGAACAGTTCTTCCGCGGCAAGAGCTACGATACGTTCGCTCCGATGGGACCGACGCTCGTTCCCGACGATCGGCTGGACCCGTCGAACGTCGACGTCGCCTGCCGCGTCAACGGGGAGACGATGCAGTCCTCGAACACTGCGGAATTCATCTTTGACGTCGACGAACTCGTCGAGTACATCAGCGCCATTACGACCCTGCGTCCGGGCGACGTCATCTCGACCGGGACGCCTGGCGGCGTCGGAATCTTCCGCGAGCCGCCGGAACTGCTCGAGCCCGGTGATACGGTCGAAGTCGAGATCGACGGGATCGGGACGCTGACCAACTCCGTCGTCGCTGAACGGGAGTAACGGCCGCACCGTCGGAATCGAACTCCGGCTGCGATGTAACCTGGAGTCGTTCCGAGCATACCGGATGGATCGGCGCGTCCGGTTCCGGTGGCGGTTCGAATTTTCATTTGTTTTCGCCCTGAATACACCAGCTACTGTGTCGTAAAGCGGACGAGCAGCGGCCGCTCCGATGAATTTCAGGCAGAGCGTCCCTATATCCGCCGTGGTACGATCGATCGAGTAGCACATCCGGTTATGCCGAAGACGGATCCCGGCTGACCGTGGTGGAGGACCGGTGATACCGCCCCGATCCGTACACGACAGGGACCGCCACCGAGTAGCCCGATTAGGGAGACTCCCTCGAAAAATTGCGCTGATAGACTCCCGACTGATTTCGAGAGCACGGATGGTCGCTCCCCGTGCAGCGGTGCCTGGCACCGACTGGTGTCCGTCCGGTCCGCCGGACGAAGCGGAGCGTTTGTGACCTACAAACAATTTTCGAAGTTCGGGAAGCCTTTACGGTTACAGACATATGGGTGTAATCTCTCGGGAGAACGCTTCTCTAATGCGTCGTAACTGCGACGTACGTATTTAGACTGCACTGCGACGCGGATATCCTGCTCGGTATTGTACGGCGGATTCAAACGAGCAAGGGCCACAGTGAAGTTGCCGGATTTGCTCCCTCGAGTGCCTCTCATCCGGATTTTTGGACGTACGGACCATCGATCATTCGACCTCGTTCCATTCTGCCGTTTGTGACTGTCAAACAGTCACGTGAGCGGAGTACGTGAACCGACGGAATCGTCCGAGATCGAAACGCCGCAGATCGCTTTCCGGCAGAGGAAGGCGCTAGGCCGTGCGAACGGATTTCCGGAGCCCGGCTCCCCCAGTCGGTAGTTATTTTTCACTCTCCGTTCGATAGACAGCTATGGGTACGGGTTACACGACAATCATGTACGATGCTGAATCGCTCGAAACCGGCTTCAGCGACGTTAGCAGCTGTCGGTACGACGGCGTCGAGGTCGGTCTCGAGAAGGTTCGCGCCGCGGGCCCGGAAATCGTCGCCGACTGGCTCGATACCTACGATCTGGACCTGTACTGCGTGATGAGCAGTTGGATCGAATCGGAGGCGATCGCACAGCGGGTCGCCGACGACGCGGCGACGGTCGCCGATCTGGGCGCCGAATTCCTCGGTATCCTGCCGCCGCAGCGACACCGGAACGACGACGAACTCGTCGACGCCTGGCTCGAAACCATCAGCGAGTCTGCGGCGGACGCCGGCCTCACGCCCGTGCTCCATCACCACGGCGCGACGCATATCGAACGACCCGACGAGATCCGGCGGTTCCTCGACGTGCACGACCGCCTTCGGCTCGTGTTCGACACTGCGCACTACTACCCCTACGGTGATCACTATCCGGAGGGCAACGTGACGGACGGTATCGAGCGGTTCGCCGACGACATCGCGTACGTCCATCTCAAAGACGTCGCGCCGACGTCGTCGTTCACCCGGAATCGCGACGCCCTCTCGGCGCCCCGGCCGCACTTGGATAACGTCATCAACTACTTCCGGACGTTTACCGATCTCGGGAGGGGAACGCTCGACTTCGCCGCCGTCCGCGAGGCGCTCGACGAGATCGGCTACGACGGGCACTGTACCATCGAAATCGAAAACCGGACCGAGCAACCGCTCGTTCACGCGAAGCGGAACGCGGATCGCTGGCGCGAACTCGGCAAACGCGACTGATCCGGGTCGCGTAACGGGTACTCGGGCGGTGGACCGCCGCGAGATCACGACGGCGGTAGAACGGGTGTAAACGGGGCCCAACTAGTCTGACGTCGACGGTGACTCGGCGTGCGTTTCGCTCGCCTTCGTTCTCGCGACCTCGCCGTCGTCGATTCGGGTCCCGGTCCGACTATCGAAGCCGTGGACGAGCGTGTCGTCCATCGTGAGCCAGATATCGTCGCCGCGATCGGCCGCGAGCGTACTGGGCGCTTTCACGGTGAGTTCGATCCGGTCGTCGTCTTCGTCGCCGACGAGAACGTCGATAATCTGATCGTCGCCCTGGGGCTCGGTCACCTTGACCTGGCCGCGGATCGCATTGTCCCGCGGATCGGTGTGTGCGGTAAAGTACTGCGGACGAATACCGAGGACGAACTCGTCGTCGTTCTGATACCGATCGGCGACGGTTGGCTCCAGTCGGTATTCGAACCCGTCGACGGGTTTCGTCGCCCGAACCGTTCCCGCATCGTCGATCGCGACGTCGACGAAGTTCATCGACGGGGAGCCGATGAATCCGGCGACGAAGCGATTTTCCGGTTCGTGGTACACCTCGTCGGGCGTTCCGATCTGCTGGATCTCGCCCCGGTCCATCACGATGAGTTTGTCGCCGAGCGACATCGCCTCCTCCTGATCGTGCGTCACGTAGAGGGTCGTAATGCCGAGTTCGCGTTGCAACACCTTGATCCGGCTCCGCATGCTCAGCTTCAACTTCGCGTCGAGGTTCGCCAGCGGCTCGTCCATCAGGAACACGGACGGGCGTCGAATGATAGCCCGGCCGAGCGCGACGCGCTGTTGCTGGCCCCCGCTGAGGTTGTCGATATCCCGATCGAGGAGCTCCGGGATCTCGAGCATCTCGGCGACCTCCTCGACGCGTTCCTCCCGCTCGTCGGGACTGGCACCCTCCACCTTGAGCGGATAAGCGATGTTCTCCCGCACGGACATGTGCGGGTAGAGCGCGAAGTTCTGGAACACCATCGCGACGTTCCGATTTTTCGGGTGGACATCCGTGATATCGTAGTCGCCGAGCGTGATGGTCCCGCCGGTCGGCTCGGTAAGCCCGGCGAGACACCGGAGCGTGGTCGTCTTCCCGCATCCGCTCGGGCCGAGGAGGATGGCGAACTCGCCGTCCTCGACGGTGAGGTCGATGTCCTTGACCGCGATCGTGTCTCCGTACCGTTTCTCGACTGCGTCGTATTCGACGTTAACCATTGGCGTATTCCTCCGTGAGTCGCTGTGCGCGTTCGTTTTCGATCCGTCCGATCCGTCTGCCCCGTTCGTCGTCGATCGCGTTCATTTGCCGACCGCCCCCATACTGAAGCCGCGAACCAGTTCCTGGCGCGCCACGAACGCGAACACGAGGACCGGAACGAGCGCGATCGTTCCCGCGACGCTGACGTTGATCCACTGCACCGAGTACTTCGTGACGAACGACGAGAGGCCGACCGGAAGCGTCATCGCGGCGACATCCTGCGTCAGGATGATGGCGAAGAGGAGCTCGTTCCAGGTGATGATCGTCGTGAAGATCGCCGACGCGAGGAGGCCTGGCTTCACCAGTGGCAGGACGATCTTGAAGAACGCCCCGAGGTGCGTGTGGCCGTCGAGCATCGCCGACTCCACCAGGCTATCCGGCACCTCCTCGAAGAACCCCTTCATCATCCACACGGCGAAGGGGATGTTGAACATCACGTACACGCAGATCAGGCCGTACAGCGTGTTTACCAGCTGGATGTTCCGGAAGATGACGAACAGCGGAATGATGGTGACGATCGGCGGCATGAACCGGGTCGAGAGGATGTAGAACGGGAGGTGAAAGTCCAGATTGTACGGGAACTCGAAGGAGACGAACCCGTACGCCGCCGCGGCGCCAATTGTCGTCGCGACGACAGTCGTGACGACCGTGACGACGACGCTGTTGACGATGTACTGGGCGAACTCCGGCCGCTGGACGAACAATTCGACGAAATTTCCGACCCGGAATTCGGTCGGGATCCAGGTCGGCGGGAGCGACAGCAGCGACTGTCGGGACTTGAGCGCGCCGGAGACGAGCCAGTAGATCGGGAACAGCGTCCAGAGGAGGAAGACGCCGAGCAGGCCGTAGACGACCGCCTTGCCGATCCCCTTCTCGACCAGTTGTTCGTGCCATCGTTCGATTCGGGACGGCTCCGCGATCGGAACCTCCGGTTTCGATTGTGGTTGTGATTCCGTTGCCATTGTTAGAACTCGATGTTAGCGATTTTGACGAAGCTCATCGCCAGGACGAGCACGACGGCCAGCAGCGAGATCGCCATGGCCGAGGCCTCGCCGAAGTTGTTGAACCGGAACGCGGTCCGGTACATCTCCATGCTGATCACGTTCGTCGCGTTCGACGGCCCACCGCGCGTCAGGATGTACACCTTGGCGAACACGCGCAGGGCGTCGACGACGCGGATGATCAGCACGAGGACGATCAGCGACTTCAGGTACGGGAACACGATATCGACGAACCGTCGCCATCGTGACGCGCCGTCCATAACCGCCGCTTCCTGGATGTGAGACGGCACTGACTGCAATCCCGCGAAGATGACCAGCACGACCAACGGCGTCCACTGCCAGACGTCGGTCAGCACGACGGCGTACAGCGCGACGCCGGGATCGCTGATCCAGCCGACGTTCCCGCCGACCAACGGCATCGCCATGTAGTCCAACAGTCCGTCGGGCGTGTACATGAGCCGCCAGATCAGCCCGATGACCGTCGGCGAGAGGATCATCGGCACCAGTATCATCGTCTGCCAGAGCCCGCGGAGCTTGATCTTCTTGTTCAGCGCGATCGCGATCGCGAACCCCAGCAGGAACTCGATCGTCACCGCCAGGCCGATGAACTTGCCGGTCACCCACAGGGATTGGAGAAACGCCCCGTTGTTCAACAGGTTGATGTAGTTCTCCACGCCGACGAAGACCGTCCGTCCGCCTGGCTGGTATCGCTGCGTGGACATCTGGACCGCACGGACGAGCGGGTAAAACGTCAGCGCGAAGAGGAGGAACACGGCCGGGAGCGTCATGAGCCACTTCAGCCGCTCGTCGATCCACAGCAGCGTTCGCTCCCGGAGCGATTGCTCCGCTCCTAACTGTTCCTCGAGGTCGGCCGTCGGACGGACGTCCGTTCCTGTCTCAGTAGCCATTGTTCGATGGTCTCGGTGTCATTTAGTAGTAGTCCGCGCCGCCGAGTATCGATTCCACGTCGTTCTCGATTTCGTCGAGCGCGTCCGACGGGTCGATCTCGCCAGTGAGCGCACTATTGAGGTACTCTCCCTGGGTGATGTCGATCTCGTTCCAGAGGGGGGTCCGCGGACGCGGAACGGCGTTTTGCAGGCTCTCGTACAACGCCTCGTACCACGGCTCGGCGTCCATGTTATCCTCGAACGTGTCGTGGCGGAAGGGGACGCCCCCGAGTTCCACGTAGCGGTCCTGCGCCTCCTTCGAGATGATCGTTTGGATGACTTCCCCGGCGTCTTCCTTCCGCTCGTCGGCGATGTTCGCGTTGATGCCCAGCATCCAGTTGCCCTGCGTCGGCGCCTGGCGGTCGCCTTCCGGGATCGGGATGAATTCGAGGTTGTCCGCTTCCTCGGCGTCCTCGGGGTTGAGCAGCGTCGACGACGCGGCCGGCCAGGCGAGCCCCTGTGCGGCGGAGCCGTCGCCGATCCGGTTGAGCACCTGGTCGCTGTCGAACGACGCGACGCCGTCCGGCGAGATCGAGTTCAGCTCCTCGACGAAGAATTGGACCGCCTCTTCACCGGGACCGTCGTTCCACTGGTACCGCCAGTCCTCGTCGAACATGTCCCCGGCGAGCGACCTGCCGAGGCTCATGAAGTTCGTATCGATCGGATTGCCGCGCTGGCCGCGGATCACGTACCCGTTCGCGCCGTCGATCTCGTCGTCGATCCGCTGGCCGGCACGGAGGACGTCGTCCCAGTTCTGGGGTTCGTCCTCGCCGACCTCCTCGTAGTAGGCCGTGTTGTAGACGAACATCTGCGTGTTCCCGACGACGACCTGGCCGCGAACCGTCTCGTCCATCCCCTCCGCGGACGGCACGGTCGGCGCATCCGGCGTCGGCCACGTCGCGATGTCGACCGTCGTATCGATGAGTTGGTCTTCGGGGAGCCCCTCGGGGAGCCACTGCTCGAGCGGATCGAAGTACGTCGCGAACTGCGGGAACCAGGTGTCGTCTATCAGGATCGCATCGTATCCCGTTCCGCCGGTCGTGAGGACACTGTTGACGCGCTCGTACAGGTTCGCGTACGGGAACAGCGTAACGTCGATAGACAGCTCCGTTTCTGCTTCGACGTACTCGTCGATCAGATTCTGCACGAGTCGCCCTTCCCCCTCGACGGCGATGATATTGACGTCGTTGTCGCTGCCACCGCCGCCGAGACAGCCCGCAATCCCGGTCGCTGCCGCCGTCCCCGCGACGCCGGTGAGGAATCGGCGACGAGACGATCGGGCATTGGGGGCCGAGCGCACGCTACTCGCGCCTCTGTGTCTATTATCATCTCCGCTGCCACTAGTTGGCATATGTGATATATGAGACGTACCTCAGTATAAAACATATGGTGTGTTATGTTTCTTCCATTTAAATTCATTAACGAATGTGTCGGTCGTCGACGGCCCATCTCTATCAGCGGTCGTGGCCTATCTAGTGCATTTCAAGACCGATGGAACGACGGTTCCGTCTTCGGTCCGAGCACTATTCGGCCCCATCGAACCCGACTCGCTCACTCCCGCCAGGCGCTCCGATAGCGCTGCGAGTATGGAACCGGTTTCCACGGAGTCGACGCGGTTCGACGTCCGTACTCGCTTTCGGGAGTAAGTATTTGTGTCTGATTCACAAAGCCTACCATGCGCTAACTGACGGCACGCTTTCGGACCGCTTCGACGGCTACGACCGTCGATCGGTCGCGAGAGCGTCTCGAACGCAACACCGAAACCCATGACGACGCTCAAACAGAAATTTCAGACCCAGTCAAACATCGCCGGTGCGTGGCTCTCGATCGGCCATCCCACCGTCGCCGAAGTAACGGCCAAGCAGGGATTCGACTTCGTCCTCATCGACACCGAACACACGCCGCTGACGCTCGAAACGGTCGAGAACATGTCGCGGGCCGTCGAACTCGCCGACGGCGAGACGGAGACGATCGTTCGCGTTCCCTCGAACGACCCCGATCGTATCAAGCGCGTCTTGGATATCGGCGTCGCGGGGGTCATGGTTCCGATGATCGAGACGGCTGCGGAGGCCCGACAGGTCGTTCGGTCGGTCACGTATCCCCCGGACGGCATCCGGGGTGTCGCATCCGGTCGCGCAGCCGAGTACGGCGAGGACTTCCAGCGGTACGTCGAAACTGCCGATAGCACGATCACCACGGTCGTCCAGATCGAAACGCAAACCGGGCTCGAAAACGCCCGCGACATCGCCGCGGTCGACGGTATCGACGCCGTATTCGTCGGGCCGGCGGACCTCTCGGCCAACCTCGGAATCTTCGGAGAGTGGGACAGCGATCGCCTGGCCGCTGCGATCGACCGCGTCGTCGACGCCGGTGACGAGTCGGACGTTCCGGTCGGAACGTTCGTCGTCGATCCCGACGACATCGAACTGCGCGTCGAACAGGGCTTCGACTACCTCATCGTCGGGAAGGATACGAGTCACCTTTCGTCCGCGAACGAACGGGTCCGCAACCGCTACGAGGATGCCGTCTCACAATCTCCCGCAACTTCGATGTTCGAAGACTAACTCACGAATCCGCGATCCACTCGCTTCGAATTGGTTATCGAACATCGAACGCTGCTCTCCGATCGATTACAGCGGTCACAGCCACGAGTGTGGAGACGCAACGGATCAGGCGTCGCGGTCAGCCTGGTACTGCGTGAACAGCGACGCGACGAGTTCGACGTCGTCGCGGGCCTCGGAGAAGGGGGTCGGAACCGGTTCCTCGTCGCGAACGCAGGCGATGAACTGCTCGAGTTCGCGCTTGAAACTCTCCTCGCGCGTCGGTCGGTACTGACAATCGGCGGTCTCCTCCCGTCCTCGCCGAACGGAGACGGTCGCCGAATTGTACTTGACGAACGGATTGTCGAATTCGAGTCGAAGCGTACGGTCGGGGGCGTCGATCCGAAGGAACTGCTCGTGCCAGTGTCGGTCGGAATCGCCCGTCTGAAGCACGCACCGTTCGCCGCCCTCGAAGACGAGGTGCGCGGTGCCGAAGTGGCCGTCGCGAACGAAGTCGACGTGCTCGACGGACGCGACGTCGCCGAACAGCCCTCGAAGCGCGTTGACGTCGTGACAGACGTGTTCCAGTTGGAAGTCGTACCCCGCCGCCAGGCCGTCGTCGTCGGTGTCGATGGCTTGCTTACACTGGTCCCGCCGCCGGGCGGAACTCTGCTCGATGAACGCGGCATCGAGGTCCGGTTCGACCAGGTCGTAAATCTCCGGCAGCGACTGCGAAAAGTCGGCGTCGACCGCGTAGGCCGTGACGGCATCGATCGTTTCGACCTCCGAGAGTTCGCGGCCCAACCGTTCGTAGGCCGGTTCGAATCGGCGGTTGTACGCGACCATCGCCGTCGCGTCGCTTTCCGCCGCGACCTCGACCAGTTGATCGGCCTCAGCCGGTGTGACTGCGAGCGGTTTCTCGACGAGCGTGTTCACGCCGGCCGTCAGCGCCTGCTCGACGATATCCGCGTGCGTTTGCATCGGCGTCGTGACGACGACCGCGTCGAGAGTCGTCGCCTGTTCTTCGAGCAGCCGATCGGGGTCTACGTAGCGCCGGTCGGGGGCGACGTTATATCGTTCTCCGAGAGCAGCCGTTACGTTTTCCGCGGGATCACACAGTGCCTCGAGTTCCGCGTCAGGTAGCTCGACGATATTCGGGATGTGCATAATCTGGGCGATGGTCCCACACCCGATGAGTCCGAACTTCATACGATTGGATATGTGTCCATGAGACGTAAAACGTTTCCCCCGCCTGGGCACTCCCGCGGTGCGTTGAAACGGATAATGCCGGGCCCGAGGGGCGTTTGCTCCCGATCCGGTACTGTAACGCTTCGACCGGACCGGTTGCTATCCGCGGGCCCTACGACGGGTAGACTCGTCAAACTGTCACGGTCGCTCCTGCTGGGTCACCGGCCGCGCCGGCGTCATCACCAGTGATGCTAGTCGGAGACGGATCTGTTTGCAGTCATCAAACGGGTTATCGGGTGCTGCCGTTCCTCGAGTTCACGTCGTCCCGGGAAACCGATCCATCAGCCGTAATCGCAGGAACGACAACGTGACTGGTTTGGATATCGTCTGCGAGCGCGAAATTCTGCTCGGCCTGACACGGTTTCGCAGTAGAACTGGCGAGTATCGACGGAGAACGGACTCAAAACGCGGGTTCTACGCGTCGACCCCTCACCTCTATCGATGTGTTTTCGGGAGTCGCTCTCGATCCCGAACCCTCCTGGCTTCGATGCCGTAAGTATCGTGAACGATACTCTTACCTGAAGATAGCCTGTTTGAATGCTACGAACGGATATTCGGGTTCGAGTACCGTTGCGAGTGTTGATAAGATGTCTCCCCTATATGGATTACAATCATATGAGTGTAATCAAATGGGGGAATTGCGATTCGAATCGGAGGACAACTTCACGGATTATCATAATCGTCGCTGTTATTTCACGCTTGTTTGCGGGTTCCAAACGGGTGGCCCTGCAGTGGCGTACGAGCGTGACGAGCGGCGATGAGCGTGGCAGCAGTGGTCGTATTCCGATCGCTATCCGATGCAGAGTACCGTCCGTCGAGCTAGCGTTTTCATCTCGCAAACGAGTTCGACGCCTCGCCGCGATCCGTGCTAGCCGCGCCCCGCTGACGACCGCTCGTCGTTCCAACCGCGTCGGCCGACGCTAACCGAGACGAGAAGGTATAAGGGAGGGTCCGTCATAGCCCCGACCATGCTCGAACGAGAGTCCGCTAGGCTCGGCTTCGGGACGTACAGCCTCACCAGCGAAGACGGGATCGACGCCCTCGTCACGGCGATCGAATCCGGCTACCGCCACCTCGATACCGCCCGCCTGTACGGGAACGAGGAGGAGGTCGGCGAGGCCATCGAACGCGCCGACGTCGATCGCGACGACCTATTCGTCGCGACCAAGATCGCTCACTTCGAGGAACCGGAAAAAACGCCCGACTACGTCCGGACCGGCGTTCAGGAGAGTCTCTCGCGACTCGGCGTGGAGACGATCGATCTCCTCTATCACCACTGGCCCCGCGGTCGGGACGACATCGAGACGGTGTTGCCCGTGTTCAACGACCTCCTCGCGGCGGGCGTCGTCGACCGCGTCGGCGTGAGCAACTACACGCCGTCCGATCTGGAACTCGCCGACGATCTCCTCGAGACGTCGCCGTCTGCCGTCCAGGCCGAGATGCACCCGCTCCTCCCACAGCGGGACCTCCGCGCGGCCGTCCGGGACCGCGACGCCCACTTCGTCGCTTACTCCCCGATCGCGCAGGGGGACGTCTTCGACCAGCCCGAGATCCAGGCGGTCGCCGAGAAACACGGCGTCAGCGAAGCGCAGGTCAGCCTGGCCTGGCTGCTGTCGAAAGACGGCGTCGTCCCGATCCCGCGCTCGAAGACGCCCGAGCACATTCGGAGTAACCTGGCCGCGCTCGACCTCGAACTCGACGAGGCGGACGTCGAGCGCATCGATAGTATCGATCGTCGACGCCGGTGTGAGGATCCCTCCTGGATGGAGTGGGAGTAAGCGAACGGGCCGACGCTACGTTCGCGGGCGACTGTGGGCCGCGTTTCGTTGCATCGGTCGACGGCGACGGTGCACTTTGCATCGTCGTCTCCGGCGCGAACGACCGTCGGACCCGATGGGCGACAGCCGATCGGTTCCCGCCAAAATTCGCGCCTATCGACGGATTTCGCGCCTATCGACGGATGGTGCGCTCGGTTCCGCGATCGGACGCTTTGAAGAGATCCGCGATGAGTTCGACGTCCGCCTTCGACTCCGCCGGCGGCGTCCGCGGCTCTACCGATCCGTCGATGCACTCGAGGAAGTGTCCGAGCTCGCGCTTGAACGGCTCGTCGGACGAGGGGGTGTACCGCGTCTCCGTGGTCTCGTCCGTGCCGATCTTGGTTCGGACGTCCGACGGCGTGTTCCTGATGAACGCGTTCGAGAACTCGATCGACGCCGATCCCTCGGGCGCATCGACCCGGATTCGCTCGTCGTACCACTTCCGGTCGGTCGCGCCGGATTCCAGCAGACACCGCCGATCGCCTTCGTAGCGGAGCTGTGCGGTGACGTACTTCCACTCCTTGAAGACGTCGACGTGGTCGATCGCCTCGACCGTGCCAAACACCGACCGGAGCGCGTTGACGTCGTGGCAGATGCTCTCGAGGTGGTACTCGTAGGCCCGTGCGAGCGTCTCGTCGTCGGTCCCGATGGCCGCTTCGACCTGCTGTCGACGCTTCGCGTTGCTCTCCGCGATGAATCCCTCGTCGAGGTCCGCGTAGACGATATCGTAGTTCTCGTCGATCACGGCGCCGACGTTCGGCGGGATGACGACGCTCGTGACGAGGTCGATCTCGGAGAGATCGGCCACTTCGGACTGGAACCGACGGAAGCCGGGATCGAAGCGCTTCATGTACCCGACCATACAGACCGCGTCGGTCTCCTCGGCCGCGTCGACGACGGCCTGGGCGTCCTCGGGCGTCACCGCGACCGGCTTCTCGACGAACGTGTGCAGGTCCGCGTCGAGGGCGGCGACCGCGACCTCCGCGTGGGTGTGCATCGGCGTCGTGACGACGACGCCGTCGAGTTCGTCGGCCCGCTCCTCGATCAGGGCTGCGCTCTCCGTGTACCGGTGAGGAACGTCGTACCGGTCCCCGAACGTTTCGACTACGTTCTCGCCCGGGTCCGCGATCGCGTGAATGTCTGCCTCGGGTAGTTCCGCGAGGTACGGCACGTGCATGATCTGTGCGATGGCGCCAACACCGATGACTCCGAGCTTCATCTCGGCAGTACGTTGTGCGGCATCCCACAAATAAATTGATACGGTTTCACATCTCGCATCCGAGCGCGGCGCCCCGCTTCCGACCGCCGCGACGCCGTTCGGCGTACCCCGATCGACTCCCGGTAGCTATTTGCACGAGGCCGCCGACCCGTCAGGTATGCGTCTCGTTCCACCCGCCAGGCCCAGCCTCGGGACCGGCACCGGCACCGATACCAGCGCGCAGTCAGACGACCGGCGGACCGACCGCGACCGTCCCGATCCGAAACCGAGCGCCGTTACAACGACCCCGGTCTCCGCTTCCGTTACCGCATCGGCCACCGGAGGTGACCGCCGATGACGCTGCGCGTCGGCTTCATCGGCTACGGGTTCATGGGCCAGGCGCACGCGAACGCGCTGGCCCGGCTGCCGATGTTCTTCTCGGAGGCGCCCGACACCGAGCGACACGTCCTCTGCGGGCGCGACGAGGAGCGCGTCGCCGCGGCGGCCGACCGGTTCGGGTTCACGCACACGACAAACGATTGGGAGGCGCTTGTCGACAAAGTGGACGTCCTCTACAATCTCGGGCCGAACGACCTCCACGCCGAGCCGACAATCGCCGCCCTCGAGAACGACGTCCACGTCCTCTGCGAGAAACCGCTCGCGGGCTCCCTCGCGGAAGCGGAGAAGATGGTCGAAGCCGCCCGCGACAGCGACGCCGTCGCCGCCTGCGCGTTCAACTACCGGTACGTTCCGGCGCTCCGCCTGGCGAAGGAACTGATCGAGTCGGGCGAACTCGGCGAGATCCGCCACTTCCGCGGGCGGTACCTCGTGGACTGGCAGGCCGATCCCGAGCATCCCTGGACCTGGCGCAACGACGCCGACCGCGCGGGGTACGGGCAGGTCGGCGACGTCGGCTCGCACACGATCGACCTGGCGCGCTGGCTGGTCGACGACATCGTCGACATCAGCGGTCGGCTCGCCACGTTCGTCGAGGAGCGACCCGATCCGAACGGCGACGGGCGGCGACCGGTGACGACCGACGACGCCTATCTCGCGACCGCGTCGTTCGACTCGGGCGCGATCGGCGTCTTCGAGGGGTCGAGCGTAGCGTCGGGCCACAAGGCGACCAACGCCGTGGAGATCATCGGCTCCGAGGGGGCGATCCGGTTCGACCTCGAGCGACTCAACGAACTCGAGGTCTACGACGCCGACCGGCGCGGGTACGAACGCGTTCTCGTCACCGACGAGGACGATCCGTACGGCGACCGATGGTGGCCGGCCGGCCACGCCATCGGCTGGGAGCACACCGTCGTCCACGAAAACTACGAGTTCCTCCGCACAATCGACGGCGAGCGCGCCGACGTTCCGACGTTCGCGGACGGCCTGGCCGTCCAGCGCGTCGTCGACGCCGTCACTCGAAGCGACGAGCAGCGGACGCACGTCGCCGTCGAATCGACCCGCTGAGCGAGTAGCGCCGCTCGAGCGTCGAAATCGGAATCGCTGCGGACGGGAAGACGGAAGGGAAAGGGTACGTGCGGACGGGATACGCGGACGTGACTACCCGAATCGGCGGCCCGCGTTTCGAGTTGCCGTCACCCCGTCACGCGTTCGTCGCGTCGATCCAGTGATCGACGTTTCGCTTCGCGTGGACGAGCCGGTCGTCGCGTTCGTTCTCGATCTCGATCGTAATGGCCCCGTCGTAGCCGATTTCGTCGAGCGCCTGGTCGACCGCCTCGAAGTCGATGACGCCCTCCCCGAGGTCGACGAACGACGTAAGGAACACGAAGAGACTGTCGTACTGGACCTTGCCGGCCGTCAGGGTGTCGACGTGGTCCTGGAAGTCCACCGTCGGATCGATGTCCTTGAGGTGGACGTACGCGATGTCGTCGGCGAACCGGTGAATCCCGTCGACGACGTCGCCGTACGGGTAGTAGTGCGCGGTGTCGAACAACAACTCGAGGTTGTCCGGAGCGCGCTCGAGCCACTCCTCGATCTCGTCGGGACCCTCGACGTGTGCCGCCCCGTGGTGATGCAGGACGGGAGTAACGCCGGCCTCGGCGGCGGCCTCGCAGATCCGGTCGAGCCACTCGTCGAACGTCTCGTCGCTGACCTGTCCCCGCGGCGGCGGCAGGATGCCCAGGAAGCGAGCGCCGAGTTCGGCGGCGATGCCGGCGCCGTCGACCGCCGCGTCCACGTCGTCCTCGTCGTTGAGCCAGCCGGCCATGACACAGTAGATATCGAGCCCGTGCTCCTCGAGGGATTCCTGCAGCGAGTCGACGCCGATGTACTCGACCTTTCCGAGGCCGATCTCGACGCCGCCGTACCGACACGCCGAGAAATCGCCGAGTCCCTCGGACAGTACCTCCGCTGGATCGTACATAATGGTCGTGTATCCTACGCCCATACGGGACGTTGTGCGAGCGAGAATAATAAATAATGGGGATGGTTGTCGAACGGCAGTTGCAGGTCGGCCGCGACGCCCCGACCGGCTTCGCGGACAGCGAGCCGCGGTCGCCGGACCGCTGCCGCCGTTCCGGCGCCCGGCTCTCGGACCGCCGAGGACGTGCCGCGGGGCTGCGGCCTATATCTCGACGAGGACCTTCCCGTCGACGCGCTCGGCCGCCTGGCGGACCGCGTCGGCCGCGTTCTCGAGGTCGAACGTCGACGTGACGATCGGGCGGTTGTCCAGTTTGCCGGCGGCCATCAGGCGAATCACGCGCGGGTAGACCTGGTGGCCGGTGTGGCCCTCCGAGCCGTAGAGTTGCGCGCCGCTGCCCTGGTACTTCCGCAGCGCGAGGCCGGGATCGGAGCCGGCGTTGCTGATGTGGACCACGTTCGCCCCCTCCGCCAGCGAGTCCTCGATGGCCGGATACGTCTGTCCGACTGCGCCCGCGGTCTCGACGTGGACGTCGGCGCCCTGGCCGTCCGTGATCGACGCGATGGTCTCGGCCGGATCGCGTTCGATCGGGTCGTAGACGTGGTCGAAGCCGAGGTCGCGGGCGACCTCGCGGCGAGCGTCGGACGGTTCGAACGCGATCACCTTCCCGGCGCCGGCGGCTCGCGAGACGTTCATGCCGGTCAGTCCGATCGGGCCCGCGCCGTGATAGACGTGGTAGTCGCCGGGCAGGATCCCGTCGGCCCGCGCGAACAAGCCGTGGTAGGTGATGGTGCTCGGCTCGATGGTCGCGGCGGCCCGGAGCACCTCGTCGTCCGTCCCGTAGGCTTCCCGCAGCGACGAGACGTCCCAGCACAGCTTCTCGGGAACGGCGACGTACTCCGCGAACGCGCCGGGGATCGTGAACCCGAGCTGCTCGAAGTTCTCGCAGTGGCCCATGAACCCCTGGCGGCACATGTCACAGCGCCCGCAGTAGTCGGTGACCTCGGCGGTGACGAGATCCCCCGCCTCGAACAGCTGCGCGTCGTCGCCCGTCTCGACGATCTCGCCCGCGAACTCGTGACCGATCACGTTCGGCAGCCCCAGGTACGCCGAGTAGTGGACGTAGCCGTCTTCGTCCGTCTCGAGCATCGAGACGTCGCTCCCGCAAACGCCGGCGTAGCGGACGCGAACGAGCACTTCGTCGTCGGCCGGCGTCGGCCGCTCGCGCTCGGTGACCCGGAGGTCGGGATCGCGCCACACCTGCGAGGAGTTCATGGCTTTCTTCGACGCCCGTTCGGCGTCCGAAACGTCGTACTCGGACCGGGGATCCCACTCCGCATCGACTACGAGGGATTGCATACCACGAGATGGACCACCATCCGACATAATAATATCGGAGGAATCTCGCGTCCAGGTCGCGACAAGCGCCGCCTGGCGCGGCGGTCGACGCAGCGACGGTCAGGCCGCTCGAGATTACGATGTTAGTGCGGGAACGTTCGACGATCAGGAAGGGAAGGGTTCGGACGGGTTCGGACGAGTTCTGGCTCGGCGATCGGCGACTACCGTCCGTCGATCAATCGTCGGTCTCGAGGTCGGCCAGATCCCACTCGCCGGTGATGATCGCACCCGAGTCGGGGTTGTCCGGTTCGACGACGGCCTCGACGAACGCGGGCCCGTCGTACTCGATCGCCTCCTCGAGCGTCGCGGTGAGGTTCTCGGGCTTGACGACGCGTTCGGCGAAGTCGATGCTGAACGCCTCGGCCATCTTCACGAAGTCGACGTCGCTCTCCTGGTCGAACTCCGTGTTGAGGACGCGGTCCCAGCCGTACTTGTCGACCTGCAGGTTGCGGATCGACTTCCAGCCGTTGTTGTTGACCACGAGCCAGGTGACGTCGATATCGTGCTCGACGGCGCAGGCGACTTCCTGGTTGCACATCAGGAAGCTCCCGTCGCCCTCGACGTCGACGACCGGCCGATCGGGTTCGGCGAGTTTCGCGCCGATCGCCGCGGACACGCCGAAGCCCATCGTCGAGAAGCCGCCACAGGAGATGTTCGTTCGGGGTTCGTAGACGGGGAACTCGGGATTGGTCGTCTCCTGGGGCTGGCCGGCGCTCGAGACGACCATTCCCTCGCGGGGCAGCGCCTCGCGGAGGCTCGCCAGCGCGCGCGAGATGCTCATCGGGACGTCGTTCGTGTGGCGCGCTTCGACTTTCTCCTGCCACTCGGCCCACAGGCGCTGGATCTCGTCGTAGTACTCGTTGTCCTCGGTCGGGACTTCGCTGACGCGGTCGGAAACGGCCTCGTAGAGCTGATCGGTGACGACCTTGGCGTCGCCGAGGATGCCGACCTCGACGGGGTAGTTCTTGCCGATCTCCGTGTTGTCGATGTCGACGTGGATCAGCTTGCTCGGCGGGATCTCGAAGCTCACGCCCTGCTCGAACGAGGAGGTGTGGAGGTCGGAGAACCGACAGCCGATCCCGAGCACGACGTCCGCGTTGCTCGCGAGTTCGTTGCCGGCCGTCGAGCCGATCCAGCCCGCGTACCCGACGAAGAGCTCGTGGTCCTCGGGGATGATCCCCTTGGCCTGGAAGGTCGGGATGACCGGCGCCTTCAGGTGGTCGGCCAGCGCCTGGACTTCGTCCCAGGCCTCGCCGAGTAGACAGCCGCCGCCGGGGACGATCACGGGGCGGTCGGCCTCGGCGAGCAGGTCCGCGGCCTCGGCGACCGATTCGGGATCGCCGCCTGGCCGACTGTGCGTGCGCGTCTCCTCGGGGTCGGGAATCTCGACGTCCGCGGCGGCCCCCTGGACGTCCATCGGGACGTCGACGTGGACCGGCCCCGGTCGACCCGTGACCGCGGTCTGGAACGCGCGCCGCAGGACTCGCGGGAGCCGTTCGACGTCGCGCACGACGAAGCTCCGCTTCGTCACGGGCTCCATCACGCTCGGGAAGTCGCCTGGCTTCTGTCGGTCGAGTTCCTGCAGAATCCCTTGCCCGTACTCGTGGGTCTGGGGCGCGCCCGTGAAGATGACCATCGGGATCGAGTCGACGTAGGCCGTCGCCGCCCCGGTGACCGTGTTCGTCGCGCCGGGTCCGATCGAGGTGAAGACCGCGAGCGGCTCGCCGCTGGCGCGCGCGTAGCCGTCCGCCAGGTGGACCGCACCCTGTTCGTGGCGGGGCTGGATGACCCCGACGTCGGACTCGTTGAACGCGTCGAGGAGGTTGGTGCTCCCGTGTCCGGGGATGCCGACCAGGTACTCGACGTCCTCTTTCTCCAGATACTCGGCGATGATCTCGCCACCGGTAAGCGTGGGCATGTTCGAGTGATTGCCACGGTGTGACATAAATATTCGCCCTCGCGCGTCGGTTCAGCAGGGGGACACGAGAGCCGAGAGACGACGATCGGAACCGAACGCGGTGCCGGCCGGTTCCGTCCAGTTCCGGCCGGACGGTGCCAAATCGCCATCGACCGACCGCGCCCGTGGGGCGGCGTCGCCGCAATCAGGTTTCCGTGGCCGTCCTCCATCCCCACTCGACGCCGCTCACAGCGACGGAATTACCTCGTCGCCCATGACCTCGAACAGGCGCTCGGGCTCCGGACTGGTGTTCCCGACGGCGATCCGATCGAACCCCATTTCGGCGTACTTCTCGAGTTGCGCGGCGATCGTCGACGGATCGTCCGCGATCAGGAACTTCTCCTCGATCTGTTCGCGCGTCGCCTTCTCTCCCTCCTGTTCGATCTCCCGCGGATCCGCCAGCGCGCGGTCGAAGACGTTCTGGGTCGTCGCCCACCAGGGCCTGGTCGCCTCGACGGCCACCTCGTAGTCGGGGTGGTAGGACGCGATCACTAGCAGCGTCGTTTCGATGGCGTCGGGGTCGTTGCCCTCCTCCTCGGCGTAGCGGTGGATCGCCGGGTAGAGCCGATCGGTGAACTCCTCGCCCTTCTTGACGGTGACGAACCCGTCGGCGTACCGGGCCGCGAGCCTGGCGGTGCTCGGCCCGTTCGCCGCGATGTGGATCTCGGGGGACTTCTCGGGCTCGGTGTACAGTTTCGCCCCGTCGAGTTCGAACCGTTCGCCGTCGTAGGTGACGAAGCCGTCCTCGTCGATGCGGTCGACGACGTCCGCGTCGAGCCACTCCTCGTCCTCCCACAGGGCGCGGACGATCCGGAGCGTTTCCTCGAGCCGGTCGCGGCGCTCCGGATACTCCGGCCAGTCGAACCCAAGCGGCGTCTCGTTCATCGCCTCGCCCGTCGAGAGCCCGAGGATCACGCGGTCGTCGTGCAGGTGCTGGAGCGTGGCAAACGCCTGAGCGATCTCGCCGGGGTGGTAGTGGCCGGTCGCGGGCGTGACGCACGTTCCGATCGGCCCGTCGAGCCGTTCGGTAGCCGCACCGAGCCACGACCAGGCGAACCCCGAGTCGGCGCCCGTGTGGAACCACGGGTGGAAGTGATCCGACGTCCAGACGGTCTCGTAGCCGGCGTCGGTGGCGACGTCGCCGTACTCCAACAGCTGCGAGGGGTCGTACTGCTCCTGATGGGCCATGTAATCGATTGCAACCATCGTCCGCTCAACAGTACGAAAGAAAGCACATTAGGTTTTGTGCTCGGTTCCGACTCGAGATCACCGTTCGAGGGTGAATCGACCGAGGCGGAGACGAGAGTCAGCGGGGACGGAGACCGCAGGAGGGCCGCGTCAAGACCGTTTCCGGTGTTCCTCGACGGCGTCCCAGTCGAGTTCGATGCCGAGGCCTGGCGCGTCGGGCACTTCGAGCCGTCCGTTCCGGATGAGCGGCTCGTCCCGAGCCACCAGATCGTCCCACCACGGGACTTCGCGAGCGTGGTACTCGAGGGCGACGAAGTTCGGAACGGTCGCGCCGACGTGGGCGGTCGCGACCGTCGCGACCGGGCTCCCGATGTTGTGTGGAACGAGCGCCTGGTAGTAGCCCTCGGCCAGGTCGGCGATCTTCTTCGTCTCGGCGATCCCGCCGGTCTTGGGGACGTCGGGCGCGAGGAAGTCGACCGCCTGGGTCTCGACGAGGTCACGGAAGCCGTGGCGGCCGTAGCGGTTCTCGCCGGTCAGCAGCGTCACGTCGACGCGACGCTTGAGTTCGCGCATCGCGTCGGTGTTCTCGGGCGGGAGGGGATCCTCGATCCAGGCGAGATCGTACGGTTCGATCGCCTGACAGAGCCGTTCGGCCGTCTCGGGGCTGAAGTTCCAGTGAAGGTCGACCGCGACCTCGGCCTCGTCGCCGATCTCGTCGGTGACCGCCTCGACGACCGAGCGCTTGTGTTCGATCTCCGGCGGGTCGAAGTGCCGCGAGAGGGTGTCGATCTCCCGCCCGGAGGGGACGTCGAGGTCGAACTTGATCACGTCGAACCCGTCATCGACGGCCATGCGCGCGGCCTTCGCGTACGCCTCGGGTTCGTAGGTCGCCGTTTCCTGGCCCTCCGCGGCCGAGGAGACCATCGCTTCCCCGGCGTGGCAGTCGGCGTAGACGCGAACCTGATCGCGCAGCTTTCCGCCCAGCAGCTGGTAGACGGGCTGGTCGAGGATCTTCCCGGCGGCGTCCCAGAGCGCGATCTCGATGCCGCTGATCGCGATGGTGCCGACCCCCCACTGCGAGCCCCGTCCCGAGAGGCTCTCGCGCATGAGGTAGTACAGTCGTTCGACGTCCAGCGGGTTCTCGCCGACGAGGACGGGTCGGAGGTAGTCGGTGATAATTTCGTGGACGCCAGGCGAGGGGTAGGCCTCGCCGATCCCGGTCACTCCCTGATCGGTCTCGAGGGTGACGATCGTCCACGGGAAGTTGCCGTCGATGACGATCGAGTTGACGTCGGTTATCTCGGCCGTCGGGCCGTCCCGGTCCGGTTGTTCGTCGAAGTCCGCCCACATCGTCGCCGCGAGCGTGGATGCGAAGTCGTCGTACATGGTTTGAGTCAGGCTGTGTGGCTGCGAGTCGGTACTGCGCCGTCGCGTTCGCGGTACGAGCGTTGTTCCCACGCTCCGCGACAGGTGATCACGGCTTGCATCATCAAATCGATTGTGAAGATAGGTGTTATAGTTTCCGGTGGTGACGATTCGGCCCGGGAACGTTCTCGCGACGGACGGAGTTCGACTAACCCGAATTTTTATAGCTCTCGGAGCGGGATGACGGGATACGTCCATGTCAGCGACCGTAGCAACTGGACCCGATAGGCCGATCGCTTCCGCGATCGGTCCTCGATCGACACGCAGCCGGAGCGGACGTCCCGACGCGGGACGTCTCGAACCGAACCGCTACCGCGACCACCGCACCGAAGACCGATGAGCCGTCACTTCAAACGGACGCTCGAGGCGGGGGAGTATCCGGTCGGGAACTGGCTCTCGATCGGCCATCCGGCCGTCGCCGAGGTGAGTTCCGCCCTCGAGTTCGATTTCGTGCTCGTCGACACCGAACACACGACGATGAGCCTCGAAACCGTCGAGCACATCTCCCGTGCGATCGACGCGAAGGAGGCACCGACCGAGGCGATAATCAGAGTGCCGCGAAACGATCCGAGTCGGATCAAACGCGTCCTCGACATCGGCGTCGCCGGCGTGATGGTCCCGATGATCGAGTCGGCCGACGAGGCCGAGCAACTCGTCGATGCCGTTCGCTATCCGCCCGAGGGAATCCGCGGCATCGCGAGCGGCCGCGCCGCGGAGTACGGAATGGACTTCGTCGAGTACGTCGCCGACGCGAACGGGTCGATCGTGACGATCGCCCAGATCGAGAGCCGCGCCGGCCTCGAGAGCGTCGACGAGATCGCCGCGGTCGACGGCATCGACGCGCTGTTCGTCGGGCCGGCGGACCTCTCGGGCGTGCTCGGCGTCTTCGGCCAGTGGGACGCGCCGGAACTGCAGGACGCGATCGATCGCGTCGTTCGAGCCGGGGACCGACACGGAACTCCCGTCGGAACGTTCACGGCGTCCCAGGACCTGATCGAGGACCGCGTCGAAGCCGGGTTCGACTTCCTCATCGTCGGGAAGGACACCGCCTACCTGGCGGACTCGAGTCGCGCCGCGAAGGAACGGTACGAAGACGCGGTTGCGCGACACGCCGGATCGATGCCAGCGACGAATGACGAGTAAGCGGCTCCGACGACGCTACCGGTACCGGCGGTACCGACTCGACTTCTAAAAATCGAGAGCAGCGCGATCGACCGACGCGATTCCCCGTTTGTCTCCGGCGGTCGTCCGATCCGGGAGCCGTCCGCCGCGTTAGCTGTACCAGCGTTCGATCTGGATCGTTTTCTCGGTGTAGAAGTTGACCGCGTCCTCGCCCTGGGCGTGGAGGTCGCCGAAGAACGAGGCCTTCCGGCCGCCGAAGTGGAAAAAGCCCATCGGCGCGCAGACGCCGACGTTGATCCCGATGTTCCCGGCGTCGACCGCGTACTTGTACCGGCGGGCCTCGCTGCCCGATTCGGTGTAGATCGAGGAGGCGTTGCCGTACTTGGTCGCGTTGACCATCTCGATCGCTTCGTCGAGAGCATCGACCTCGGCGAGACAGAGCACCGGCCCGAAGATTTCCTCCTGGGCGATTTCCATATCGGCGGTCACGCCCTCGAGCAGCGTCGGCCCGAGGAAACTGCCGGCCAGGCCCTCGGGATGTTCGAAGTCCCGGCCGTCGAGGACGAGTTCGGCACCCTCGTCGAGGGCGTTCTCGATCAGGTCGAGGACGCGCTCGCGCGACTCGTCGGTGATCAGCGGCCCGACGTCGGTCTCTTCCTCGACCCCCACGCCGACGGTCAGGTCCTCGGCGGCGTCGATCAACTGCTCGCGGAGGTCGTCGTAGACGTCGCCGACGCCGACGACGACGTCGTTGGCGAGACACCGCTGGCCGGCGTTGCCGTAGACGGAGCCGATGATGTTCGGAATCGCGTCCTCGAGGGAGGCCTGGTCGGTGACGACGGCGTAGTTCTTCGCGCCGCCCTGGGCCTGGACGCGCTTGCCGTGTTGGGCCGCGGTCTCGTAGACGTGCTTGGCGACGGGAGAGCTTCCGACGAACGAGACGCCCTCGATATCGTCGTGTTCGAGTAGCGCGTTGACGGTTTCAGCGCCGCCGTTGACCAGGTTGACGACGCCGTCCGGGAAGTCGACTGCGTCGACGGCCTCGAAGATCAGTTGCGAGCTCAGCGGCACCTTCTCGCTGGGCTTGAGGATGAACGTGTTTCCGGTCGCGACCGCGTACGGGAGGAACCACAGCGGGATCATCGCGGGGAAGTTGAACGGCGTGATGGCGGTGAAGACGCCCAGCGGCTGCCGGACGGCGTACTCGTCCATTCCCGAGGCGACGTCCTCGACGTTGCCGCTGCCCTCGCGCATCATGTTGGGCATCCCGCAGGCGACCTCGACGTTCTCGATGCCGCGACGGATCTCTCCGCGGGCCTCCGCGACGGTCTTCCCGTGCTCGCGGGAGAGCGCGGTCGCGATCTCGTCGATCCGGTCCTCGAGCTCGGTCTTCAGGTCGAACAGGTACTGGACCCGCTCGACGACGGGCGTCTGGCGCCAGTCTTCGAACGCGTCGTTCGCGGTCCGGACGGCCTGGTCGACGGTCTCGGCTGACGAAAATTCGACCGTCGCCAGGTCGTCTCCGGTCGCGGGGTCGACGACGGACTGGGTCGTCTCGGCGGCCGGTGTCGTCCACTGACCGCCGACGTAGTTGTCGACGCGGCTACGAACGGCTGGTGAAACGGCTTGCTCTTGCTGCTCGGACATACGGATTAGTGGTTGTGGTACGTGCACAAATACGTTATGCTCCTTGCAGTTGGCGGTCGCCGGTGCGGGTTCGAAGGCCCTGTTTGAAACGTGCAAACGTCACCGTCGCCCACTACTCCCGACGCGATGGTACCGAAGAGCCCGTGACCGACTCCGGCCCTTGGATGGGCGGCGACCGAACTGTTCGACCAGCGTCGTCGGTCGGGAGCGGGAGCAGATTTATAGTAGTCGTCAGACACCGTCGAGTGTACATGCAAGCCGTAGCACTCGTTCCGGACGGACCGGAACTGCGCGTCATCGAGACGGAGAGACCGTCTCCCGACGACGGTGAAGCGCTGATTCGGACGCTAGCGGTAGGCATCGACGGTTCGGACAGACGGATCGTGGCCGGCGAGATCGGCGGCGACGTTCCGGCCGGTGCGGACCATCTCGTTCTGGGACACGAGGCGGTCGGCGTGGTCGCGGACGCGAACGGAACCGGCCTGGCGGAAGGTGAGGTCGTCGCTCCGTTGGTTCGCCGGCCGGTCGATGCGGGGTCGCGGTTCGCCGAGAACGGCGAACTCGACGTGGCGCCACCGGGGACGTTCCACGAGTGCGGGATCACGGGGGCCCACGGCTACATGGCGGAGTACTTCACGGCTAACCCGGAGCACCTCGCCTCCGTTCCCGACTCTCGCGCCGAATACGGGTTCTTCGTCGAACCGGCGAGCCTGCTCGAAAAATCGCTCGAGCAGGCGTTCGCGGCGCGCTCGGCGTTCGCCTGGCGACCCGAGCGCGCGTTCGTACTGGGAAACGGGAACCTCGGACTGCTCGCGCTCGCTCGCTTAGCGACGGGCGACGAGTTCGCCCGGACGTACTGCCTCGGGAGGCGTGATCGCCCCGATCCGACGATCGATTTCATCGAAGCGGTCGGCGCCACGTACGTCGACTCGCGCGAGACGCCGGTCGCCGACTTCGCCGATACGCATGCGCCGGCCGATTACGTCTTCGAGACGACCGGGTACCCGAAACACGCCGTCGACGCAGTTCGTGCGCTGGCCCCGAACGGCGTCGCGACCGTGCAGGGCATCCCCGAGGAGTCCGACTCGTTCGCCGTCGATTGCGGCGCGTTCCACTCCGAACTCGTCGTCACCAACAAGGCGTTGCTCGGCGTCGTCAACTCTCGCCGATCCCACTTCGAGGCGGCAGCCGAATGGCTCGGCGACGTGCCGAAATCAGTATTGGACGACCTCGTAACCGGGATCTACGGGCTCGACGAGATCGAAGCGGCGTTCGCCAACTCGCCCGAGACGTTGAAGTCGGTCGTCTCGTTCGATCTATAGGCGATCTCGCGACGACAACCGCCGGGCAGGCGCCCGAGAACGGGCGTCAGTGACGGCAGTGTTATCGAACTCGTCCGGTACCCGTGGCCCTCGAATAGTTCTTGCATCCGGACAAAAACCGTTTGAAACACACGAACAATTTAGTGCTTGCATATGCTCATCTCACTCATGGCGGAAACGACGAAGCCGCGGACGATTCAGGCGGTGGGCATTACGCTCGAGATCATCGATTACCTGCACGAACACGAGCGCGCTCGCGTTACCGAGATCGCGAACGAACTCGGCCGGTCGAAGGGGACGGTCCACTGCCACCTGGCGACGCTGCTCGAGGACGAACACGTCATTAAGGACGACGAGGAGTACCGGCTCGGTCTCCGGTACCTCGAACTCGGCGAGAGGGTAAAAGATCGGCTGGGAATCTACGACGTCGTGACCGACGAACTAGACGACCTGGCCGCGACGTGTGACGAGCTCGTGCAGTTCGCAACGGAGGAACACGGCCGAGCGGTGTACCTCTACAAACAGGGCGGCGATCGAGCCGTCCAGACGGCCTCGACGGTCGGGAAGCGGGAGTACCTCCACTGTATCTCGCTCGGAAAGGCGATCCTGGCCCACTACCCGCGCGATCGCATCGAGGAGATCGTCGATCGGCACGGGTTACCGGCCTATACGGCGCAGACAATCACCACCCGAGACGACCTCTTCGACGACCTCGAGACGATCCGCGAGCGCGGCTACGCGTTCGACGACGAGGAGAAGATCGAGGGGCTGCGGTGTGTCGCTGCGCCGGTGATGGCCGGCGAGGACGAGGTCCTCGGCGCGGTGAGCATCTCCGGCCCCTCGCGCCGGATGACCGGTGATCGGTACCGCGAGGAGCTTCCGGACATGGTCACCCGTTCCGCGAACGTCATCGAGATCAATGCGAAGTTCTCCTGATCTCAGTCCGTTTGCGAGCTTCAAACGGCGTTCGGCGGCGCCGGTCCGACAATAGGAATGCGACCGCTCGAGACGAGTAGAGTCGGTTCCACGGACGAGGCGGCGAAATCGGCGAGACCGTCCGCGTTGATTCGATCGCTCGATCAGCCCGATTGCCGGCGAATCGCAGCCGTCCGCTGACGTCCTCCTCAAAGGAGTTTCCATCGCAATATTTTGCAGGATTGTGATCGTATTCAATCCTCACAAGATGATTTACATTCATATGGTTGTAATTTGGGTGCGCCGTTTTCGATCGCCGCCTGGTCGTCCGAGCGCGAATCGGAGTCGGAGCGACGACGTTTGACGGTCGCAAACGCCTCGTCGTTCGCGGCGAGCGGCGGCGATTTTGAACCGCGGGCGCGAGACTGGCTGCCGACGCGAAACCGTCGTCCGTTGCGGCGCTTCGGACGACCAGTGTGTGGCTACTCACTGCAATGGGGACCGGAATACTCGATCGACGGGGACGGGCGACAATCGTTCTAAGACAGCAGTCGAGAGACCGCGAAGCCGTCGTTCTCCTCGTTCGAGTTCGGGAGCCGGTGTGGCCCGGCTGTGTTCGCGAGGAGCGGTTAGTCGTCCGCTCGATCGGCGCGGTCGGCGATCGACAGCTCGTCGCCGGTCACCGCCGTCTCGCGCAGATCGGCCTCGATCTCCTCTAAGCTCCGTCCCTTCGTTTCCGGTACGAAGACGTACGCGAACGCGAACGCCGCGGCCGTCACCCCGGCGAACGACCAGAAGGCGACCGTGGGACCGATTTCGAACAGCGAGGGAAAGAGCTGCGCGACGAGGAAGTTCGAGAGCCAAAGGACGAGCGTGACGACGCCCATCGCCGCACCGCGGACGTTGAGCGGGTAGATCTCGGAGATGAGCAGCCAGAACACCGGCCCGAGGCTGAGAGCGTGGCCGGCGACGAACAGCATCAGGCTCGCGACCGCGATCGGGCCGATCAGTCCCGACATCCCGGGGAGGTAGTAAGCGCCGCCGAGGACGGCCAGCGTCACGAACATTCCGACCAGGCCGACGAGCAACAGCGGGCGGCGGCCGACGCGGTCGAGCAGGAGGGCCGCGACGATCGACAGGCCCACGTTGATGGCGCCGACGCCGATCGTGCCGAAGATCGCGGCGGTGTCGCTGTACCCGGACGCTTCCAGAATCGTCGGCGCGTAGTAGACGACCGCGTTGATACCCGTCGCTTGCTGGAAGATCGCGAGCCCGAGGCCGACGATCATTACGGGACGGATCCAGGGCTTGAGTAGCTCCCTGAAGCCGTCCTCTTCGATCGCCGCCACGCGCTTGATCTCTCGAACCTCCGCGTCGATGTCAGTACCGTTCCTGATCCGACCGAGCACGGAGCGCGCCCGTTGCTCTCGATCCCGCTCGACGAGCCAGCGGGGGCTCTCCGGCAGGAAGTGGATCCCGACGAGCAAGACGAGCGCGGGAACCATCCCGACCCCGAGCATGAGACGCCACGAGAGTTCGGCGTCGACGATCAGGCTCGCCAGGGCGTAGTTGGTGAGATACGAGACGAAGATGCCGCCCGTGATCATGATCTGATTGAACGTCACGAGCGACCCCCGGATCTTCGGCGGCGCGATCTCGGAGATGTACAGCGGTCCGACGACCGACGCGAAGCCGATTCCGAGTCCGTCGAGGACGCGCCCGACGATCAGGATCTCGACGGTCGGCGCGATCGTCATGAGGAGCGATCCCGCGAAGAAGATGACGGCCCCGACCAGAATGAGGCGACGCCGTCCGAGTCGGTCGGCCAGGCGACCGCCCAGCGCCGCGCCGACGATCGCACCGGCCATCGCACCGCTGACGATCAACCCTTCGACGGTCGAGCTGGCGAGGGGGTAGCCGAACAGCGCGGTCAAGTCGAACGTATCCCGGATGTAGAGCATCGCACCGGAGATGACGCCGGTATCGAAGCCGAAGAGCAATCCGTTGAGCGCGGCGAGCGCTGCCGTGACGACGACGAATCGACCCGTATCCTCATCCGCACCCGGGAAGAGTCGTTCGACGACGCTCATCGGTGGGTCACACCTCGGCGGTCGAGCGTCGCCTTCGTGAAGCCGGTCTCGTCTGGTATCGAGATTGAGTTCAGCTGTCGCGTCTCCTGGCGGTCGTTGCGATCGGCCGATCCGATCGCTGTTCTGGCGGCATAGCGTTGGCTCATGGTTGGTGGAGGTTGTCACTCCGATCGAATTGCGCGTGGCACGTTCGACCGATTCACGGACAGGAAAAATAGTGATGAATACGCAAATAAAAGTTTTGGTACGAAGTCAGTACAAAGACCGAATTGAGGAATTCGCTCTGCCAGAAGCCGATTGAATCGTCAATTGCGGCGGGATTCAGAACGAATTCTATTGGTCATGTGATAGACTTGGGTCGTGTAATGTAAATCAACTGTGGGTATCAGAAGAACCATCAATGATATGTTTCCTAATTGATCGATAATCTAAACAAAACGGGAAATCGATCGCCAATACCTCTCCGTTACACGCTATTTGGGCGCCGGATCTCCGTATACACTCAGCTGCGTCAACAACCGACCGCTTTATCGTTTCTATCATTGACCGACTGATTTCGTTCACCCATTCGAAAACACATATACGTAACCACTCAGACACGGATTGTTGGTCAAAAGTAGCAGATTGTGGTCAGCTTTCTTCAGGGACCGGTCCGGTCGAATGGGGCTGTTTTGGTACCCTAACTGGTTATGCAAACTAGTTGGCCTAACCAATATGTCTTATTTCCCCATCTTGGTCAGAAGCGAGGTTCGGGCTTCAGAGGTACTGACCCATCCATTACGCCGAACGAGTTGCCCTAGAGAACTAGGTCAGACGGTTAGGCTAAATAGTTGTCCTATCTGTGAATTCTGATTAGAGGTCACTGTCTGGTTTAGCGCCTTCGCTGGCGTCTGTCCGTCAGTGATTGGTGCGGTCACTGTGCTATAATAATGTACTAACTGTTCAAGTCACCCTCTGACGCTCACCCAACTACTGACCCACAAAGTATGGAAGCGATCAATCCGCACTTTGAGGGTGAGAAACCATTTTTCGATGCGGTATCGGTCGATATAGTCGAGCTGACCGCTCAACCCTACTCAAGAGAGGGCAGTCAGATAGCCGTCGCCATCGACAAGAATCACTGTGTCGGAGAGGTCGTGTTTTTCGGCCAATTTGTGCAGGAACGTAGCAGCTGGATTGGTACCTCGTTATCCGAACACTGCGACATCGAGAATACGCCGTGAGTCCATGTCTATTGCAGCGTACGCCCAAGATCAGTCGCCGTTAACCTTGACAGCTATTTTACCAATAGCGGTCTGTGGCGGCTTCGCCGTCCTCAGAACGCGTCGCGTTCTGATAGGCCGCACGAGAACTTCGCTCTCGTAGACGTCGGCGGGTCTGAGACGCTGTCAGCCAGCCGATGAACCCAGTGCCAGATTGCTTGATGAGAACGTTTTACACTAATCAAGCGCAGAATTGCTTGTGACTCCCGGAGCGAACACCCTAACGGGCATCGCCGTCCGCTCACGCTCCAAGATTCATCAAATTCCGCCGCGTAGCACCCACTGAACAGGTCTGCGGGCGGCATGGTCAAACTTTCACATGTGTTTTAGTCGCTGTGGAGTCCTGATACTCGCTGAGTCTGACCATATGTCATTCTCTACGCAATCCGTTTTGATCAAGACTATTTATCGGAGTACACGAATATCCGGATCCCAACTGCCTAGTTCCCATCTGTCTCCATACCGGCGTTCAACGACGTGGAACTCCGTACCCATCGTTTCCAGATATTGTACATTGATCTGTATCTGCGTCACGATGTCTTCACCGTTTCGCTGTTCGGTTTCGAGCTTGATTACGTCTAGATCCTCAAGTTTGGTGAGGCCAGCGGAGGAACAGTCCTCGAGGCCCTCCAGATTGACTTCTGGCGGAGACTTGGGATCAATCGTCGGCTGCCGTTCTTCAGTTTCGTTGCTCGGCGTGTCTTGTGTGGTCATATTATGCGATTGACTCCTTCAACTCATCCGCGTTGCGTTCGTATTCGACACCATAGAGGTCGTACATACTCTTACAGGCGGCACGATTGACTTCCATTACTCGCTGTTGAATCTCCTCGTTGGTCGCGTATCGGAGAAGAATTTTCCGACCGACGTTGAGGTGGTTCGGTTCGTCGAGGTCCGCTGAGTGTAATACTTCTTTCGTCCGATCGTCGACGACATCGTTGTCGACGAGAGCTTGGAACAGCTTCGGGACGAACCGTTCGATACCGACCTGCTGACACGCGGCGAGCAAGACCGGGTTCTCGTGGTCGTACACTGTGTGAAACATTTCGACCTGTTCATCCGTCGGTTCGTACTTGCGTAGATCGGGTTCACCACCGAGCTCTTCGATTCGGTTCGAGAACAACTTGGCATGTTTGAGTTCGTCCCGAGCCATATTCGCGAGCTCGACGACAATATCAATATCTGCAGTTACATCGCCATCGTTCAGTTCATAGAGTCGGTTCATCTGCTTCGCCGGCGGATACATCCCGAAGTAGAATTCGTTCCACATGAATGACTGCAACATCCGAATCAGACTCTGACCTTCCATTCTCATATCCGGGGTATAGACAGTTTCAGCGAGCCGGTCGGCTTCCTTTTCGGTTTGGCGGCTGAGCCGCTTGGTAAACTGATCGCTCGTAAGCTTGGGCATACAGAATAACTATTCGTCCCCACCGTAAAATAATTATCGTCACATATCAGTTACCATACTTATAGTTCACAGTGATGGTGTTCGCTGTTTCTCGTATCTTCCGCACCAGGTCGTTCTGATACGACGTATCTTCGAGTCGTCCCGTCGGGCAAACGACGCCGATAGATCCGAATAATCGTCCGTCGATCAAAATAGGTACTGAGACGACGCCCATTCCGGGGACCTGTTGATCCCAATCGACGGCGTATCCCTGATCGCGTATCTGATCCAATTCAGTCCGTAGCGTCGCCGGATCAGTGATCGTCTCGTCCGTGACCTGTTCGAGGTGCCCATCAAGTATTCGTTCGAGAACGTCTTCGGGGAGGTGTGCCAGGAGGACTTTCCCCGCTGCATGGGAATGCAGCGGCGTCTCCATCCCTGGATACGTTCCGAGATTCAAGGACTGATCTCCTTCTTCCTGATGGACGATTATCGATTTCGATCGTTCTTCGATATTGAGATTCACGAGTTCACCTGTTTCCATAGCTACTTTTCGCAGTTCCGGCTTGGCGATCTGAAAGAGGCGATTCCGTTGTCGCATTCGTCCACCCATTGAGAGGAATTTATAGCTAATTCTGTACTTACCGTCTGCTTGGACGACGTATCCTGTGGATGCTAAGGCTCGAAGGTATTCATACACGGTACTCTTCGGGAGATCCATCTGCTCGGCTACTTCCGTCGGTCCGGCACCGTCGACGGTCCAGAGGACATCTAGCACGGCGAACGTTCGTTGAATGGTTCGCAGCGGTGGTCTACCTTGACTCATGGTGTGCAGATCAATAGCAATCACAATAAACTGTTCGGCTATTTCGGACAGTTCTACTCGCCATCTATCTCTGCTAGTTGTTTGCATCCCCTGAAATCTTCTCCCTCTTGTTTCTGTTCGACCAAATCGGACAGCTTTCCACCCTTATTATTACAACCATACGATTGTAATTGATATGGGCTTCCGATGACATTCAGACGCTACTACAGCGACGAGAGCCGAGCTAGGAGTCCGACATGTTCAAACAAGCATTGCGGCGCGATAGAGCTGTCTCTTCGATGGCTGATGCTTTGCCATGACTGACGGTGCTATCTTGAATGATACGCGCCTACCATTCGACGTGTTCTCGATCGAAACTTAGGATGAGATCACTCTTGATTCTGGAGCTTATACCGCATGATTTTCCCGCTTGGATTACGCGGCAGTTCCGAGACGAATTCGTACACTCGAGGGCGTTTGAAATTCGGTAGTTCGTCGTTCTCCAAACACCACTGATCTAACTTGTTGGCCGAGAGCCCGTCCGAGACGATGTATGCTTTCACCTTTTCTCCCCACTCCTCATCGGGCACACCGACAATGCCTACATCAGTGATCTTGGGATGGGAGGCTAACACATCCTCCACGTTTGCCGGATGAATATTTTCGCCTCCGCTAATAATCATATCATCTGTCCGTCCCGTGATAACGATGTTCCTTTCGTCGGTCTCGTACGCTGCGTCACCGGTAAAGAACCACCCGTCCTGAATGACTGCTTCCGTCTGCTCCGGTTTGTTCCAGTAGCCGTCGAACGCAACTGGCGACTCCGTGTTCACAATGAGTTCGCCTTCAATACCCGGATCGACTGTTGCATCCGGATCGATCGCACTGACGTCGACGATACGCGTTTCGAAGAACACGTTCGCCGGGCCTGCCGTCGTCGGATCGTCTCCCTTCTCGAGGGCCTCGTACGCGAGCGTACCGTACGCCTCCGTCGTCCCGTAGAGATTCGCGACGTGATCCGGCTCGAACACGTCGATGACCGCTTCGAAGACGCTGCTACTCATCGGTGCTCCCGAGAACCCAACCGCGCTGACGGAACTCAGGTCGACTTCCTCGATTGTGTCCGTCTTGAGGTATTGGTGGAAGATAGTCGGCGCCTCGTGGAGCGCAGTGACATCCCATTCGGGAATCGCTCGAACGCATTGTTCGGGATCAAGCTGGGGCTGACAGAGATATGTTCCGCTCATCCCCAGGACGTCACAGAGAACACCATGTAGCCCGACCGTGTGATACAGCGGCATAACTCCGAGGATGGTCTCGCCGAGGTAGTATCGCTGCCCCATTGCATTCACAAGCGTTCGAGCAGTCGTTGCTCGATGATCGAGCGGAATTCCCTTTGGATCGCCAGTCGTTCCGGAGCTATACAGCATCACGCTCGGATCGTCTTCCGTGACCTGAATCGGCGGTTCGGTGGAACTCACGTCGAGCAGCGATTCAAACGAGGTCCCTCTGTCCGCTGGATCGTCTCCCACATAGATCAGCGGAACGTCAAGATCACCCGCTGCTGTTTCGACTGCATCCTTCGAGAAGGTATCGTACAGCAGTAGCTTTGACTTTGAATTGTTGACATGGTACGTCACGCCGTCTGCCGAGACACGAAAGTTAAACGGAACCGCGACAGCACCGATCAGTTGCGTTGCGAGAAATGTGATGACGTGCTCTGGACGGTTCCCCATACAGATCGTGAGTCTATCACCCGGTTCGATGCCCCGCTCTTCAAGTCCATTCGCGACTGAGTAAACCGCCTCTGCTAATTCCCGGTAGGTGAATGTTTCGTTAGTACCGAGATTGACGACTGCGACTCGATCTGGAGTTCGTGCGACTGACTGTTTGAACAAGCGCGGGAAGAGCATTATACCCGGTGTGATAACAACTGTCGTAGAATATATTTCCCCACCCCGTGGCAATATTCTCCGCTATATGGCGGGTTATAATACATCTAAACCTTCATAACTCCCCGTGTTACGTGATACCTGTGCACATGAACCGGCGGAAAAATTATTACAGCGGTAGAGCAGGAACGCCTTTTGCCGGGTGTTTAGTTAGCTCTGGGGAATGAGAACACGGCAATTATCGGTATAGGCCGTCCGCTTTCAGGGCCGATGATCCCGTGGGCAAACTCACAACATCGGACTCGAAATTACGACTGAAGAAGAAAATGCGACAAGATGCCGATCAAGAATTCGATTACGTTTCGGTCGATACAGAGGCCAATCCCTCTGAAGCAGCCATAGCGTTACCTCGAATCATCGAACAGGACGCCGCCTCCCTAATTACTAGATCAGTACCTTGTTATCCGAACACTGCGATATCGAGAATAAGCGGTAAATCCATGCCTATTGCAGCGTACGCCCAAGACCAGTCGGCGTTAATCTTGACAGGTTTTCACCAATAACGACCTGTGACGGCTTCGCCGTCCTCAGAACGCGTCGCGTTCTGATAGGCCGCACGAGAGCTTCGCTCTCGTGGGCGGCGGCGAGTCTGAAACGCTGTCAGCCAGCCGATGAGCCCAGTGCCAGATTGCTTGATGAGAACGTTTTACACCAAACAAGCGAAGGATTGCTTATATCTCCCGGAGCGAACAGCCGGTTGCGTGAAGCCGGACGGCGAACACCCTGACGGGCGTCGCCCTCCGCTCACGCTCTCAAGATTTATCAAATTCAGCCGCGTAGCATTCGCTGAGCAGGTCTGCGAGCAACATGCCAAACTCACTCTCTGACCTGCTCGTTCCTCAAACTAGCCTAACTAGACGATGCCGATCAGAGCGACCACTCATCATCCCTTTACTCGGTTAGTCCGATGAGTTAGGCTGATGGGAAAGACTACTTCGAGAGATCGGCTCCCTATCACGTTATCCTCCGTCTTCACTGGTTAGACTAACTAATCAACCTAACTGAATTTCCCAACCTGAACGACTTCTCAGTTAGAATCTCTCTTCTTCGAAGGGTCACGGAGATGGGCTGTAAGCATCGCCTAGATGCTAAGCTCAACCGATTATACTAACTAGTTAGGCTTGTGGATATGTATAGGGAAAGATCCCAACTCTCATAGCTAACGGGTCTGCATATTCGAGAACACTTTCGATATAGGATTTCGTGGCTAGCCGACGTTCGGAACGGCGTACCGCTGACGGCGCGCGATCGCTCGCGTTCCGGATCGCGATCACGGCTCGCCGCTCGCGCATTCGTGTCCGTGTGTCATCGTCGGCGAACATCTCCGAAATCGAACCGGTAAACCTACCCTCTTGGACTCGTCACACCCGATATGCGACTCGCACGGATCGCGACTTCCGACGGACCGGTTACTGGACGGTACGAAGACGGTATCGTGCGGACCGATGATGGCACCTACGAGGTGAGCGCCGACGGCGACTTCCTTCCGCCCTGTGATCCCTCGGCGCTGTATTGCGTCGGGCGCAACTACGCGGCGACGTTGGACCAGATGGAGTACGAACGGCCCGAAGAACCCGACTTCTTCATCAAACCGCCCGCATCGCTCCTGGCACACGAGGAACCGATCATCTCTCCCGCATTCACGGACGAACTGACCTACGCCGGGGAACTCGCGGCCGTCATCGACGAACCCTGTCACGACGTCTCCGAAGACGAGGTCCCGGCGGTCGTTCGCGGCTACACGATTATGAACGACGTGGACGCGCTCGACCAACAGGGCCGAACCGCACGGAAAGCCTTCGACGGCTCCGGGCCGCTCGGCCCGTGGATCGAGACCGACGTCGATCCGACCGACATCGACATGTGGACCGACGTGAACGACGAGCGACGACAGGACGCGAACACCGAACTGATGCTGTTCGATCCGTACGAAATCATCTCGTATCTCTCGAAGCGATTCACGTTCCGACCAGGCGACGTCGTCGCGTTCGGGAGTCCCGCGAATCCCGGACTCATCGAACCCGGTGACACCGTCGAAATCACGTACGAGGGCGTCGGAACGCTCCGTAATTCGGTCGTCGGCCGAGACGAGTGAGCGGTCGAGCGCTCGCTGTCGGTCGACAGGGGGTACCCGGACGGAGTCTTGGCGGGCTCTCGTAACGGCTTCAGGGACGGCAACGGAGCGACGGGCACCATCACGGTACGGGACCCGTGCGGTATCTGACCCTCCAGGTGTCAGAGATCCGATTCTCCGCGCTCCACGAGCGGACTCTGAGCGTGGCGATGACGAACGACTGCTTCCCGATAGCGTGCGGTCGGTGTCCGCACATTTCCCCAGTTGTATCCGGGAGTCATATTTGAGCGTTCTCCCCTTCATTCGCCATCGGATGCGTTGGACGTATCACCATCATCTTTATTAATTCCATTATGATACGTGCGTGTGGGGCGTTCGCAATGTACGGTAAGCCAGGGATATCACTCGATTCGAATCCGGGTACAGGGAGTGCAATCGTTCGGTCGGCCGGTTTTGCGGGGGTGAGTGAGACGTGGTGATGGAGACCATCGCTGCGGCGTTGCCGCTGCTGATCGTCGCCGTTCTGATCGTCGGGCTGCTGTGGCCGGCGACGCGCGCGATGCCGATCGCCTGGCTCGTCGCGCTCGCCGTCGGGTACCTCGTGTGGAACAACCCGCCCGAGTATCTCGCGGCCGCGTCGATGGTGGGCGTGATGACGGCCCTCGAGATCCTCTGGATCGTGTTCGGGGCGCTCGTCCTGCTCTATACGCTGATGCAAGCCGGCGCGTTCGAGCGGATCAATCGCGGATTCGCGACGATATCCGACGACCGGCGCGTCCAGATCGTCCTTCTCGGCTTCCTGCTCGCGACGTTCATCGAGGGCGCCGCCGGGTTCGGGACGCCCGCCGCGGTCGTTGCGCCGCTGTTGCTCGCGCTCGGCTTCCCGGCGCTCGCGGCCGTGATCGCGGCCATCATCGGACACATCATCGCCGTGACCTACGGCGCGGTGGGGACGCCGATCATCGTCGGTATCCAACAGCCGCTCTCGAGCGTCTCCTTCGCGCAGGAGGCGATCGAATCACAGGGGATGACCGTCGCCGAGTACTCGGTCCAGGTCGCCGCGTGGGCGGCGACGTATCACGCGCTGGTCGGGTTCGTCATGCCGTTGTTCGCGGTCGGAATGGTCGTGTACTTCTTCGGTGAGGAGCGATCGATACAACCGGCGCTGGACGTCTGGCCCCTCTGCCTGTTCGCGGGGGTCGCGTTCGCGATTCCCTACTGGCTCTCGGCCTGGTTCCTCACCGCCGAGTTCCCGTCGCTGATCGGGTCGATGGTCGGCGCCGCGATCGTGGTGCCGACGCTCAAGGCGGGGTACTTCCTCCCGGACGAGAAGTGGGACTTCCCGCCCCGGGAGGAGTGGCCGGACTCCTGGGTCGGGACGATCGAACCGGGCGAGAACGGGGCCCAACCCGGGGCCGCCGCCGACGGCGGTCGATCGATGTCGCTGTTCAAGGCCTGGTCGCCGTACCTCTTCCTCGTCGTGTTGCTGGTCATCACCCGCGTGATCGACCCCATCACGGAGTTCTTCAACAGTTCGCTGTTCGTCATCGAGTGGGCGAGTATCCTGGGGACGCCACACAGCGCGGCGATCGCGTGGGGACACGCACCCGGGATGTGGCTGGTCGTCAGCGCGCTCATCGCCATCCCGCTGTTCGGCATGAACGGCGACCAGGTCGGACAGGCCTGGCGCGAGGCCGCCGAAAAAATCGTCTCGCCCTTTATCGCGCTCGTGTTCGTCATCGCGATGGTGCAGGTGATGCTCCTGTCCGGCGAGGCGCCCGGCGCGCCGGCGGTCGGGAGCATGATCGAGGTGCTCGCCGTCTCGACGGCGAACGCGTTCGGACCGGTCTATCCCGCCATCGCCGCGTTGATCGGTGCGCTCGCCGCGGCGATGACGGGGTCGAACACGGCGTCGAACATCACCTTCGGGACGTTCCAGTTCGAAGCGGCGACGGAGCTGGGCCTGCCGACCCAGATCATCGTCGGTGCCCAGGCCGTCGGCGGCGCGATCGGGAACCTCGTCGCGATTCACAATCTGGTCGCGGCGCTCGCGACGGTCGGCCTGGTCGGCCAGGAGGGGCGGGTCATGCGGCTGAACCTGATCCCGCTGGTCTACTACGCGGTGTTCGTCGGCTTCTGGGCGATGGTCTTCGTGTACGTCATGCCCGACGTGCTGCCGTCGGTCTTCGACGTCTTCTAGGCGATCGGCCGACCCGCGGTCGGTTTTTTCGTTTTCGTCCGCCCGGCACTCAGTTCGCGTCCGGGTCGCCGAAGCGATGAGCGACTCGAGTACCGCGCGAAACGAATTCGAGGCCGAACGTAAAATCAGCCGCTATCGGTCCGATCGCGTCCGCCGGGAACCGTAACCGACGGGACTCAAGCGGAATCGAGGCGGTTCGGAGCCCAGAAAAGCCCGAAATAACCGATGCGGACGACCTACGACCCTCGCGCCGTAAGCAGCTCGTTCACCTTCTCGATCGGATGGGGCGGCCGCTCGTCGCGGCTCTCCCGATCGCCGATCTGGCTCCGACAGGACGCGCCAGGCGCGACCGGCGATCCGTCGCTCTCGTCTAACTTCTCGTAGAGGCGCTCGCCGATCGCCTTCGAGAGGTCGTAGTGTTCGGCTTCGTAGCCGAACGAGCCGGCCATGCCACAGCAGCTGGACTCGATCGGATCGACGGCGTAGCCGGCCCGCCGGAGCACGCCGACGGCGTGGTGGTCCTTCCCGGTCGCCTTCTGGTGGCAGTGGCCGTGGTACGCGAGGGTCTCGTCCGTCTCGTCGAGGGGAAGCTGCTCGACGAGGCGGTACGTGTCCACGTACTCGCTGATTCCGTACGCGTGTGCAGCGACCCGCTCCGCGTCCGCCGTCGGCACCAGATCGAGGTACTCGTCCTGAAACGCGACGGCGTCGGACGGCTCGACGGCGATGATCTCGTACCCGTCATCGATGTACTCGGTGAACAGGTCGATATTTTTCCGGGCGCGCTGTTCGGCAGCGTCGAGCATGCCGACCGAGTACGCCGCCCGGCCGCTCGGGGCGACGTCGTCGGGGATCTCGACGTGGACGCCGGCCGACTCGAGCACGCGCACGGCGGCCTTCCCGGGACGGGGGTAGTTGTAGTTCGTGTAGGTGTCGGGGAACAGCACCACCTTCCGGTCGGCCGCCTGCGGGCTCACCCGCGGTCCGCGTTTCGCGTACCAGTCCTGCAGCGACTCCCGCCGGAACGATGGGAGTTCGCGTTCGGGCGCGATTCCGGCGACCGTCTCCATCAGGAGACGACTTCCGGGAAGCTTCCGGCCGACGTTCGAGAGCGGCGCGAGCGCGCTTCCGAGCCGCGAGAGCGCGTCGATGTTGCCGAACAGCCGCTCTCGCAGCCCGATGCCCTCGCGGTCGTAGTACTGGTACTTGGTCTCGGCCTTGAGCTTCGCCAGGTCGACCCCGGTCGGGCAGTCGCTCTTACAGCCCTTGCAGCCGACACAGAGGTCCAGCACTTCCTTCTGGAAGCGCTCGGAGTACAGCTCCTCCTCGGGGAGCTCGCCGGAGATGGCCGCCCGGAGCATGTTCGCCCGACCGCGGGTCGTCGCGATCTCGTCTTTCATCCCGCGGTAGGTCGGACACATCACGTCGTCGGTCTGCCGGCAAGTCCCGCAGCCGTTGCACAGTTCCACCAGGTTCGAGAACCCGCCCTCGTCCGAGAAGTCCAGCTTCGTCTGGGGCTCGATCGAGGTGTAAGCGTCCCCGTACCGCAGAGTCTCGCGCATGTCCGTCGGCGCCTCGTCGGTGTAGACGACCTTCCCCGGATTCATCCGCCAGTCGGGGTCGAAGACGGACTTGACCTCCTGGAAGGCCGCCCAGAGGTCGTCGCCGTACATCTTCGGATTGAACGCCGTCCGCGCGAGTCCGTCGCCGTGCTCCCCGGAGAACGACCCGTCGTGTTCGAGGACCAGGTCGGTCACGTCCTCGGTGATCGACTGCATCGTCTCGATCCCCTCCTCGTCCTTCAGGTTGAGGATCGGCCGGATGTGCAGCGTTCCGCTCCCCGCGTGCGCGAAGTAGGCCGCGGAGGTGTCGTGGTCCTCGAGGACGTCCATGAACTGCTCGACGTACTCGGCGAGCTCCGCGGGTGGCACCGTCGCGTCCTCGATGAACGGGTACGGCTTCGGATCGCCTTCGAGGCTCATCAACAGCGGAATGGCCGCCTTGCGGAGCTTCCAGAGGTCCGCCTGGTCTTCCTCGGTGTACGCTTCCATCGCCTCGAAGGCGTCGCCCTCGTCGACGAAGTGGGCGTTCGTCCGCCCGATCGCCGCCTCGAAGTCGTCGTGGAGCTCGGAGTCGTACTCCAGCATCAGCGCCGCGGCCGCCCCGTCGGGGATCGGCTCCTCGTAGCGGGAGAACTGTTCGGACTCGCGAGCGAGCCGGAACAGCTCCTCGTCCATCAGCTCGACGGCGCTGGGATCGAACTCGAGGGCTTCGGGGACCGCTTTGAGCGCGTCGATCAGGTCCTCGAAACAGTAGAGGACGAGCGCCGTCTCCTCGGGCAGGGTCACCAGGCTGAGTTCGGCCTCGACGACCACGCCGAGGGTCGATTCGGCGCCGACGAACAGTTTCGAGAGGTTGATGACCGCCTCGCCGTCCTCGTTCTCGTCGATCACCTTGTTGAGGTTGTAGCCGGAGACGTTGCGCTTGAGTTCCGGATACCGCTGTTCGATCTCGTCGGCGTTCTCCTCGACGAGGGCGCGAACGGTCCGGTAGATCTCCGCCTCGCGGTCGTCCTTCGACACGATCTCGTCCCACTCATCGGAGTCGAGGACGACCTCGCGGGTGTGAATCAGCGAGCCGTCGGCGAGGACGACCGTCAGCTCCTCGGTGTAGGCGTCGGTGATGCCGTACCGGACCGAGTGCGCGCCGGTCGAGTTGTTCCCGATGCCGCCGCCGATCGTCGCCCGGTTCGACGAGGCGGGGTCGGGCGCGAATTTGAGTCCGTCCCGTTCGAGGTGCTCGTCGAGGTGATCCTGAACGACCCCCGGTTGGACGCGCGCCCGCTGGCGCTCGACGTCGACCTCGAGGATGTCGTCCATGTAGACCGTCATGTCGAGCACGACGCACCCTGACCCCACCGTCTGCCCGCCGAGCGACGACCCGGCCCCCCGCGCGATGACTGGAACGTCGTGGTCGGCCGCGACGCGCACGGCGTTGCGAACGTCTTCGACGTCGCGAGGGAGAACGGCGCCCGCCGGACGCGCCTGGTAGATGCTGCCGTCGGTCGCGTACAACACCTGGGCGTACTCGTCGAAGCGCACCTCCCCTTCGACGACCGATCGGAGGTCGCCCGCGAGGTCCGCGTACTCGCGGACGTCGCCGTCGTCGTGATCGAGTTCGTCACGGAACTCCTCGTAGTTGTGCAGGCCACCTGGGGGCTTCTCAACAGCCATTGTGCCTAACTGCGACATCAATAATGATAAACTCTGTGTTTGTCGTACTCTCTCACAGTCACGTGCCGGAGAGAGACGGCGTCACTGCGATGGAACGGGAGACGACCGGCCGCGAGACGGTCGTCACCCTCGCCGCGGCGTGGTCGCCGGCGCGCAGCGAGCAGCGGACGAACCGCGAATCTGCGTTTCCGGCGGCTTCGTCGACGTCAGGCCACGCGGTTCTTCAGGATGTCGCCCGACCGGTAGCGCTGTACGTTCTCCGCGACGAGGTCAGCGATGTCGAGGTGGTACCGGTTCGTCGCGGAGCCCTTGTGCGGCGAGATGATGACTTCGTCGAGATCCCAGAGGGGGGAGTCCTCGGGGAGCGGTTCCGTCTCGAACACGTCGAGCCCCGCGCCCGCGATCTGGTCCTTTTCGATCGCCGCGATGAGCGTCTTCTCGTCGACGACTGGGCCGCGAGCGACGTTGATAACGTACGCGTCGTCTCGCATCCGCACGAACTCCTCGGCGCTCAACAGCCCCTCGGTCTCCGGCGTGTGCGGGACGGTGAGGACGACGAACCGGGCGTTCTCGATCGCGTCGTGGAGGCGATCGGGGTCGAACAGTTCGGAGACGCCTGGTACCGGTTCGTCGGAGCGTCGAACCCCGACGACGTCCATCCCGAGGGCGTCGCAGCGCGTCGCGATCGCTTTCCCGATGGTGCCGAGGCCGACGACGCAGACGCGCTCGTTCTCGATCGTGAACGGGCGATCGTACGGCGGCTCCCACCAGTTTCGCTCGGTCTGGTGATCGCGGTAGCGGTGCCCCAGGCGGGCCAGCGAGAGCATGATGGTGAGTGCGAGTTCGCCGACCGTCGAACCGTGAATGCCGGAGCTGTTCGTGAGCGGCACGCCGGCCGCTTCGTACGCTTCGATATCGAACTCGTCGTATCCGGCGCGGATGCAGTGGACCCACCCGGCATCCAGAAACTCCGGTCGCGGCACGTACGTCGCCACCGCGTCGGACGCGCCGTACTCGCGGCCGTCGCCGACGAGTTCGGCGGGGATCGATACCTCGTCGAACGCGTCGACGAACGCGTCCGTCGGAATCACGTTTTCGACCGATTCGTGGACGTACAGCTGTTCGAGTTCCGTTCGCTCGGCCATACCTGTTCCTCTCTAGGAATCGAATTGAATGTTACGTATCGTTCAACCTCAATCTGGTCCGAATTAAACCCTTCCCGAACTCACCTTAAACCGACCGTTTGTGCGGCCGAACGGGTCGAATCCGAGAGGTGACACCGGCCCGCGTCGTCCCTCTCAGAAGGGGTCGAACCACCACAATCTTTTTCGGTTATCATTCCGCCTATTGTGATATGGAGTACCGAGAAGTCGATTCTTCGCGTGAGTACGTCGCCAGGCTCGAGACCGGACGCGACTGGCGAAGCGAAATCGAGGCACTCGCGAGCGAGGCCGAGGTCGAAGCGGGCTGGTTCAACGCGATGGGCGCCGTTCGGGACGCCGAGATCTGGTTCTACGAGCAGGACGACCAGGCGTACGACTCGGTGACCTTCGACGAGCCGCTCGAGGTCGCCGCATGCGTCGGAAACGTCTCTCGACTCGAGGGCGACGTGTTCGCTCACACCCACGCCGTCCTCTCGCGGCCGGACGGGGAAACGCTCGCCGGCCACCTCGACGCCGCGACCGTGTTCGCCGGCGAAGTCCACCTTCGGGCCTTCGACGAGCCCCTCGTCCGGACCCCTCACGAGCCGACGGGGTTGGATCTCTGGCTCAACGAGTAGCGATCGAAACGCCTGGCGGACGCGTCACCGCGCCGGTTCGACGGCGCGCTCGGCCAGCGGCGACCGTCGGCAACCGGCCTCGTCCCCCGTCACCGGTTCCGGACCGCTGTTAGATGCGGGTGCGGAGGTCCTCGACCACCCGCGCCGTCGTGGCGGTCCCGCCCAGATCGGGCGTCCGGGGGGCGTCCGGATCCGCGAGCTGATCGGTGACGGCGGTCCAGACCGCGTCGCCGGCCTCGGATTCACCGAGGTGGTCGAACAGCATCGCGGCGGAGAGGATCGTCGCGAGCGGATTCGCGACGCCGTCGCCGACGATATCGGGCGCGCTGCCGTGGACCGGCTCGAACATCGAGGGGTACTCCCCCGTGACGTTGACGTTGGCCGACGGGGCGAGCCCCATGCTCCCGGTGATGATCGCCCCGATGTCGGTCAGGATGTCGCCGAAGAGGTTCGACGCGACGACGACGTCGAACTCCTCCGGTCGCCGGATGAAGTCCATGCTCGCGGCGTCGACGAGCAGGCGCTCGACCGTCACATCCGGGTACTCGGCCGAGACGTCCTCGACGATCCGGTCCCAGAATACCATGCTGTGTGCCTGCGCGTTCGATTTCGTGATGCTGGTCACTCGCCCTTCGCGCTCAGTCGCCGCCTCGAACGCGGCTCGAACGATCCGCTCGGTGCCGGTCCGCGTGAAGACCGCGCTCTGGACCGCGACCTCGTGGTCGTGGCCCGGATGTTCCTGTCCGCCCACGTCGGCGTACTCCCCTTCGGTGTTCTCGCGGTACACGACGAAGTCGATGTCGCCGCCGTCGTATCCCTCGAGTGGGCTCTCGACGCCGTCGAAGAGGATCGCCGGTCGCTTGCAGACGGCCTGGTCGAAGCCCTTGCGGATCGGGAGGAGGAGGTTGTTCAGCGTCACGTGATCCGGGACGTCGGGGTGGCCGACCGCGCCCAGCAGGATCGCGTCGTAGCCCGCGAGCTCGGCAAGTCCGTCGTCGGGCATCATCGACCCGCTCTCGAGGTACCGTTCGGACCCCCAATCGTATCGCGTCAATTCGAGCTCGAACCCGAACCGGTCAGAAACGTCGTCGAAGACCGGCTGCGCCGCATCGATGACTTCCGGGCCGATACCGTCGCCCGGGATACTCGCCACTTCGTGTGCCATGGTCCCGTGATATTATCCGGCAAATAAAAAGTCTATGGGCTCTCGTACCACGTCGGACGGGACCGCCGATTCGGGGACGGCCCGTCGGCGGCCGACGAGAGGATTGGGACATGCTAGTGGTATCGGTCGTCCGGACGACCGCGCACGGAGTTCGGCCCAGCACCGGCAGCGTGATCGATGCTGACGAGACGTTCGCGTTCGACGAACGGTTCGACTTCTGAGGGCGTCGGTCGTTCGAGACGATCGGACGGACGAACTCGTCGAACCGCTCGAGTACGCCGTCTCGCCGGCGCTTGAGGTGTCCAATTTCGATACGTGGGATCGATACTCGAGCGAAGACGACCGAAACGGGGGACGCGGACCGGACGGCTCGCGGAACGGGACCTCGTCTCGTAAACAGATTCTCTATATCAGAATATCACACAAACCGGACCGTACGATCCCACCGTCTCACGGACGCATCCGGCAAACCCATTACAAACATACCGTTGTAAACAACCGCCGATCGTGCCGATGGATGACCGCTCTCGGTCGGAAAGTAGCAAAACCGGCCCAGGTGGATCCCGACCGTTCTTTGCCAAATTTCCGAGCGGCGATATCCCGTTCGACCGGCGGGAGATCCGCCGTCCCATACGGTTCGAACGAGGGATATTCGAGCGTATTCAATCGTAGCCTGCGGCAACCGACGGGTGCATCCGAACGTGATCGGTCGAACCGGATCGTTCGACGGCGCGTCGCGGATCGGCGTAATCCCGGATACTCGGATGTTCTCGCGCGTAATCGAGTTGAACTGTCTCCGACGGTTCGTAAACCGCTGTCTTCGCACAACGCGTTCTCCATGATAGAACGCGGAGTATTGGAGCGGGGAAATCCGATACCGTCAGGGCGGACGGGCCATCACTCCGGTTCGAACGATCGAGAAATCGGCAGCGCTACTCTCGACGCTCAATCGGCGAGGAGGGAACGACTGACGGCGCTCGCGGGCGAACTCGAGATGTGCGTGAGCACCGTTCAATTCGACTTTCCGATCGGTCCCGAACCGGAACCGGATCAGGCGAGCGCGTCGGCAAGTTTCGTTATCGGGTGCGGGGGCTTGCCGTCGTACTCGTCTCCGATCTGCGTCCGACAGGAGGCGCCTGGCGCGACGACGCCGTCGCCGTCGCTGGACTCGATCTGATCGAAGAGCAGTCGTCCGATCGCGCGACTCATCGAGTAGTGCTCGGCCTCGTAGCCGAACGAGCCGGCCATCCCACAGCAGCTGCTGTCGAGCGGATCGACGGCGTAGCCGGCCCGCCGGAGCACGCCGACGGCGTGGTGGTCCTTCGTCGTCGCCTTCTGGTGGCAGTGACCGTGATAGGTGAGCGTCTCGTCGACGTCCCGGAACTCGAGGCCGTCATCGAGCCCGTGGACATCGACGTACTCGCAGACGCCGTAGGTGCGCTCGGCGAGTTCGTCGACGTCGTTCCCGACGAGGAGATCCCGGTACTCCGATTGGAACATAACGGCGTCGCTCGGCTCGCAGACGACGATGTCCCAGCCGTCCCGCACTCGCGGAATCAGCGCGTTCACGTTCCGCTCGGCCCGCTCGCGCGCGTCGTCCAGAAAGCCCTTCGAGAAGGCCGGGCGACCGCTCGAGGTCACGCCCTCCGGAAGTTCGACGCGGACGCCGGCGGCCTCGAGCACGCGAACGGCCGCCTTGCCGATCTCGGGATCGTTGTGGTTCGTGTACACGTCCGGGAACAGCAGGACCTTGCGCTCGGCGGCGTCGTGATCGACGCGTGGCTCGCGGGCCTCGAACCAGTCGACGAACGTCTCGCGATGGAACGTCGGCAGCGACCGCTCGCGGGCGATCCCGATCGTTTTCTCCAACACCGTCCGCGCGCCGGGCACCTTCCTCGCGTAGTTCGACAGTGGCGCGGCGGCGCTGCCGAGTTTCGAGAGGGTGCCGATGTTCGCGAACAGCGTATCCCGTACCGACGCGCGGTGGCGCTCGTGGTACTCGTGTTCGACCTCGGCTTTCAGCTTCGCCATATCGACCTCGCTCGGACAGTCCTTCGAACAGCCCTTACAGCCGATACAGAGGTCCATCACTTCCGTGACGAACTCGTCGCTGAACGCCTCGTCTGGCGGGAGGTCGCCGGTCATCGCCTGGCGAAGCATGTTCGCCCGACCCCGGGTGCTCGTGATCTCCTCCTGGGTGGCCCGGTAGGTCGGACACATCACGCCGCCGGTGCCCGCCTGACTGCCCCGACAGCCGCCGCAGCCGTGACAGAGTTCGACCATGCCCTGAAAGCCGTTTTCGGTGTCCCAGTTGAGCACCGGATCGAACCCGGCCTCGAACCGGCTGTCCGGGCCGAACCGGAGGTGCTCGGTCATGTCGTGATCGCCGCAGACGGAGCCCGGATTGAGCAGCCAGTCGGGGTCGAAGGCGGTCTTCAGGTCGCGAAAGAGCTGCCAGACGTGCTCGCCGTACAGTTTCCGATTCCACTGGGTTCGCGCGCGGCCGTCGCCGTGTTCGCCGGAGACGCTCCCGCCGTACTTCACCGCGAGGTCGGTCGCGTCGTCCGAGATCGATTCCATCGTCTCGACCCCGTCTGCGGTCTTCGTGTTGACCAGGGGGCGGATATGAATACAGCCCGGGCCGGCGTGGGCGTAGAAGCTGCCGAACGTGTCGTGGTCCGCCATGACCGCCTGGAAGTCGGCGATGTACTCGGAGAGATGCTCGGGCGGAATCGCGACGTCCTCGATGAACGCGATGTGTTTCTCGTCGCCGGTCCGGGAGAGCAGAATCGGCGTCGACGCCTTCCGCATCTTCCAGAGGCGCTGCTGTCGCTGCTCGTCGTAGGCCGTCAGCGAATCGAACGCGAGCTCCCCCGCTCGGTCGTCGATCAGCCGCTCGACCTTCTCCCTGCGGTCGGCGTCGTCCTCGGCGTAGAACTCGACGAGCAGGAACGAGTTCGTCCCCTCCGGAAGGATACCGACGACGTCGGCGAACTCCTCGGTGTTGCGCGCCAGGTCGAGCAACACGTCGTCCATCACCTCGACCGCCGCCGGATCGTGGTCGAGGATCGCGTCCACGTCGTCCATCGCGTCGAGCAGATTGCGGTAACAGAGCACCGCAACGGACTTCGTGTTCGGAATCGGCTCAAGCGACACCTCGGCCTCGGTGACGATGCCGAGGGTCCCCTCGCTCCCGACCAGCAGCTTCGCGAGGTTGACGGACCCAGTCTCCGCCTCGTCGATCAGGACGTCGAGGTTGTAGCCGGAGACGTTGCGCTTCAGCGTCGGGTAGGCGTCTTCGATCGTCTCGCTCTCCTCGTCGATTATCCGGACGACTGCGTCGGAGATCCGCTCGAGCAACTCGCCGTTCGGGTCCGCGCGAGCGCGGAGGTCGTCGACGTCGATCTCGCCGACGGTCGTCACCGTCCCGTCGGAGAGGACGACTTCCGCCTCCTCGACGTAGGCGTCCGTCTTACCGTACTTCAGGGAGTGTGCGCCCGTCGTGTTGTTCCCGATCGCCCCGCCGAGCGCGCTGCGGTCGGCGGTCGACGGATCGGGCGCGAACTTCAGCCCGTGGGGCTCGAGCGTCCGGTTGAGCTCCCCGATCGTGACCCCCGCCTGGGCGCAGGCCCGCCCCGAATCGGGGTCCACCCGCGTTACCTCGTTCATGTAGCGGGTGAAATCGAGGACGACCGCCTCGTTGACGGTCTGGCCGGCCAGGCTCGTTCCGCCGCCCCGCGGGAGGACCGGAATCCCGCGCTCGGCGCAGTAGCGCATCACCGCCGCCACGTCGTCGGTCCCCGTCGGATAGACGACGCCGATCGGCAGGACCTCGTACGCGCTGGCGTCGGTCGCGTACATCTCCCGCGAGTACTCGTCGAAGCGAACGTCGCCGTCGACGCGCGCCTCGAGGGCCGCCACGAGGTCCGGGCGGTCCATCGTCTCGGTTCGGTAGTCGTACTCGGCGCGACTGTCGATCGCTGGGTCTCCGTCGGTCTGTCGGTCGTTCGTAGCCATTATGTGTTCCGTCTGTGCTGGTGTCGTCTCGGCTGCCCGCGTCTCCGTCAGTGCAAGTGAGAACGGCGTTCGTCTCACGCATCGGGTCGGACGCGAGACGCGACTCCCGCGCCGTCAGCTCGCGTCCGGTAGCCGTCGATCGCTCCCCCACCGGAACGCGATCCGAATGCGGAATCGAACGCGATCCCGCGGCCGTCCGCGGGGGCCGCCGCAGCTACCGGCTGTTTGCTAATCGCTTGCATATCCTGTGCGTGGTACACGGTAGTACAGGGAGTACACATAACTGTTGTGCCGCGTTGCGGGTCGCGATCCGGGACTTTCGCCGGTGTCGTCCCAACGAATAAATAGACCGATGACGTGTCATCGAACCACGCGCTGTTGCACGCGCCACGGCGCTGAGAGACTGACCATACCGATGGTACCCTCCGCTTTCGACCGCCTGGCCGACCAGAGAAACGTCCTGGTCGTCCTCCTCTCGGCGGCCGCCGGACTGCTGGTTCCCGGTCCCGAGCGCTATACGAGCATCCTCTTGACGCCGTTAGTGATATTCCTCGTGTACGGTTCCATTCGCGGGCTCTCTCTCGCCAAGGTGGATCTGGGCTCGATCGGTCTGCCGGTCGCCCTCTCGCTGGGTCTCGGATACGTCCTGCTCCCGCTGGTCGGACTGCCGGTCGCGGGCCTCGTCCTCCCGGACCCGGCGCTCACGGGGGTCGCGATCACGCTCGCGGTCCCCACGACGGCTGGGAGCGCGATCGTCTGGACGCGGTTCTCCCGCGGCGACGCGCAACTCGCCGCGATCGTCTCGATCGTCTCGATCCTCCTCGCGCCGATTGCGACGCCGCTCTTACTCCTGTTCCTCGTCGGGCATCGCGGCGGCGTCCCGGTCCGATCGATTCTCGCCGACGTCCTGCTCATCGTCGGCGTCGCCGTGGTGCTCTCGAGGGCGGTCCCGGACGCCGCCCTCTCGGAACGAACGACGGAGTACGGGTCCGGCGTCGCGATCGCGTGCATCATCTACACGGGCGTCGCCGGCGCCGATCCCGCGACCGTCTCCGCTCGAACCGTCGTCGGCCTGGTCGCCGTGTCGGTCGCGATTCTCGGGCTCGGATTGGGGATGGCGTACGCCGCGGGGCGCTACTACGACCTCGGCCGGCGACGAATCCTCCCGATCTTCTTCGCGGGCAGTTTCAAGAACCTCGGCATCGCCTTGCTCATCGCCGCCGGCTACGCGTCGGGGCTCGCCGTCCTCGCGATCATCACCTACTACGTCGTGGAGCAGTTGACGGGGGCCGTGATCGCGGATCTCGCCGGGAGCCGTCCCGGGGAACCGGAACCGGAGCCGCAGCCGCGATCACCCTGACCGGCCGACGCCCGTCCGATACACGACGAAGAGGTAGGTGGCCACGATGAGAAAGATCGTCGCGTACAGCACCGATCCGATGTAGATAGCGTATCCCAACGCCGAGAGGTTGAGACAGATTCCGACGAGCACGAGCCACTCCTGGATCGTTCGCATGGCTGAACCCACGGCGACTCGAACGGTAAAAATACCGATCGGACGGTCACCGTTGCGCTCGCGTCGGCCCGTCGTCCGGTTCAGTCGCGCTCCGCTCCGGTCGCGTCGATCACGTCCGCCGCCGTTTCGAGTTGGCGGACCGGATACCGACCGTCCTGCGGCCAGCCGATCGCGACGAGCTTGCACGGCTCCTCGAACGGATTGTGAACGAGGTGTGCGCCGGCCGGCCCCTCCCGGAAGGCGATGATCTCGTCTTCGCCCGCGGTGAACCCTTCGTCCCGCGTTTCGACGCGACACGCGCCGGAAACGACGTAAAACAGCTCCTTTTGATTCTCGTGATAGTGAAAGTGGTTCTGCGAGAGACGCTCGTCCGACTCGAGGACGGCGACGTTGAAATTGAACGCGTCGATGCCGAAAGCCGGTGACGCCTCCCAGCGACGCCCCGGTTTCTCCGGATTCGCCTCGAGGTCGTCCAGTGAGACGTGTTTCCACCCGTCTTCCATATCACAACGATAGTCTCCACTCAGTTAGACGTTGCGCTCGATCCGGTCCGGAAACGGCTCGTGCGCCGCGAACGCTCGCAGGCCGACGGACGACTGGACGGGCGACGGGCGACCAGGCGACGGAGGAGCGGCAGAAAATAGTTCAGGTCCGGCTGACGGCCCGTTCGACTCGTCCCTTGACGAACGGCCCGAACAGCACGAGCAGAATCGCCAGGGAAAGCAGGAATGAGAGCGGTTGGTTCACCGGGTCAACGAAGATCGTGTACTCGCCACCGGAGATCTGCAGCGACCGGAAGAAGTTCTCCTCGGCGATGGGCCCGAGGACGATGCCGAGGACGAACGCGATGACCGAGTAGTTGTACCGGACCATGTAGAATCCGAGGACGCCGAGCACGATGACGGCGCCGACGTCCCACCAGTTTTGGTGGAGCGTGTACGCCCCCGCGAACGAGAGGACGATGACCATCGGAATGATGAGGTTCGTGTCGATTTCGGTGATCTTGCTCGCGTACGGGATCACCGTCAGTCCCACGAGAACGATGAGGACGTTGCTGAGGAACAGCGAGATAAACAGCGCGTACGTGATGTGGAGCTGTTCGCCGAAGAGGACGGGCCCCGGCTGGAGCCCGTGCATCAGGATGCCGCCGAGCAGGACGGCCGTCGAGCCGCTTCCCGGAATACCGAACGACAGGGTCGGGATGAGCGATCCGCTGACGGTCGGATTGTTCGCCCCCTCGGGCGCGATGACGCCGCGCGGGTCTCCGTCGCCGAACGCCCCGTCTTCGGCCGACGAGCGGGCCTCTTCCGCGTAGGCGACGAACGTCGACGTCGTCGCACCCGATCCCGGGATCATGCCGATTCCCATCCCGATCAGCCCGGACTTGAGCGTCGTCACCGGATACTTGAATATCGTCATCATCCCCTCGCGGACGCTCCCCGCGATCTCGAGGTCCTCCTGGGTAATCTGCTTTTGTGCAGCGAGTTTCATCATCTCGGCGAACGCGAACATGCCGATCAGCGCCGCGACGAAGTCGATTCCGTCGTAGAGGCCGAACTGGCCGAACGTGTAGCGCGGCCGCGGACTGAGGATCGCGGTGCCGATCGTCGAGATCATGAATCCGAGCGCGCCGGCGACGAGCCCCTTGACGATCGATCCCTGCGTGACGATCGTGATGAGGGAGATGCCGAGGATGGCGAGGAGGAAGTACTCCGGCGACCCGAACGCGAGGACGATCTCGATGAGAAGCGGCGAGAGGAGGATCAGCGCTATCGCCGCGAGGAAGCCGTTCAGCGCCGATGCGGTCGTCGCGATCGCCAGCGCGTTCTTCGCCAGGCCGTTTTGAGCCATCGGATACCCGTCGAGCGTCGTCGCCGCGGCCGACTCCGTTCCCGGCGCATTGAGGAGGATCGCGGCGATCGACCCGCCGAACATCGCGCCGCTGTAGATCGCGACCAGGAGGATGATCGCGGCCGTCGTCTCGAGCGGGAGCGTCAGCGGTAACACGATTGCCATTCCGACCGGGGACCCGATACCGGGTAACGCCCCCAGGATGATCCCGAGCATCATCCCGACCGCGAGCCATCCGATCGTCGGCCAGCTCAGCGCAATCGACAGTCCCTCGAAGAAGGCGTCAACCGCCGCCATCTACGTCCCACCTCCGGGAAGCGACGCGGACAGCCCGTCGAGCAACAGCGGCAGGAACGGGCTGAAGTCGAAGATGTGACCTTGATCGAACGGGAGAACGAGGTACGTCATGAAGAGGTAGATGACGATCGTCCCCAGCGTAGCGAGTACGACACTGATGACGGGACTGGTGCGGAACCAGAGCGTGTAGCCGAGGATGTAAATCGGCGTCGCAAAGAGGAAGCCGGCGGCCCACCCGCCCGCGAAGTACAGAATCGTCGTGACGACCATAAACACCGTCTCGTTCACCTCGTAGCCGTACTCGGTCCCGATCGTCTCCTTTTTGTATTCCGCTTCGGTCTCCTCCGACTCCTCTCGGTCCTCTTCCGCCCCGGGGATGTCCGACTCGTCGGTGCTCGTGATCGAAATACTCTCGGCGACGAACGTCCGAAGCGGTCCCGGGAGATAGTTCCGAAAGAGGAGTAACAGCGACCCGATGAAGACGATCGACGCGGTTAGCTGGGGGAATACTCTGGCATCGTCGGGGTAATTTTCCAGAACCGGCTCGACGAGGAACAGCGCGCTCACCCCGACCAGAATAACGAGCATTATCTGCTCTGCCGTTACTTTGTTTTCAATTGTATCTGATATCATAACTACAATATAGGGATTGAAGTACCACTCCGAACTAGGAGTGTTCTTCGATGAGGCTGACGATTTCCAGGTCTTCGAACTCCTCGAAGGCGTCGTCGATGGCCGCGTTCGCGGCGTCCGGGCCCTCGAAGAAGATCGGGTTCCCGGTTTCCTCGGACCACTCTTCGTACTGCTGGTCCTGGGTGGCTTCTTCGATTCGGCCCGAGAGTTCGTCGATAACGCTCTCCGGCGTGTCCGGCGGCGCGTACAGGCCCCGGTTCACGCCCGCGACGAAGTCCATGTCCGGGTACCCCTCGTCGGTGACCGACGGAATATCGGGATACACGTCGGTCCCCTCGCTGAAGAACGTACAGACCGGGTACACCCCGCCGGAATCGACGTTGGGCCGTGTCCCAGCGTCGGTTCCGATTCCGCACGGCACCTCGCCGGACGTCACCGCCTCCGCGATCGGTCCGGTCCCGGTGTACTGCACGCGATTCTCCCACTGCCAGTCGTACTCGTCGGCGTACTCCGGTTCGTGTTTCGCCAGCAGCGTCATAATGTCCTGCGGGCTTCCCGGCTCCTGAATGCCGATCGAGTCCCATTCGCCGGAGTTGTGTTTCTCCCTGACGTCGTCGAACGTCTCGACTTCCCCTTGATACTCCTCGTTAACGACGAGACACCACGTCGATCGACCGATGATGCCGAGGCCTTCCAGATCGCGTTGGTCGAACCCGGGATCCTCGAGCAGTTGCGGCGTTACTTCGAGCGGGACGGCGCTCCCCGAGATGGTGTGTCCGTCCGGCTGGGAGCCGTAGAGGTCACCGAATCCGTTGAGGCCGCCGCCACCGGGGACGTTGTCGATCTGAATGTCCTGTCCCATGGCGTCGGTGAGCGGTTCGACGATACCGCGGGCGTACACGTCAGTTCCGCCGCCTTCGTCGTACGGGACGATGTATCGAATCGACTCGGACGGTTCCCAATCCTCGCCGGCGTCGACCCCCGGCCCCTCTTCCGTCAGGCACCCTGCTAGCGATACAGCCGTCCCGGCGCCGGCTATTCGCAGAAACCGCCGCCTGGTCGATATGCTCCCTGCTGCCAGCTTCCGTCGTTGCGTTCTCTCGGACATGCTTATCGAGCCACGGACCCTGGTACGTGTTAGGTAGCTCCGTGTGCCAGGATCACAATACCATGATCAAAGAGTATAAACATAAAGCTTCCTCTTATTTTCGGCCATATACCGCCGTTATTATTCGAAGTGGTCGTTTTGGCCGTCGATCAGCGTTTCGTACCCCGAACGGCGTCGGCGGAAGAAGCGTGGAATCCCGACGCTCTCGATATCGCGATGCGTTCGGAGGCGGTCAACGGACGGCGGGAGTTCGGGCTCGTAGCGCAGCGACGTCCTGATCACGGGGACGAGCCACGAAACCCGAGTAAATCCTTTACGGATGGAGGATGAGAGAGTAGCTATGACTGTCATTGCCGCAGTCGATCGATCCGAGAGAGCGCCCGGAATCGTCGCTCACGCGGCCGAATTGGGTGAGGCGATCGACGAACCGGTCGAAGTCGTACACGTTCTCACCCGCAACGAGTTCGTCTCTCTCGAGCGGACGAACGTAAACGAAACGGGTGAGACTATCCCGACCGGGGACGTGGTGCAAATCGCTGCGGATATCGCGGCGGAGGCCATCGAACGGGCGGACATCGACGCGACGCCGGTCGGCCTCATGGGCGATCCCGCGAACGAGATCGTCAACTACGCGGACGACGACCAGGCGAGCTACGTCGTCGTCGCGGGGCGGAAACGCTCGCCGGTCGGAAAAGCGCTGTTCGGGAGCGTCGCGCAGTCGGTTCTGCTCAATTCGCCCGTTCCCGTCGTTTCGGTCCGCGTCGAGTGACGGTCGACGACTCGAGTCTCCAGCGCCGGCCGCCGCACCCACCGAATCGGTAACGCAGTTGCTCGCCATCGGATCTCACACGTTCGTGCGAACGAGGTCGGAGCGGCGCGTTTTTCCGAGTGATTGGTATTGTAACACAAGCTTTTTTGCTACATTTCGCGGTATACGAGGTGAGGTATGGTTAGCTATAGCGCCTACGAGAGCATCACTCTCGATATCGAAGACGGCATCGCGACGATCGAGTTTCATCGGCCCGAGGTCTACAACGCCCTCAACAACGAGGTCATGTTCGACCTCAACCGCGCGTTCGACGAGATTCAGTTAAACCGCGACGTCGACGCCGTCGTGATCACGGGAGAAGGAGACGACGCGTTTTCTGCCGGCGCGGACATCTCGCAGTACGCCGGTCCGGCGTCGGAGCACGATCCGTTACAGCGAGACCGTCAGGAACTGTTCTACGAGATGTACCGAAAGCCCTACGAGTGCCACGCACCGGTCATCGCGAAGATCAACGGGTACTGCGTCGGCGGCGGCCTGATCTTCGCGATGTACTGCGACGTCCGCGTCGCGGTCGAGGACGCACAGTTCGGCGTCCCGACTGCCAACATCGGACAGATCCCGACCGGCGGGTCGACGTGGCGGGCCATCGAACTCGTCGGCGAGGCGAAGGCGAAAGAACTCGTGTACACGGCGGGGATGATCGACGCGGCCGAAGCGGAACGGATCGGGCTGATCAACCACGCCGTCCCCAGAGCCGAACTCGACGAAACCGTCGCCGAGATCGTCGCCGGCATCCAGAACACCGGCCGAAAGGCGGTGAAGAACTCGAAGCGGGCGCTCAATTACTCGGCTCAAGCCGGCAGCCTCGAGGAGGCGCGGGAGCGCGAGGCGGAACTCTGGTGGGAGCAGTTCGCTACCGACGAGCGTCGCGAATTGGTCGACGAATTCAACGAGGAGGGGTAGCGATGAGCGACGGACCACTGGCCGACGTTTCGGTCGTAGAGATGACCGGCCACCGCGCGGGCCCCTTCTGCGGGGCGCTGCTCGCCGACATGGGTGCGGACGTCGTGAAAATCGAGCGCCCCGGCGTCGGCGATCCGGCGCGGTCCCAGGGGATCGGCCCTGGGGGCAAGTCCGGCTACTTCATGGCGAACAACCGCAACAAGCGCTCGGTGACGCTCGACCTCAAATCGAGCGCCGGGCGAGAGGCGGCGCTCGAACTGCTCGCCGACGCGGACGTGTTCGTCGAAAACTTCGGGTACGGCGTCACCGACAAGCTCGGCATCGGCTACGACGACGTCCGCGAGCGAAACCCCGACATCGTCTACGCGAGCATCAAGGGCTACGGCGAGACCGGGCCGATGAAGGAGAAGCCGGGGCTCGATCTCATCCTCCAAGCGGAAGGCGGGATCATGAGCGTGACCGGTTCCGAAGGCGGCGCTCCCGTCAAGGTCGGCCAGGCGATCGGCGATCTCACGACGGGGATGTTCGCGGCGCTCGGCGTCCTCGCTCGACTGTACGAGCGCGACCGCGCCGATGACTTCACCGGAAAGTTCGACGTGGGGCTGTTCGATTCCATCGTGACGCTGCTGAACGAGTACCTCACCGAGTACTCAATGGACGGAACGGTCCCGGGACCCCAGGGCGTGACCCACCAGACGCTCGTCCCGTACCAGCGGTTCGAGACCGCCGACGGCGCGATCGTCACCGGCGTTCCCAGCGACGACCGGTGGGACGACTTCGTCGATCTGCTCGGACGCAAAGAACTCCGCGAGTATCCGACGAACGAACTGCGCCGTGAGAACGCCGGGACCGTGATCGACATCATCCAGGCCGAACTCGAGTTGGAGACGACCGAGTTCTGGCTCGAGCGGCTGACGAACGCCGGCTTCCCCTGCGGACCGATCAACGACGTGGCGGACGTGGTCGAGCACGACCAGACGGCGGCCCGCGACCTCGTCGTATCCCACGAGGATCCCGACTGGGGCGAGTGCCTGCTTCCCGGTCACCCGATCAACTTCCCCGACCACGACGACGTCGTTCGCGCACCGGCGCCCCGCCTCGGCGAACACACCGAGGAGGTGTTCGCGGACATCGCGGACGATCAGACGACGCTGGAAGCGTGGACCAAGGACGGCGCGTTCGGCGAGAACTGAATCGGCCGCGCTTTCCCGTCTCCGATCCCGTCGCTCCGCGAGTGGCGATTCGATTTCGAGCGTCGAGAATTGTCGAACGGTTCGTCTGCGAAATCGACCGGTGAACCGGTAGTACTCCGCCGGTTCGCTACTTCACTCCCCCTCGAGGTCCGGCCGCGAGAGTTCGGTCTCCTTGGCCGTGATAATCTCGAGGAGCGCCGGCGTCCCGGCTTCGGTTTGCTCGATCGCCCGCTCGAGGGCCGGCGCCACCTCGTCCGGGTCCTCGACCCGCTCGCCGTAGCCGCCGAGAGCGGTTCCGACGTCCGCGAAGTCGCCCGAGAAGGGCGTATCGTACGACGCCATCTCGTAGTTGTTCAGGTGGATCGTCAGGATCGGGACGTCCTCCCGAACGGCCGTTTCGAAGTCCAGGCCGGTCATCCCGATCGCGCCGTCCCCCATGATGTTGATGCAGAGCTTCTCCGGATTGTGGATCTTCGCGCCGATCGCCAGGCCGAGCCCGTAGCCGAGTTGGGTGGTCTTCCCCCAGCCGATGTACGACAGCGGCTCGGTCGACTCCCAGAACGGGGCGAGGAAGTCCCGCGGGTTCCCCGCGTCGTGGGTGATGATCGCGTCCTCGGCGTCGACGACGGTGGTCAGTTCGTCGATGACCCGATAGGGGTTGATCGGCACCTCGTCCGAGGTCAATTTCGGCCGCCACTCGTCGAGCCACTCCTCTCTGACCGACTCGATCTCCGCGGCGACGTCGTCGAACCGGCCGCGGGACTCCCCGTCGAGGCGCCGCTCGATCGACTCGACCAGCGCTTCGAGGGTGAGTTTCGCGTCGCCGACGAGCGAGTACGCCGACTCGACGTCCTTGTCGATGTCCGTCGGGTCGAGCGTCGAGTGGACGATCGTCTTCCCGTCCGGGACGGTGATCCCGTACGCGGTGTCCGTGAAGCTACACCCGATCCCGAAGATGACGTCCGCCTCCCGGAGGAAGTGCGCGAGTTGGCCCGGTTCGCTCTTGCTCCCAGCGCCGAGGGACAGCGGGTGGGTCTCCGGAAACGCGCTCTTCCCGTTGAGGCTGGTTGCGACCGGCGCCTCGAGCGTCTCAGCCAACTCTCGAAGCGCATCCCACCCTTTCGCGTAGTGGACGCCCTGGCCGGCGTAGATGACCGGCCGCTCCGCCTCGAGGAGCACCTCGACGATCTCCTCGACGCCGTCCGGATCGGGGCCGCTCCGGTTCGACGACGTCGGGTGGTAGTCGAGTTCGCCGGGGACCTCCTCGTAGAAGACGTCCTTGGGGACCTCGACGACGGCCGGCCGCGGCCGACCGTTTCGCACCGCGCTGAACGCGCGCCGCATTGTCTCGCCGACGGCGTCCGGGCTAGTCAGTTGCTCGCAGGACTTGCTGACGTGCTGGTAGTTGACGAGGGAGTTGAACTTGGGATCGACGTCCGTCTTCGCCTCGTCGTAGCCGGCCGGGATCGCGACGAGCGGCGCCGACTCGCCGTACGCCTGTGCTACGGCCCCGAACGAATTCTCCGTTCCCGGCCCGTGCTGGCACGCGAAGGCGACGATCTCCTCGCCGGACGACAGCCGGCCGATCGCGTCCGCCATGTGGACCGCGGTCCGTTCCTGCCTGGTGACGACGGTTCGGATGCCGACCTCCTCGGCCGCGCCGGTGTCCAAGAGCGGGTTACTCGGGAAACCGAACAGGTACTCTACTCCTTCCTCTTTCAGAATGTTCGCGATTGCGTGAGTGACGTCCATGATCTTCTCTCCGGGTCCGAATTACCTACTCTTTCCTGTGACCAGAGTGATAAAGATGACGGTGGTCGTCACTGTTTCCGACTGACGCGGCGGCGGAAAAACGCGTTTTGCGCGGTTGCACGCCCGGATCCGTCGCGCGTCCGAGTCCGTCGTACCGAGAGTGCAGTCGCTACCGCCGGCCGCTCACGCGGGTCGGAACCGTCTTACCCGGAAAAGACCCCCTTCTCGCGGAGGTCGCCGATCTCGGACTGGGTGTAGCCTAACTCTGCGATGACGTCTTCGGTATCCTCGCCGAGCAGCGGCGGGGCGTCGTCGAATCCGCTCTCGGCCGCGGCGAAGTTTAGCGGGTGCTCGAGGATCGGAATCTCGCCGGCCGCGGGGTGGGTGACCGAGTCGACGGCGTTCCGGGCGTCCACCTGTTCGTTTTCCAACGCCTCGGTGACGTCGTAGACGGGACCGACCGGGAGTCCGGCCTCGTCGGCCAGGCGCTCGACCCATTCATCGGTGGGGCGCTCGGCGAACGTCTCGGACAGTTCCGCCTCGAGGGCGTCCATGTTCTCGACGCGATCGGCGTTCGTTTCGAATCGCGGGTCCGTGGCGAGTTCCGGCCGCTCGATTTCCTCGCAGAGCTGTTTCCAGAGCTTCTGGTTCGCGCAGGCGACGTTCAGGTAGCCGTCCGCGGTCGGATAGCTCTGGTAGGGCGCGAGCACGGGGTCTTTCGTCCCCATCCGATCCGGCTCGTCGCCGACGAACGCCTTCGCGGCCTGTTTCGTGAGCCACGGTAGCGTCGCGTCCAACATCCCCAGTTCGACGCGTTCGCCCTCGCCGGTTCGTTCGCGGCGGTAGAGGGCGTTGACGATGCCGAACGCTGCCCACATCGCTGTGATCAGGTCCGTCTGCGGTAACCCGACTTTCACCGGCTCCCCGTCGTCGGGCCCGGTTACGCTCATGATGCCGCTCATCCCCTGGATCAGCAGGTCGTATCCGGGTCGGTCGCTCCACGGTCCGGACTCACCGAACGCGGAAATGGAGCAGTAGACGAGTTCGGGGTGGTCGTCTTGGAGGTCGTCGTATCCGAGGCCGAGTCGCTCGGCCGTCCCCGGCCGGAAGTTCTCGACCACGACGTCGGCCTCGGCGATTAGCTCTCGGCAGATTTCCAGTCCCTCGTCCGTCTTCAGGTCGAGTTCGACGCTCCGCTTATCGTAGTTTACCGTCCAGAAGTACGGGGATTCCCCGTGTTGAGACGCCGGCTTGCCCGGGCCGTCGTAGTCGGAGACCCCGACGAACGGCGGTCCGGAGTGGCGGCTATCGTCGCCCACCTCGGGGCGTTCGATTTTGATCACGTCCGCGCCCTGGTTCGCCAGCATCAACGTCGCGAATCCGCCGGTGACGAACGTCGTCAGGTCGACTACAGTAACGTCTTCGAGGATCGCGCTGCTATCACGGGCTGCCATACGAGAACCATATGAGTAACCGATACTAAAGCTTGGTGTTGGTTACCTACCGACAGTGGAGATTGTCAGAAGCGACAGGACGATACCCGCGCCGACGAGCGCCAGCGCTCCCAGCGTCGCGAGCAGCGCCGTCTCGCTCGCGTACGTAAGCAGCGAACCGGCCAGCGCGGCCCCGCCCGCTCCGAATCCGAACATCCCGAGGTATGCGTAGCCGTACGACAGTCCGTGGACGTCGGCCGCCGCGTACTCCGCGATCACGACCTGGTAGATCGGTGCGGTCGCGTACAGGAAGAATCCGAGCGCGACGCACACGAGCAGGAACGGCGCGAGTCCCCGTCCGACGGACGGGATGAACACGAACGCCAGGACGCCGAGCGCGAGGAGTGTCGAAAAGAACGCGTACTCCGTTCGAACGTGGTCGGTGACCCGGCCGCCCGCGTACTGGCCGAAGATGCCGATCGTCAGTATCCCCGTGTAGACGTACTGCGCTGGTTCGGCTTCCTGCCCGAGGACGGCGTACGTGCCGAACTGCGGGAGGTCGCCGATCATGTCCGGGAGGAAGGTCAGCAGGCCCCGGTAGTACACTCCGTAGATCATGATGGCGATAAACGTGAGGAGAAAGCCGGCGCTGAACAGCAGTTTAGAGTCCGAGACCACCGATTCGAGGCTCGTCGGCGCGGTGCCGCCGTCCGTCGTCGACGCGGCCGCGTCTTCGTCGAAGTCGATCAGCGACCCGAGCGCGACGACGCCGATCGCGGGGACGGTGAGCAGCGCTACGACCGCTCGCCAGTCGAGAAAGAGCAACAGGAGCGCCGTGAGCAGCGGGCCGAACGCCGTTCCGACGTTTCCGCCGACGCCGTGATACGCAAACACCGTGCCGCGCTGTTTCGCCCCGCGACTGATAAGCGAGAGACCGGCGGGATGATAGACGCTCGCCGCGGCGCCCCAGACGATAACCGCCGCGGTGAGGACGACCACGTTCGGCGCGAGCGCGAGCAGAAAGAATCCGCCGGCCATGCCGATCACGGACGCGACGATCAACCGGCGCGAACCGTACGCGTCCGAAAGCACGCCGCTCGGGATCGCCCCGACGCCGATCAGTCCGTACCCGATACTGACGACGAGTCCGAGCACGAAGGCGGAGACGTCGAACGCGTCCAACCAGATCACGATGAAAATGGGAATACTCAGCTCGTACGTGTGGAAGATCCCGTGGGCGAGCATCGTAAACCCGGTAATCGATCGATCGTTCTCATTCATTCCCCTCCACCTCGGGCGCCGAGCGACGACGCGCAACTATCATTGGGACTCTGAAAGCGGGCGAGCCACTTAATCGATTTCCCCGGCTCATCACCGGTACGAGGAGTATTGTCCCGTTCTATCCCGCATATGCGGATATCGAGTACAGGCGGCCACAACGGATTTATTACGACTGAATATACGGGAAACGCTCCCGTTTCCATATTGTCTCTGATCCCTCGATGACGATACTTCAACGGAGAGCGGTTGATGTCCGGTATTCGAAAAATCGGAACCGTATTTCGACTCTTCTGGCGCAGATCGACCGCTGTCTTCGCAGATCGATTCGCGCGCCGTCCCCGATAGGCGCCTCCCCCTTACAGTCGTATCTTCGTAAACCTCTCTCACCGGTGTCGGCTGTATTATCACTGACTCGAACGCTCAGAGCGGGAATTATGTGCCACCCATCCCCACAGTACTACCGGAGACTACCGGTGCTCGATCGCTACGGTTCGTCGTCCCGGATCGAATTCTGACTATTCGAATTCGGTCGCGGACGCGGTCTGTGGCCCGGCACACCTCCGAATGCCATATGATTTATTATCGTGCGTGATGGAATGACACCCATGACAAACAAAACCAAATCCGGTGCGCGCACGACTGAAACGTCACTGGAGATTGTCGACGCGATTCGCGATCTGGACGGCGCCACCATGGACGAGCTATCCGAATATCTCGGACTCGCGCCGAGTACGATCCACCGCCACCTCGTTACCCTTCGAGAACGAAATTACGTAACGCAGGAAAACGGGACCTACCGGATAGGGTTTCAGTTTCTGACGGTCGGCGGATACGCACAGCGAATGACGACCGCCTTTCCCATGATCAAGGAGAAAGTGGATTCGCTGGCCGCCGAAACGGGCGAGCGCGCCCAGTTCATCGTGGAGGAACACGGTGAGCGCGTCTACCTGTACACGGAGGTCGGACAGAGCGCGGTTCAGACCGGCGCACACGTCGGCAAGCGCGGCGCGCTCCACACGAGCGCCGCGGGGAAAGCGATCCTCGCGAATATGTCTCCAGAGCGCTTCGACGAGATCGTCGCGACCCGCGGGCTCGGAAAGGTGAGCGAAAACACCATCACGACCCGCGAGGAGTTAACGGAGGAGTGCGAGCGCATCCGAGAGCGGGGGTACGCTTTCAATCGGCAGGAAACGACCGAAGGCGTCCACGCCGTCGGCGCGGCCGTCACGGACTCGGAAGGCGACGTGCTCGGTGCGCTGAGCGTTTCCGGCCCCGCCCACCGCGTGAAAGGGACCCAATTGACGGAGGAACTGCCGGAGCGAATACTCAGTGCCGTCAACGAACTCGAACTCTACATCGAACACTCGGTCCAGACGTAGTCTACGGTCGTCGTCCGAGGGGAGGCGATTCGTTCACCGGCAGTTGCTCTCCGCACTCGGGACGAGCGTACCCGTCGGTTCCGCCCCGTCTCGAGACGATCCCGCCTGGATCGCGACGGCGTCGCCCCGCCGCGATCGCCAGGCGGCAGTCGTTCATCAGCGTTTGACAAAACCAATAAGTGAATGTGTCCGATCTGGTAGCACGACACGTGAAAACGGAACGCATCTCCAGATTTCGAACCGCCGCGCACGAGCTCTGGAGCGACGGGCGCGGATGGATCCTCGTCGGCGTCGCCAGCGGGTGGTTCCTTTCGCTCGGCGTTCGGTTAGTGTTCCCCGCCCTCCTCCCGTACATCCGCGCGTCGTTCTCGCTCAATCTGACGGGCGCCGGACTGCTCGTCACCGTCCTGTGGACCGCGTACGCGCTCGGGCAGTTTCCCGGCGGAATCGTCGGCGACTGGGTCGGCGAGGGGAACGCGCTTCTCGCCAGCACCGTCTGCTCGGGCCTCGCGATCGCGGTCGTCGCCGCGTCGTGGACGCCCGCACTGCTTTTCGCCGCGACGGCGGTGTTCGGATTTTCGACCGCCCTGTTCGGTCCCGCGCGGTTTACGATTCTCTCCGCGATCTACGACGACCGCGACGGGACGGCCGTCGGACTGACGCTCTCCGCCGGCGAGGCCGGAAACGCCGTCCTTCCGGCCGGTGCTGGCGTGCTCGCCGCCGGACTGTCGTGGCGGGCCGGATTCGGAATAACCGTCCCGATGTTCCTTCTGGTGGCCGTCCTCATCTCCCGGGTCCTCCCCGGTCAGGTGTCGAGTCGGACGGACAGCTACTCGCTCTCGCTTTCGACGCTCCGGTATGCGGTCGGCAGCATCGCCGACCGACTCATCCTCCTCATCAGCAGCATTCACTTCCTGCTGTTTTTCGTGTACCAGGGGTTCACCGGGTTCTATCCGACGTATCTCGTCGAAGTGAAGGACCTATCACCGAGCGTCGCTGCGATGCTGTTTGGCTGGTTTTTCGTCGTCGGAATCGCCGTCCAGCCGCTCGCCGGCGCGGGCGGCGACCGGTTCGGCGTCCGTCCCATGCTGTTCGTCGTCGCTGGCGTCTCGGCCGGGTCCCTGTTCGCGCTTCCGCTCGTCGACGGCCCCGTCGCGTTGGCGCTCGTAACGACCGTCGCGAGCACGCTGCTCGGGTCGACGCCGCTGACGCAAACGTATCTCGTCAACCAGTTGCCCGCGGACGCGAAGGGGACCGGACTCGGGCTGCTTCGGACCGTCTACATCGGGCTCGGCGCGACCGGCCCGTTCGTGGTCGGGACCGCCGCCGACCAAGGGTACTTCAACGAGGCCTTTTTCGGCCTCGCGGTGATCGCCGGAATCGGGATCGCGGCGAGTCTCTTCTTGCCGTCGCCGGACGGGTGAGTCGACGTTTTTCGATCGTCCGTACTCGCGTACTCGCAAGCGTACGCACCGCGTTCCGACCGCACCGCCGCAGAACGCACTGCCGCATCCGATCGCGGCTCGCCTGGCCGACCGTCGTCGGGAGAACTCGATTCACCAACGCAGCGACGGAATTCGGACCGCTACTCGTCGGATTACGATCACCTGTTCGTCCGTTCTCTATAATAGAACTAGTGGCACCCGTCTCGGATCAAAGATAATGATGACTGCCATATGAATGTAAAGATCGGATATTTATTCGATGGCTGGGGGAGGGAACAAAGCGGAGTGCCGCCACCCGTTTTCTATCTCAGAATCACGCGTCCTTCCGCACGGACGTCGACTGCGAGTGGCGATCGGGTCGACCGCGACGTCGGGTCCGTCTCAAACTGCAACGGCCTGCAACGCCCGCGCCGAGACGCGAGGAGTTCGTTTTCCATGATAGAACAAGGCTTATGGAGTCGGATATGGAGGGGTGGCATATGGGAAACAGGGCCAAACACCCGGTTCGGACGACCGAGAAATCGCTGGACGTCGTTGCGGCGCTTAATCGGCTCGGAGAGGCGCGCGTGACGACGCTGGCGGACGAACTCGAGATGGGAAAGAGCACCGTCCACAACCACCTCAGCACCCTCGAGGAACACGGATACGTCGTCAAAGACGACGACGCTAAAACCTACCGGCTCAGCCTCAAATTCCTCGATATCGGCGGCCAGATCCGAAGCGAGATAGACGTCTACAAGGTCGCCGAACCAAAGGTCGAAGAACTGGCGGCGGCGTCCGGCGAGTTGGTCCATCTCGTCGTCGAGGAGGACGGGATGGGGGTCTATCTGTCCCGGGCGAAAGGCGAGCGGGCGGTCGACCTGGACACGTACGTCGGCTGCCGGCACCACATGCACAGCACCGCGTTCGGGAAGGCGATTCTCGCGCACCTTCCGCGGGACCGGGTCGACGAGATCATCGATCAACACGGGCTTCCGGAAGTGACGCCCAAGACGATCACGTCCCGCGACGAACTCGTCGAGGAGTTAGAACGGACGCGGGATCGCGGCTTCGCGGTCGACGACGAGGAGCGCCTCGAGGGGCTGCGCTGTATCGCCGCGCCGATTCGATTCGATTCGGACGTCATCGGCGCGATCAGCGTGTCGGGACCGACCGCTCGAATCGACGATACCTGGGAATCGAACGAGTTCGTCGATCGGCTCTGTCGAGCGGCGAACGTGATCGAACTCAACAAGTACAAGGTCTGATGGCATCGCCGCGGTGACCGGCGGCGGCTCGCTATCGCAGTGTCGCGTTCTGAATCCGGACACGACGGACCGCGCGACTCAGCGCGACTCGCCGGGGTCGAGCACTCGAATCGGGTGGCGCGGCCGATCGGCGAGCAGCGACGAGAGTTGGTCCTGACACGACGTTCCCGACGCGACGACGGCTCGATCCCGGACGTCCGGCTCGGTGAACTGGTCCCGTAATCGCTCGCCGACTGCCATGCTCAGTTCGTAGTACTCGCTTTTGTACCCGAAGCTCCCGGCCATGCCGCAGCACTCGACGTCGGAGGTCGCGACGTCGTAGCCGGCGCGATCGAGCACCGCTTCCGTGTACGTCTCGAGGCCGAGCGTGCGCTGCTGGCAGTGGCTGTGGTAGGCCAGGCGACGCTCGTCGTCCCCGTCTGTGTCTTCGTCGCCAACCCCCTCGCCGCCGGCCGTCCGCAACCGGTCGATCGAGGCCCCGTTCTCGAGCAACCCGTAGACGTACTCGAAGAGGTCGTAGCTGTTCGTCGACAGCGGGTCGTATTCGTCGGGAGCGAGCAGCTTCTCGTAGTCGTCTCGGAACATGGCCAGGTCGCTCGGTTCGATGACGACGACGTCGTACCCGTCCGAGACGTACGGCTCGAGCGTTGCGGCAACCGACTCGGCCGTTCGCTCCGCCGTCGCGATCATGCCCTGAGACAGCGGCGCTCGACCGCTACCAGGGGCGTCGGGAATCTCGACGGCGACGCCGAGGGCTTCGAGGGCGCGGACCGCGGCTTTCCCGCGCTCGACCCGGACGTAGTTCGTGTAGACGTCGGGGTAGAGGACGGCCCGCCGGTCGGGATCCGTGGGTGCGGTCCGCTCGCGGTCGCGGAACCAGTCGACGAGCGACTCCCGTTCGAATTCGGGCAGTTCGCGCCGGTCGTCGACGCCGATGACTCGCTCCATGGCGGATCGAACGCCTGGCAACGCCGTCGCCCAGTTCGACACCGGCGCGGTCGCGCTTCCCAGCTTGGCGACCGTCTCGTAGTTGCCGAAGAAGCGCTTCTGCAGCGGATAGCCCGGCGCCTCCTCGTCCGGGACGAGCCCCTCAACGAGGTGGTCGAACGACGATCGATCGGCGCCGTTGTTGACTCGATTGCGGACGACCGTGTTGATCCACGGGATGTCGATCCGGACCGGACACTGGTTGACACACCGCGTACAGCCGGTACAGAGATCGTTGAACTCGGCCGCCGACTCTTGGCCGTGGACGCCGGTCTCCCACCCCGTCGCGATGCCGCCCGTGTAGGTCTCGCCGCCGAAGGCGTGGCCGCCAACCTGCTGGAAGTTCGGACACGAGTTCAGGCAGGCCGAACACCGGATGCAGCGCAGCGTCTCGCGGAGCTGCTCGTCGTCGCGCATCGCCAGGCGCCCGTTGTCGAGCAAGACGAGGTGGAACTCCCGGTCGGAATCGGGGTTGCCGTTGCGATCGCCGCCATCGTCACCACCGATGCTGCCACCGTCACCGATCGGCGCGTCGTCCGCGTCCGGGAGCGGCGGCGTGTCGACCGGCGGCGTCAGCAACGAGATGTAGGAGGTGATGTCCTGTCCCGTCCCGGATCGGCCGATGAGTTCGATGAACGGCTGAATATCCCGGACGGTTGGAACGAGCTTCTCGACGCCCGCGACGGCCACGTGCGTGTCCGGGACGGCGACCGACTTCCGGGCGTTGCCCTCGCTGGTGACCAGGGCCATCGTCCCGGTGTCCGCCGCGATGAAGTTCGCGCCGGTGATCCCGATATCTGCCTCCTCGATGTGCTCGCCTAAGACGTCGCGAGCGAACGCGGTCAGCTCGTCGGCCGTCTCGAGGGGCTCGTCGGGGTCGAAGCGCTCGTTGAACAGTTGTGCGATCTCCTCGCGGGACTTGTGGATCGCCGGCGCGACGATGTGTGAGGGCGCTTCCTCGGCGAGCTGGAGCACGAACTCGCCGAGGTCGGTCTCCCAGACGTCCGCGCCGGCGGCCTCGAGGTGTTCGTTGAGGTCGATCTCCTCGGTCGTCATCGACTTCGACTTGACGACCGTCTCGGCCTCCCGCTCGCGGACGACTCGCTGGACGTACGCGTTCGCGTCGGCGGCGTCCTCGGCGAGGTAGACCGTCCCGCCGTTTGCTTCGACGGTCTCAGTCACCCGATCGATCAGTTCCGGTAACCGATCGATCGCGTCGTCTTTGATCGCCGTGGCCCGGTCTTTGAGCGCCTCGTATTCTTCGAGGTCGTCGACGGCCTCGTACCGCCCCTCGTTGAACGCGAGCGTGTTCTGCTCGACGCTGTCGCCCTCGGTTTCGAGGAGCCGGCGGATGTGGGCCGCTTTGCGGCGGCGATCCGCCGCCATCAGCGACCACCTCCCGACGTCGACGCCGACGATTCCGATTCGTCGATGACGATCACGTGGACCTCGCGCGGCCCGTGCGCCCCGTAGACGAGCGCGCCCATGTCCGCGGTCGCGCTCGGTCCGGTCGCGATTATCGCGTCGGCGGCCTCCTCTTCGAAAATCGGCGCCAGTTCGTCGAACGCCGTCGCCATGTCGTCGACGACGTCCCGCTCGCGCACGAGCACGACGTGGCGATCCGGGAAGAGCGCCGCCAACTCGTCGACATCGGTCGTCGAGCGGAGCACGACGGAGCCGTACGACGCGATGCCGAGCACCGCGCCGGTCACGCCGGTCTCGGCCGCGAGCAGTTCCTCGCGCGTCGGGTCGACCGTTATCGGTACCGACGCGTCGTCGATCGCGACGTCGTCGAACGGGAGCGGTGCACCGACGGCCGGTTCGGCGATCGCGTCGCTCAGCGCCTCCTCGACGGTTTCGGGCGTCGCCCGGATCGTCGACGCCGTCGTTTCCCGGACGGCAGTTTCGAAGGACTCGAGACGAGTTGCCATCGTCAGTGTGATTGGGAACCACAACCATTGTTCTTTCGTCCGGTCCGTTCCGATCGGTCGATTCGGGGGCGTCCGCTCGCTCACCGTTCCGCTCGGAGGACGGCACTCGACGTTCCCGTCGATGACACGTTCACCAAACAATTTTAATATTAGAACATAATATTGGGAACTGCACTCATGAGTATCGAACGACGGCACGACAGAGAGTTCGTGCGAACTTTCTTTACCTCCCCGACTGCGGTGAAAGGAGAGGACGATTCCGCCAAGATGCTGCGACGGGCGGCCCAGCTCCGGGGCATGCAGGCGCCGGACGTCTGGGTGCCGGACAACGAGGACGCGACGGCACCCTCGATGCGCGACGAAGGGGCCGAGAACATCGTCGACGTGATCGCCGAACACGGCGCCGATTTCCCCGGCGAGATTCACCCCCGCATCGTCTGGCACCGGGACAGTCCCGCGACCCGCTACCGGTGTTTCGAACACCTGCTGGAGATCGCCGATCCCGAGAGGGGCGCGATCGAACGCATCGACGGCTTCGTCATTCCGGAAGTCGGTGACATCGACGACTGGAAGAAGGCCGACGAGTTCATCACCATCGTCGAGAACGAGTACGGCCTCGAGGAAGGGAGCCTGGCCATGTCTGTCATCGTCGAGAGCGGGGAAGCCGAGCTGGCGCTCGCCGACCTCCGCGAAGAGATGGGCAAGCCGTCGAACAACCTCGAACGGCTGTTCCTCCTCGTCGACGGCGAGGTCGACTACACCAAGGACATGCGCGCGATCACCCCCACCGGCGGGCTGCCGCCGTGGGACGAACTGCGCCACAACACCTCCCGCGGTGCCAGCGCCGCCGGTCTCATCGCGATCGACGGCCCCTACGACGACATCCGCGACGTCGAGGGCTACCACGAGCGCATGACCGACAACCAGGCGAAGGGGATGCTCGGCATCTGGTCGCTGACGCCCGGCCAGGTGGCGGAAGCGAACAGGTCGCCGCTGCCGCCCGAGACCGGCAGCTGGCTCCTCGAGGTGAACGGCCGCGAGGTCGACCTCAGCGAGGAGGACGGCCGGTACGTCTACGACGGCGGCGACGTGACGCTCGAAGAGACGGGCGACGATCAGTACAGGCTCCGCGCCGGCGGCGACGAGCGCGACCTCGACGGCGACGAACTGGCCGAGGAACTGCTGGACCTGACGTCCTACATCCCGAGCCTGAACGACATCGTCGACTCGATGGAGGAGTTCGAAGCGGCCAAGGAGGCCGGGAAGGGCGCCATTGCCATGGAACGATCGGCGACTCTGGTCATCGACGGCGTCGAGGTCGAAATCAGCAACGATCGGATGTGGGACGAGGCGACCTACCAGGCGGCCCAGACGCCCATCACCCTGTTTCAGGACGTCTACGAGAACCGTCCGGATCAGCACGAGGAACTCGAGGAACTGTACGGCGACGACGTCGTGGACCGCGCGATGGTCGTCGGATAATCGTCGTTCGACGATCGGCGAGGGCGGAGACGAATCGGTCCGAACGGCCACTCGAGACACAGTCTCGTGTTTTTTCCGTCGACGTACTCGGCCGGTTTTCCGAGATGAATACGTCGTTTCAGTTTTCACTAGTTGACGAGGACAGCCGCTGAAACCATCTCTTATCCGGCACTGTCTAGTTGAGTCAGTTGGAGAAGTGAGTAGGCCGTAAAGTTGAGTTGGATTGACACTCGCAGACCTGCTTAGCGAGAGCTATGCGGCGAATTTAGAAGAGTCGTGGGAAAACGAGCGGACGGCGACGCTCGTCAGGGCGTTCGCCGTCCGCCTCCATCAGACTGGGTATTCGCTTCGCGAGACAACAGCAATTCTCGCTGAATTAGGTATTGAAGGTCTCACAGAGCTGTTTGGAACTGGGAACCTCGGCTGGCTGATAGCAGACGTGACCCGCCGACGTCCACGAGAGCGAAGCTCTCGTGCGACCCATCAGAACGCTTCGCGTTCTGAGGACGGCGACGCCGTCGCGGGTCGCTGTCGACGAAACCGCTGTCAAGATCAACGGCGAATGGTCTTGTCTATATGTTGCAATAGAACTTGAAACAAAGGTAATTCTCGACGTTGCGTTGTTTCGTCGGCATGGCACTGATCCGGCGGCTTCGTTTCTGCGGAAACTCCACGAGAAACACGATCTCTTCGATGCCGAGTTTCTCGTCGATCAATGTGGCTATCGGACTGCCCTCTCCCGAGTTGGACAGAGCGGTCGGATCAACTATACCAATCAAAACCGTATCGAAAAGTAGTTTCACACCCTCAAATGCGAATCGATCGCTTCCATAATTCATGAGTGGGCAGTCGGGCGAGCGTCCGAGAGTGGCTTGCGCAGTTCGTACACTACCACAACTATCAAAGACCGCATTAAGCCTCGACGGAAGTACCAGTTGCGGAGGTGCAGAACTAGACAGTGCCTCTTATCCCGTACTATCGGTTAGGGTAACTAGTTAGTATAACTAGACAGAATATTTAGTATTTCTAGCGAGGACCATTCGGACGAGCAATTGTCCGCTCGACAGCAAGTATCGAAGAGCGATGGCCAGGCGACTCTCCTCGTCGGCGGCCGATTTCCACGTCGAATCGATGACGGCCGATTTCATCAAGTTGGTGTTCGCTGTTGACGGAGAGTAACGGAGTTTGACAAAGAAGGGGCCTTACTGAGATCAATCGATTCGGTAATCACAAGACTTCGAACGAGACACCGCTCTCCTCCGCACCCAGATGACGACGCATCGTTCGTCAGCTATCGGCGACGGGAGCCGGTAAACTCGGGCCGAATAGCAACTCTCTACAGCGGAGGCGCAAATCGGTGTTGTCTCTTCCGGATCGCGTCCGTCGCTGCCGCGCTGCCGACCGGTCTGACGACGCTGCTCGCCGCCGTCAAGCCGCGCTCGCCACCGATTTCGCCGATGACCGACCCGATACCATAACCGACATAGGTCACGTCCGAGACGTGGGACCTATGCACATCACGGAGTACGAGCTGTTTGAGGTACCGCCGCGGTGGCTGTTCCTCAAGGTGACGACGAGCGACGGCACCGTCGGCTGGGGCGAACCGGTCGTCGAGGGCCGATCGAAGACCGTCAAATCGGCGGTCGAGGAGCTGCTGGACACCTATCTCGTCGGCGAGGACCCTGCCCGCATCGAGGACCACTGGCAGACGATGTACCGCGGCGGGTTCTACCGGGGCGGCCCGATCCTGATGTCCGCGATCGCCGGCATCGACCAGGCGCTCTGGGACATCAAGGGGAAGACCTACGGCGCGCCCGTGTACGAACTGCTCGGGGGTGCGGCCCGCGATCGACTACGCGTCTACCAGTGGATCGGCGGGGACGAGCCGTCCGACGTCGCCGACCAGGCGCGACAGAAAGTCGACGCCGGATTCACCGCGCTCAAGATGAACGGGACGCCGGAGATCGAACGACTCGATTCGCCGGCGGCGATCGAGGCCGCCGCCGACCGGCTACGGGAGGTCCGCGAGGAAGTCGGCGACGAAGTCGACATCGGGGTGGACTTCCACGGGCGCGTCTCGAAGCCGATGGCGAAGCGGCTGGTCGCGGCCCTCGAGCCGTACGATCCGTTCTTCATCGAGGAACCGGTCCTCCCGGAACACCTGGACGATCTCGGGGAGGTTGCCCAGCATACGACGGTTCCGATCGCGACGGGCGAACGACTCTACTCTCGGTGGGACTTCAAGGGGCTGTTCGAGGACGGCCACGTCGACCTCATCCAGCCCGACCTGTCGCACGCGGGCGGGATCACCGAGGTGAAGAAGATCGCCTCGATGGCCGAGGCCTACGACGTGGCGGTGGCGCCCCACTGCCCGCTCGGCCCGATCGCGCTGGCGTCGTGCGTGCAGGTCGACGCCTGCCTGCCGAACGCCCTGATCCAGGAACAGAGCCTCGACATCCACTACAACGAGACCAACGACGTGCTCGACTACCTCGCAGATCCGTCCGTCTTCGAGTACCGCGACGGGTACGTCGACATCCCCGACGACCCCGGCCTCGGCATCGAGATCGACGAAGAGTACGTCCGCGACCGGGCCGGCGAGGACGTCGACTGGCACAACCCCGTCTGGCGCCACGACGACGGGAGCGTCGCGGAGTGGTGAGGTTCCGGACGACACAGCCGCGTCGAACACGACGGACGGGTTGCCGGCGGCGCTCGCCGGCGGCGACTCCCCGCGACCGCGCCGGCGCAAACCGCGTAGGTCATCTGTCGTTCGGGATCGAACCGACAACGCGCGGAACGGGAAAGAACGCGGTGACTGTCGCGATCACCGACCTCGAGGGTTACTGGGGTGCACGTCCTCGATGGGGATTCGTTCGAATTCGGGATAGTAACGTCAAAATAGCGTGCGTGAAAATGCCATTCTATGACTGAGAGCGGTGAATCCGGGACGCGGTCTCCGTCGCTCGTCACGTTCGGAGAAACGATGATTCGATTCTCCCCGTCCGAGGGAACGCGGATCGAAACCGCGACGGAACTCGAGTTCCGCTCCGCCGGGGCCGAGAGCAACGTCGCGATCGCGGCCGCGAACCTCGGAACGTCGACGGCCTGGCTCTCGAAGCTCCCCGACTCCCCGTTAGGACGGAAGGTCGTTCGGGACGTCCGGCAGAACGGGGTCGAGCCGAACGTTGCGTGGAGCGACGACGGGCGACAGGGGGCGTACTACCTCGAGCACGGCCCCGAGCCGCGGGGAATCGACGTCATCTACGATCGCACCGACGCGGCGGTGACGACCGCGACGGTCGACGACCTCGACATCGACGCGGTCCGAAACGCCGACGTGTTCTTCACGAGCGGAATCACGCCGGCGCTCTCGTCGACGCTCGCGGAGACGACGCAGTCTCTGTTGCAGACGGCGCGGGACGCCGGCGTGACGACGGCGTTTGACTGTAACTACCGGTCGAAACTCTGGTCTCCCTCGGCCGCCCGGGAGGCTTACGAGTCGCTGTTCGAGTCGGTTGATCTCCTCTTCGTCCCCGAGCGCGACGCGATCGACGTCCTCGAGATCGACGGTGACGCGGCGGCGATCGCGACTCACCTGCGGGAGACGTACGGGTGTTCGACCGTCGTCGTCACCCGGGGCGAGCGCGGCGCCCTCGCCGTCGATGCGTCGGGGACCGTCGAACAGGCGACGTTCGACGCCGAGACGGTCGACCCGATCGGTACCGGGGACGCGTTCGTTGGCGGCTTCCTCGCGAAGCGGAGCGAGGACGGATCGACCGCGGAATCGCTCCGATACGGTGCGGCTACCGCCGCGCTGAAGCGGACGATGACGGGCGACCACGCCGTCGTTACTCGCTCGGAGGTCGACGCCCTCATCGACCGCGATAGCGGCGGTATCTCGCGGTAGATCCGCCGACTCCACTTCGTCCGGTGTTCGATCGATCGGATCGAGAGGTGCCAGCCGCAGGACTACGGCTTGGCCAGAATATTTGTCAAATGACTTAGGGTGGAATTTCCGAGGTCCACGTTGGAGTTATTAGCCGCCTCGGAGCGGACAGTGAAGATTGTACTCCTCTGAACGATGTTCTAGAAACCATAACCAATTAGTATAATAGGTCAGCCTAACTAGTTATTCGAAACCAAACTCACTGTCTGTGAAGCGGAAAACAGCAATTAGACGCCCAGAAAGACCATTACTATCGGTTAGGCTATTCAGTTAGTCTATCCGAATAGTCGCGTTGGTTTGTATGGGGAAGAATTATATTCGGGAAGACTAACTAAACACCATGCTCACGTATACGACGTACTCGGAGGCCGGCGGGGTCGGGAAGACGACCGTCGGCGCGGCGCTGCTCGAGGCCCACGCGAACCACGGCCTCGACGTGCTTGCGATCGACATGGACCAGCAGAACGGATCGCTCACCTACCTCCTCGACGTCGACGCACCTCGGGACGACAGCCAGGCGGACAACATCGTTCGACATCTGATCGATCGGCCAAAAGGCGACGTCGAGGACCTAATCCACGAGACCGAGTACGGATTCGATCTGCTCCCGAGTCACAACATGCTCGAGAACCTCGAGGACCTCCTCAACCGCGCCCAACAGATGGCCGCCGATTTGGGCGAGGGAGACGACTTCGATCCGTACGATCGGCTCCGCCAAGTGCTCCTAGAGTCGGGCATCCCCCAGCAGTACGACGTGATCGTCGTCGACCCGCCGGCAACCGCGGGACCCCACCTCTACAACGCCGTGTCGGCGACGCGGAGCCTGGTGATCCCCGTCGAGCCGACGGGGAAGGGAATGCAGAGCGTCCTCGGCTTAGAGGAACTCGTGGAGGGACTGGAGGACCGACTCGAGGCCGAAATCGGGGTCCTCTCGGCCGTGCCCAACGGCGTCGGTCGGACGTCCGACCAGGAACGGTACCTCTCGGAGATTCGCGAGCGCGGCTACCCCGCACCGGTCGCGATCCGCGAGCGGTCGTCGCTGTTCGAAGGCTGCTGGGACCAGCAGTGCACGCCCCGCCACTATGTCGAGGAACACCGCGACCGACAGCGCGACCACGAGATGGAGTCACTCGAGAAGATCGATCGCCTGGCGACCGAAATCGAAGAGGTGAGCGAACGATGAAGAAGGGTTCCGGAAGCGATCCGTTCGCGGACGTCCAAGACGACGCCGCCGAATCAGAACCGGACGGGTCGGCCGAATCGGAAGAACCGGACGAATCAGCGCCGGACGCCGACGACGAGACCGCCGTCGAGTCGGACGAGACCGACGGTGCGGACGAATCGACTCCTGCGGAGTCCGCCGCCGACGGAGATGGCGGAGACGAGGGGAACGACAAGAACGAGGGAGACGAAGCGGGCCAGGCGGCTGACAACGGCGACACCGACTCGAACGAGGCGGTCATCGGAGCGCCGCCGCAGGTCGGCGCCGACGACGACGGCGTGCCCTGGGTCTACGTCCGCGATAACGTGAAACAGGACCGCGAGATGGTCCAGTTCTACCTCCGGGATTACGTGGTCGAGGCCGAGGACGAGTTCGTCGACGCCGTCAGCGACGAACTCGGAACCGACGTGTCGAAGACCGACGTCCGGGAGGCCGCCTACGAGGCGGCAATGCACAACGTCGACGAGGTCGTTGAACGGCTACAAGCCTGGGGCTTCGAATCGACGGACTAATACGGTCCGGCAGCCGCCCGTTTCGTATAGCGAGTTTGGGTTTAAAACACTCGATAGCACCGGAAGCTCCGGATCACGACTACTGCCGTCTTCTGTCCCCGTCCGTTTCGATATGCGAAAGCTGAGGGCGGTCATTCGGTAGCGACGATCCGACACGGTTCGTCGAGGGGTGTAAACGAAATGGACGCCATCCTCACCGGTATCGAATCGGACGGGCTCCTTCGCGTCACGACGACCACCTTGATTTGGCACTCACCTGGCGATCGCACCCGCGTTCAACGCCTCACGCCTCGTATCAGTCGGTGGACGCTCACCGTCGTCGAAGTGCGTCTCTGATTCTCATTTCCCATGGAAGATTACAGGCATAGGAGTGTAATTCATCTCGAAGGCAAACCGATTACGGCTGTCCGATACCGTCGAAGAAATACGAAGCGAAGATAGGCCGCAATTCGCTCGGCGTACTGTCGAAAGCTCCGGTCGCTGGCTGCTGATCGAGCCGTTGGCGGGCAACGGTTCTGCGATGCTCTTCGTACAGATCACGCCCATTATGTTCAAACGGTATCCCTCCCGTCTTCGAGCGAGTTCTCTCGTATAGCGATCGAACGACCGGCCCCACTCCGCGCCAGAAGGATACGAGCGCGATTTCGAATACGTGAACGGTAACTATCCATGAACGTGCGAATTCGTGATGGAACGATGGGAGCTGTAACCGGCTCACCGACAGCGTTTCCCGAAAATGGAGACGAGACAGTATTTCGATTTGAGAAATGCTTAACTACCATGGTGTGGATTCGCATCACATGAAAGACCGAACGAGGGATCCGATGCTGAAAACGACTGCCCGGTCGCTGGCGCTGGTAGATCAGATACGGAAATGCGGTGGCGCAAAACTTCCACAGCTCGCCGACGATCTGTCGCTCGCCAAAAGTACGGTGTACAAGCACGCGATGACCCTCTACGAACATGGGTATTTGGTGAAAGAAGACGATTACTACTACATCGGTCCGAAATTCCTCAGTTTAGGTGAACACGCTCGGAGTCGAAAGCCGGGATACCAGATCGCGGACAAGGCCGTTAGGGAATTGACGGACGCAACCGATGAGGAGGTCGACTTCGTGATCGAGGATCACGGCCGTATCATCACGATCTCAGAATCATATCATAAATGGGTGAAGTATCCTGGAGAAGGCGAGTCAAACCGCTACCGTGCGCGGATGGGGACGTACTACCCCATGCACGCCACGGCCACCGGCAAGGCGATTCTCGCTGCCCTTCCCCGAGCGCGTGTCGAAGCGATCCTCGATCGGTGGGGACTACCGGCGAAAACGGACAACACGATCACTGCGCGCCGCGATTTTTTCGAGGAACTCGATCGGATCACTGAACGGGGATACGCCGTTGACGATGAGGAGTTCGCCGATGGGTTGCGGAGCGTTGGTATGGCGGTCACCCGACCGGATGGAACGATCATCGGAGCTATGAGCGTCTCGGGACCGAGCTATCGCGTGACCGGAGAGGTGCTCGAGCAGGGGATCATCCCGGAACTCGAGCGGACTGTCGAATCGTTCGAACGTCGATTGGCAAAAAATCGTCCCGATGAGTCGTAGCGATCGCGGGTTGGTCGCACGATACAATGAAATGCTGTCGAAAATCTGCGGCGACATCAAACCGCATATTGAACTTAGAGATGGCCGCACCCTCGGGATCCGACTCGATGATCAGTGGGACGAGCAGCGTTTCCATATTCGAAATCCATCAGTTCGGACGGCTATTCGTCGGGGTGATCTCGAATCGCTCGCTCGGCCGAATCACGCGTCAGGGCTGCGGAATCAGCGACTCTCGTCTATAATCCGTGAGACAAATGAGCATGGTTTGCAGACTTAATCACTTCACTGGTATCCGCAGCCGACTGTACAAAATCGTATACGGTATCAAAACGTAACAGGCTCTATCTGGCAGCAAAATTTATATACTGGCATATGGAAAACTCGCCCGGGATGAGAGAGAAAGACACCCACACAGATCGGGAGCGATCTGTAGATGGCATAGCGAAGAGACCGCCTGGCGTTCTCGTCCGGAATCGCCGTGGTGAGTCCCGATGAGTCTCGGTGACTATACGCTGACGTTTCCGATCTGGGTCGAGTTCGGGAACGGCGCCAGCGAGAATATCGGGCCGATCGTTGACACGCAAGGGTGGGAGAAAGCGCTGATCGTCACGGATCGGGGTGTCCTCGACGCCGGATTGGTCGACGGGATAAAAACGTCGCTCACGGCTGCAGGAATTGCGTACACTACGTACGATGGAGTCGAGCCCAATCCGACGGTCGAAATGGTCGACGAGGCGACGGAAACCGTGGCGGAAGAAGAGTGTGACGTCATCGTTTCCGTTGGCGGCGGAAGCTCGATCGACGTTGGAAAAGGGGCGTCGTTGATGGCGACCAATCCCGGAGAACTCGTCGATTATGAGGTTACATCGACTGAAGAGGTCATGGAAGAACCGATCGAAAATCACCCCCTTCCGTTGGTTACGGTGCCGACGACTGCTGGAACCGGGAGCGAAGTCGATTACTGGGCCGTCGTAACCGACGAGGAACGCGAGTTCAAGATGGCCCTCGGCCAGTCGCCGTTGTACCCTGGCGGCCCGTATCTAGGCGCCGAGATATCGCTCGTCGATCCGGCTTTGACGGCGACGCTACCGCCGAGACAGACCGCCGCGACCGGCTTCGATGCCTTCTCCCATGCCCTCGAGAACCACGTTTCGGCCGCCTGTCCTCCGATCGTCAAACCGATGACCGAGCACGTGATGGGTCTCGTTTCGGAGTACCTGCCGACCGCCTACGAAGATGGAGAAATGGAGGCGCGTGAACAGATGATGTTCGGCTCGCACGTAGCGGGTTTCTGCGAAAACTTCGCCGGGTTCGGCGCGATCCACTCCCTGGCCGAGACGACCGGCGGGATGTATCCCGAAATTCCACACGGTGAGGCCATCGCTGCGTACACGCCGGCGGTGATGCGATACAACATCGAAACCGTTCCCGGTCGATACGCTGAAGTCGCCGAGGCGATGGGCATAGACGTATCCGGGCGATCCGATGAGGAGGCCGCTATGGATGCGGTGGGTGCCGTAGAGGATCTCATCGACAAGGTCGACCTTCCGTCGAGCCTCCGGGATCTTGGCGTCGCAGCGGAGGATCTCCCGGAGATCGCGGAGAAGTCGTTAGACACGATCGAGATCCATGACAATCCTCGAGACGCGGATTCCGACGATCTCCTGAAAGTCGCTCGCGATGCCTACTGATCGCCACGAATCGCAGAGAGCAACCTCTCGAAACCGCTGACCGCAGTCACTTAGTGGTTCGACTGGGTCCGCTTCGCTCACCTACCGATACGCGATTCTGTACTTTTCGTCGGATGATGATTCGACGAGAGCAAGGAAGTGAGCCGGAAAGAAGCGGTTCTAAAGTTCGAAGCGCTAGCTTCGGCATGTGTGACCGAAAATATATGTGTGGCGGTAACATACCATATTTCGCCAATGGTATCCGAGACGTTCAGCGGTCAGGTACGGGAGAACCACATGAAAGCAAGAGAACAGGTTAGGGACAGCAGCGATTTCAATTCCTGGATAGACGGGTCTCGATACGATACGGAGAAGACGTTCGAGACGATCGATCCCGTGATCGGTGAACCAATTACGACGATTCCGCGATGCCATTCGAGAGAGGTCGATACGGCGGTCGATGCCGCTTGGAGAGCGTTCGATGAAGAGTGGTCGGAGACGACCCCTGCTGAGCGATCCCAGCTCCTGTTCGATTGGATCGAAGTACTCCGCGATCACATCGATGAACTGTCCGTAATAGAGTGTATAGACACCGGAAAACCGATTTCGCAGGCGCGTGGGGAGGTCGAAGGTGCGATAGGAACCTTAGCGTACTACGCCTCGATCTGTCAGAGCCAGGAGGGACGACAGATATCCACCGCCGAAGATCTGCACCTGTACACGCGCAAGGAGCCGTACGGTGTGGTCGGACAGATAACGCCGTGGAACTTCCCGATCTGGGCGGCTGCGTGGAAACTCGGACCTGCGCTCGGGGCGGGGAACACCACCGTGCTCAAGCCGTCGGCGGAGGCCCCGATGACGACGATTCGAATTGCCGAACTCTCCGAGGGCATCTTCCCGGATGGCGTCGTTAACGTCGTGACCGGAACTGGATCGGAAGTCGGCGGAGCACTGACCGAGCACGACCGTGTCCGCAAAATCTCGTTCACTGGCAGCGTTAGTGTCGGACAGAAAGTGATGAAGGCAGCCGCCGAAAACGTCGCTCCGGTCACGTTAGAACTCGGCGGCAAATCTCCGTTTATCGTATTTCCTGATGCCGACCTGGAAAAGGCGGTCAACGCCGTCGCGGACGGGATTTTTTATAGCACAGGCGAGATCTGCGATGCATTCTCTCGAACGATAGTTCACGAGAGCGTCCACGGAGAGTTCGTCGACCGGTTTATCGAAAAAGCCGAATCCTACACGCTCGGCGATCCGCTTGACGAAGAAACGACGATGGGGCCGCTAACCACGGAATCCCAATACGAGACGGTCATGGAATACATCGAAGCCGGCGAAAGCGAGGGTGCAACGTTGCTGACGGGCGGTGGAACACCGGACGATACCGACCTCCAGAACGGCTGGTTCGTGGAGCCGACCGTGTTCGACGATGTCGAGAACGATATGCGTATCGCCCGAGAGGAGATCTTCGGCCCCGTTCAGACGATCAATACGTTTTCCAGCTACGACGAGGCGATCGAACTCGCGAACGACACCGAATTCGGTCTAGCGGCGGGTATCGCTACCGAACGGACGTCTATCGTCCACAATGCGGCCGCGGATATCGAAGCAGGGCTCATTTATGTTAACGAGTACGGTCCGATTCTGCCGGAAGCCCCGTACGGCGGCTTCAAAGCGTCGGGTATCGGGAAGGATTTGGGGACGGAAGTGCTCGACCACTACCAGCAGACGAAATCCGTCTACGTCAATCTCGACGACCCGGAGCTATGAGTAGTACGCTAACTGAGTACAGCGCCCTGCCGCTACGAAAGAAGTACTGAGATTGCGATGTAGCGAGGCATCACCTCCGTTACACCCGGGCGGCGGAGGAACCCGTCCGACATATGCGTGGACACTCCGCGGTGCTTCGGGCGTCGAGAGGCGAGTCAAGCCAGGCGATGCGAACGGATCTGATTCAGCGGATGGAATCCAAATTCGATCGATCTATCGGCGACGGGTCCTTCACGTTGCTTCTAGCGATAATTCGTTCCTTACTAGCCAGGGGTATTCCAGGTTCTCTCACCTGTCATCCCAAAGGTATAAGTGTTAAGCTGTTGGGTCATCAGATACACTGGTAATACATAACATGAGTCAATTGTTGGATACTGGATCAATCGGGCGGACGGCTAGTTCCGGCACCGGAATTTCAGCTACCGATACACGATGAGTCTCTGGCACGTCTTCGGGTTAGAAGAGGCGGACGACGGCGAGAAACTGCTCTTTTTCATCACAGGTGGCGTTTTGTTGGTAGTAGCGGCCGTCGGGATCCTGAGTCCACAACGGCTCAACAACACGCTCAATGGGGCCTTCGAATGGGTACTAACTTACTTCGGTTGGTGGTTCATGTTACTCGGACTTATATTATTCATTTTCTCGGCGTTCATGGTCTTCTCTCGGTACGGCCACATTCGAATCGGGGGACAAGACGCTGAACCGGAATTCGATCTGTTTTCGTGGCTCGCGATGGTGTTCACGGTCGGATATAGCGGATCCATCATCATTTGGGGAGTCGGCGAGCCGATCTCGATTGTAGCCAATCCGCCGCCGGATCCACAGCCAGTTGCGGGAGTCCCGATAGAATCGCTCGCACTTTCGTTTATGTTCATCCACGAGGTTTTCCCGGGGCTCGCCATGTGGTATCCGCCGTTCGCGTTAGCGTTCGGATTGATCATCTACACGCGCGGCACGGAAACGTATAAATTCAGTTCGATGTTGAAGGTCTTCCTCGATACGGATCGGTACACGTTCCTCTACTGGACTGTCGATCTCGCTGCGCTGATCGCCATTATCGGCGGCGTTGCAGCAGCTATTGGGTTCTCTGCGCAGGTATTTGCTGCCCTCTTGGATACCGTGTTCGGAGTCCCCGCGACGATATTTACGTACGGACTGTTCGGAATTCTCGGGTTAGTCTTCCTCGGCGACGTCTGGTTAGGACTGCGAAAGGGGATTCGTAACGCGGCTCGGATTACGGTTATTCTCATGCTGATCACGTTCGCATTTCTTCTCGTAGTCGGCCCAACACTGTTCACGATTAATCTTGGGCTCGATGCCGGTGGCGTCTGGCTTAATAATATGTTCCGGCTCTCCTTGTATTCCGCACCAACGGCTGCGGCCAACTGGCCGCAGCAATGGACCAGTTTCTGGTGGGCCTGGTGGGCCGCGTGGGGCCTGTTCGTCGGCAGTTTCGTTGCTCGCGTATCGAAGGGCCGAACCATTCGTGAAACCTTCGTTTGCCTCGTAGTCATTCCCGGAGTGTTGCTCTGGATACAGCACTCCATCGTTGGCGGATGGGTGCTTGCACCGGGATATATCGACCCAGTCAGTAACGCGCTGACCGACGGCGGCATCCCGGCCGCAGTCGCAACTGCGGTTACCCTCACACCGTTCGGATCCCTCTTAGGAGTCCTGCTCATGCTGGTGATCGCAGGGTACGTCGTCACGTCTCTGGATTCGGCCGTCTATATCTTATCTTCGATAACTCTCGGCAATGAAGATCCGAACGCGCGAAATCGGGCCTGGTGGGGAATTCTCCTCTCGTTCCTCGGCGTGATGACGCTGGAGCTACCCGTGTTCGACGCGATGCAAGCGTTTCCACCGGTGCTCGCTCTCCCGTTTACGCTCTTCCTCTTAGCGATCGTCTACGCGAGTTATATTTCTGCCCGCGAACACTATCGAGAGAACTTCGCGATATCGGACGAAGAGACACTAATCACGGCCGCGAAAACGAACGAGACTCCGGTGCGGGAACACGACGACGATTAGATCGCGTTCGAGGAGAAGAGACTACTCAGCGTGTTTTCGAGGAAGACAGACGGAAAGGTACCAGTTGCATGAAGTCGGACTCTAACACCCTTACGGATGTCGTCCCCTCAGAATCTCAGATTCCAGCAACTCCAGCCATGCAGCACGTCCCGGACTGATCCGCGAACGTCATCCCTCAACGGCTCTCCGCCCGCCTCCATCTCAAACTACCCACTGAGGCGGCGCGAGCGTTCGAATTTTCTTTTAGCTGTATTAGTTAGGTCATCAAGTTAGGCTATTCACTTAGGCTATCTATACTACCCAATCAGATAGAATATGGATTCGGTATTCCGGCACTGTCTAGTTCTGCACCACCTCGACTGGCACGCTTCCATCGAGAGCTTGATGCGGTCTCTGGTGGTTGTAGTAATGCACGAACTGTTCAAGCCACTCGCGGACGCTCGCCCGACTGCCCACCCACGAATTATAGAAGCGGTCGATACGCATTTTGAGGGTGTGAAACCACTTTTCAATGAGGTTTCGGTCGGTATAGTTGACCCGACCGCTCAGTCCGACTCGAGAGGGCAGTCCGATAGCCAAATTGATCGACGAGAAACTCAGCTTCGGAGAGATCGTATTTCTCGCGGAGTTTCTGCAGAAACGCAGCCGCCGGATCAGTGCCATGTCGACTAAACAGCGCAACGTCAAGAATCAACTTTGTCTCGATGTCTATTGCAGCATACAGCCAAGACCACTCACCGTTGATCTTGACAGCGGTTTCGTCAACAGCGACCCGCGACGGCGATGCCGTCGGCGAGTCGCGTCCGCTGTCAGCCAGCCGATGAACCCAATTCCAGACTGCTCCGTGAGAGCGTTCAACGCCTAATTCAGCGTGAATCGTTGTTGTCTCCCGAAGCGAATAACCGGTCTGGGGGAGGCGGACGGCGAACGCCCTGACGGGCGTCGCCGTCCGTTCGTTCTCCCAAGAACCTTCTGAATCCGTCCCATAGCTCTCGCTGAGCAGGTCTGCGAGCATCAACCAACTCAACATTACGACCTGCTCACTTCTCAAACTGGCTCAACTAGACAGTGCCATCTATATCTACATTACGGAAACTTTAGAATTCGCGATCACTACCGTGTAGCGAGCGATAGCAGTTCGAGTCGCTGAATGCCTTCCGTTGAGCCAACAGACAATCTGAGGAGATCAAACAGCAGAGCGGATCAGTCGCTGTCCATCACCGCGACTACCGGTCGGTCCGCGTCCAGGAGGATCGATTGAGTGACGCTTCCGAATAGCGCCTTGCCAACTGGCGACCGTTTCCGTCCCCCCAGAACGAGATATCGGGCATCTACCTCGGTTGCATAATCCAGAATTTCTTCGGCGGGATTTCCCGTCCGCCCGATCACTTCGTGCTCCCGCGAAATCCCCTCGGAAGCCCGTTCGGCGACCGTTCGAGCGATTTCTTTTCTGTCCTCATCCGTCGCCTTCTGATCGATGTCGATTTTCTCGTTGATGAGATGATCGTGCTCCGATTCTTCATACACGGACACGATGTGAAGCGGTTCGTCAAAGCGATCGGCTAACGTCGCCGCTTCCTTCACTACTGCTTTCGATCTCTCCTCGTCATCAACTGAAGCAACAATCGTCATATGATATCACTAGACATTGAAAGATAAATAAATTTGGGTTTGATTGTAAGGGGCTGGTTCACAGGAAGTAGCGCGGTTGTTAGTGTTTTACAGGCGGTCGAGGCGGATGACCCGACCATCAAGGTCGGAGAGGAAACCACCACTCGGGAATTGTTTCTTTTCTTATATCTATCGAAACATAAACGTTCCAATGATAATCGTCATTACCTGGAGAATCAAGATAGGTGGCGTGATACTGCTGTCACAGTAGACAAAAATTCAACGCTCTCTGAATGCCGATCAGGGGACATATTCTCTAAACAACCTGCGAGGGCGAGTTCCCGGACGACGGACGGACTTCGACTCGGAGTTTCGGATCGTAGAACCGGGTAGCACGCCGGTCATTCCAGTCCGGGGTCAAGGAGTATCCACTCTCTTCTTTGTCCAGGTTGAAACCCACCGTCTCTTCGTTAAAATGGACGTTGAAACCCTGTCTTCGCCTTTCTCAAGGCTGAAGACAAAGAGATCTCCGCTTAACAATCTGAGTCGTGAGTAAGGACAATGCCCCGCTTTTCCGCAGGTAACTTAGATTCATGAGGGGCAAATTTAACTAACGGCAGGGTCAATCGTGTTGTAGTCACAAATGGCTCTTCAGGAGTTACCTGACGACGCCCCGGGACGCCTTGTTCCATACGATCGGCGTCCATACTATAACCCAGATCCCCTTCCGCCAGATAGCGAGTTACAATTCGGGAAAGAGTTCTATGAGCTGCTTTCGGAGGCGACGTTTTGGCTCGGAAAACTCAGCGGGTTCGGACTGACGACCGATTTCGCACCCGTGTTATACACGTCGTTGCTTCGGAAAGAAGCAATGGAATCATCTGAAATCGAGGGTGCAGATATCGATTACAATGCGCTCTATAGTTTTGAGACCCGATCGTTGGACCGATCCGATGCAGTTGCTGAGCAAGCAGCAGCTATAGACGAAACTAAAGACGTCCAAGAAGTGCTCAACTATGAGCGTGCTCTAAAAAGCGGGATCAACGCTCTCGATCACGGTGATGGGATCTCCATCGACCTTCTGCATACTCTCCATAAGACACTCTTGACCGACGTGCCTGGAGATCGCCGAGAAACGGATACCATTGGGGCATTCAAGACCGTCCCGAATCACCTGGGTGAATTCGTCCCTCCCGTTCCAAGCGCCGTCGACGGACTGATGGCTGCGCTAATGACGTATATCCGGACCGGTGGAAGCTACCACCCGCTCATCGATATTGCGCTCACACACTATCAGTTCGAGACGATTCACCCCTACGGGGACGGTAACGGTCGGCTCGGACGTCTCCTCATCACATTACAACTGTCTGATCAAGACTACCTCGAGCAACCAACGCTCTACCTGAGCGAGTACTTCAATCGATACAAAGAGACGTATGTCGATCGTATGAACGCCGTCCGGAAGTACGGCGAGTGGGAAGCATGGGTAGAGTTCTTCGTGACGGGTATCCGCCACCAGGCAGAAGAATCCCTACTCCGTTCTCAGGAACTTCACTCCTTGCAGCAGGACTACGAAGCGACGTACGGCGACACCTCTGCTGCCTATGCAGAACTAGCGTGTAAACTCTTCGAGCAGCCATATCTCACTGCTAACGTTGTTCAGGAACTGCTCGACGTAACGGGACCAACGGCCTATCGAGCGATCGACCAACTGGAGGAAGAAGGAGTGCTTGAGGAGACGACTGGAAAGGAACGGAACCGGGAATATCGTGCGCGAGAGATCTTTGAGATTCTCGAGCGGCCACCACGGACATATTAGTTGTTGGATAATTGTCGATCTAACAGGTTTCACCGTCTTTTGAGGACAATCCAGCGAATGCTTGCAGGAGAAACCTGCGAGACCGACAACACGAAGCAGCACGTACCGTATTCGGGGGAAACCAGCCGTTATTAGGTGGAACAGGCGCGACGCTCAGCGGCGTCGCGGCGCCGCATCGGAACCGATGAGGACAATGCCGACTACCGTGCTGGGCTATCGACCCGGTCGAGAAACGACACGAGCGCGTCGACCGCCGTCGAGAACGTCCGGTCGCCTACTTGTGCCGACGCATCGGTCGCGTCGCCGACAGCGCCGTTCTCGTTGAATTCGTCGGTGAACTGGTGTACGACTCCGCCGTCGACCGTATTTTCCCACGCCGTCGCGTCGCCGTCGACCGGTTCACCGACGTCGTCGGGGCACAGGTAAAGCAAGACCGACGTCTCGAGTTCGCCCGCGTGACCGACGTGGTCGTCGACGGCGCGCATCCACTCCCAGCGGTACACGTCGGGATCGACCGACGTCGACTCGGTCAGTTCGCGGCCCAGGTGCGACAGCGTCTCGCCGTTGCCGCCGTGCCCGTTGACGAACACGACGGTTTCGATACTCGAACTCGAATCCGATAGCGACTCCACGATGTCGCGGGCGTACCCGCGAAGCGTTTCCGGCGAAACCGACAGGGTCCCGGGGAACCGTCCGTGGTACGGCGCGATACCCACCGGCAGCGCCGGGAGCACGACTGAGTCGCCGTCCCACTCTCGGTCGGCGTCAGCGGCGATCGCTCGAGCGATGATCGTGTCGGTCCCGACCGGCGCGTGAGGTCCGTGCTGCCGACGGGGACGAGCGCCGCCGTCGGTGCTGCCTCCTCCAGTTCCGACCAGGAACTCGTCTCGAGGTGCATGCACACGGCTACCGGCGATTTCGACTAAGAGACTTCGATCTCTCCGGCGACTCCCGAATCGATCGTTCGGAGCCGAGCAGTTCCCGCAGGGGGGCGGATTGTGTATAGCCCTTATTAATTTATGAATGCGGACGGCTCACCACATCTGTTTTCGCACGCTGCCCCCGGTTCATCGAGCCCGCCGCTAACTGCTCACGCCCACATCCGTCAAATGGACAAACACCAGTACTTCGGAGTGCCATTTTCCGCTTCCGGTCAGCAGGGTACATTGTACCGGATTCGACCGAATTCGAGGATTACTGGCCTTCTCCCGTAGCATCCATAACTTCGTCGATCGTATTCGCCACGTCTTCACTTTTGATATCGCTGTAGGCGTCGTGGGTCGTTTCGATCGATTGGTGGCGCAGCGCCTGTTGTGCATACTCCGACCGACCGCTGGCGTACAGTTCGTGGCCGAGCCCGCGACGGCCGCCGTGTGGTTTCAGATACTCACCGTCGATCTCGAGGTTCGCCTCGTCACAGAGGCGTTGCATCACGCGTCGACCGCCGTTTTTCGACAGCGCCGGCGGCGGAACCTCCGTTTTGCGCAAGCGGTCGTCGACGATCGCCGTGTTCGGTCGATCACCGTCGGCCTCAAGCCATCGTTCGACGGTCGTTGCGTCATAGGCGTCGATCAGCGCCTTTCGTTTCGAGTTGTAGTGACCCGTCGGGAACACCGGCCACGTCTCGGTCGGGGGATCCACGGCTTTCCGATACCGCGCGAGCGCCGTTCGTGCCTTCGTCGGGAGGCCGACCGTCTCGTACTCGCGGGACTTGCCGAAGACCTCGAGTTCACCGCTTTTGAGGTCGACGTCGGCCCAGATGCACCCGTTCCGACGCTCGTCGTTCGGATCGCGGAAGATCTCGGCCCCGCGGACTCCGGCCAGTGCGAGCAGGGTTACGATCGCTCGGTCGCGGTAAGCTCGTTCGGTGTCGATCGACTCGTCGTCGAACGACCGGTCGACCCGCCGTGAGACGTGGGTAAGAAGCGCTTCACGGTCATCAGCGCGCCAGAATTGCCGGTCACGCTTCCCCGTATCTTCGGGAAGGAATTCCTCGGCTGCGCCGGTTTTCGCGGGGTTGCGCTCGAGCAGCTGATCGCGAACGCAAAACGACAGAAACGCGCGAGTATACCGAAAGTAGTTGTGGGCCGTCGAGGCTTTCAGGTCGTCGTCGATGTACCGCGTTCGCAGTTCCATCCCCCAGTCTCGGCAGCATTTGACGTCGATCTGGTCGATGTATTCGACGCCACGTTCGCGGAGATAGGTGAGAAACGATTGCTCGCCCTTCTCGAGAACCCAGCGGAGCGTGTCGATCGTACCGCCGGCGTTCAGACTCGCGAAGTATCGTCCGAGAGCGTCCTCGACGGGCGTTCGCCGGGTAGGCACTGCCGTTTCAGTCAAATCGGACATTCATCTCTGGCATACAGTACCGGCCCTAGTAAATCCACTGCACTAAATGTGTGTTTAGTACAGTGTCCCCTCAATTTCCACTATCGCTCGTTTTTGGGGATCTCACGCCCCTTATAGCGCAATCACAAATATATGAATCAAATAACGATATACGAAATTTCGGGGTCGGTACCGACGTCGCACCGAGCATCGTTACCCGCAGTAACCGCGCTCGCGCGGCGCGGAAGCAACCGAACGGATCGGTTCGGTAGTTATCCCGTACTAGGCTGCGTCTCGAGTTATTTCACCAATCCACCTGAACAATACACTGGCACAGTTCTATATTCTAACGTGGGTTTCATGGTAATACTGACTAAACAGCCGTTCCATGCAGGAGTTCGCGTTTACGGTCACGTACGAGAGTGGAGCGGACGATCTGATGGACGTCTTTATCGGACACTCCGGGCTGTACTCGCGAACCGTTTCGTGTCACGCCTCGACCGAGACGATGTGGCGGGTGGACGAAGTGACGGGACCCCGAGAAGCTCTCTCAGCGTACGATCGGCGGATCGAGAACCTCTCTCGCTGCTCCAATCTACGCGGAATGGGTGGCTGTCGACTCGACTGGACGCACGAAGTGCTCTCCGAAGGGCCGACGAGCCGAGTCATTTACTCTCGCCAATCCGAAGGAGACGGCTGCCGGTCGATTCCGTATCTCGCGGCGAAACACCTCGACGACGGCGTCTTGTGCCGGGCCGAACAACACGGCAATGAATACAGGTGGCGGCTCCTCGCGGAGGACGAAGCGTCCCTGAGTCCGATTTACGACGACCTCAGCGACAACCTTCGCGACGGACTCGACCTCGAATTCGAGCGACTCGATCACTCGCCGACGTGGCACACCGACCGCGTCTCCGGCGCCGATCTTCCTTACCAGCAACGCCAGGCGCTCGAACTCGCTGCCGAGTACGGCTACTACGAGTCGCCCCGTCGGTGCTCCCTGCAAGAAATCGCCGAAGCCGAAGGGATCCCGATTTCGACGTTCCAGTACCGCATTACGCGCGCCGAAGCCTGGCTCGTGACGACGTTCCTCTCGAACGAACCGCTCGATCGCTCCCGATCACCGGATATCGCGGGCGACGACTGACGAGGGTGACAACTGATAGGGCCGACGACTGACCGGAGTCGGCACTCGCCGCTCGCGGGGTCGGAACGTGAACGCGCGACGAAAGGAGTTGGTATGTTCCGAATGCAATCCTATTTCGGCCCGTCCTGAACTGGGACTCGCGGAGCTACCATGAGAAGACCCACCGGTACCCACACGTTCGGAGTATCGAGGCGGAACTACCTCAAACTCGGGAGTGCGACGGCGCTGACCGTCGCTGCTCTCGGGAGCGCCGACGCCGACGAGTCGGAGGAGGCCGATTCGGACGGCGACGCGAACGAGCGGATCGTCATCCGGAACGGGACGGTCGTGACGGTCGATCCCGAACTCGGTATCCAACGCGATGCCGACGTACTCGTCGACGGCGGAACGATCGAGCGAATCGAACGGTCGATCGAGGCGCCGACCGCCGACGTCATCGACGCCGACGATGCGATCGTCCTGCCCGGGTTCGTCAATTCACACCTCCACACGTGGCAAGCGGGCGTTCGCGGGGTTGCGGGGGACTGGTCGTTCGACGAATACCTGGAGACGATGCTCGGAGAGATCAGCGGCCACTATCGTCCCGTCGACGCGTACCTCGGGAACCTCTTCGGCGCCGTCGAACAGCTCAACGCCGGGACGACGACGATTCTGGACTGGTTCCATATCGCGAACTCACCGGACCACACCGACCGCGCGATAGACGGGCTCGAGGACGCCGGTATCAGAGCGGTGTTCGCCCACGGGCCGCCAGGCGACGACAGCGCGACGTGGTGGGAGAACAGCGCGGAACCGCATCCGGACGACGTCCGTCGACTCCACCGCGAACGCTTCCCCGCCGACGACGGGCGACTCACGCTGGCGATGGGGATTCGTGGTCCGGATTACTCGACGGACGAGGTCGTCGCGCACGATATCGAACTCGCTCGCGAACTCGGTATTCCGGCCTCCATGCACATCGGATCGCTCGGGCCTGGCGGCGTGGAGACGCTCGACGAGCTCGGCCTCCTCGGCGACGACCTCAATTACGTGCACGCGAACCGCCTCACGCAGGCGGAGTTCGAGCGCATCGGCGCCTCCGGCGGGTCGGTGTCGATCACGCCCGAGGTCGAAATGCAGATGGGGATGGGAATGCCGGCGCTCCGGGAGACCCTCGACGGGGGCGGGGTTCCGTCGGTCGGCGTCGACATCGTCTCCAACGTCAGCGGCGATCTGTTCACCCAGGCGCGGCTGGCGCTCCAGACCCAGCGGGCCCTCGACAATCAACCGACCGTCGAGCGGAACGAACAGATCGAAACGGTCTCCCTGCCCGCCAGGCGCGCGCTCGAACTCGCGACGATCGACGGGGCCCGGGCGCTCGGCCTGGACGACGAGATCGGATCGCTGACGCCGGGCAAGCGGGCGGACGTCACGCTCGTTCGGACGGACGATATCGCCACGTCGCCGGTGCACGATCCGGTCGAAACGGTCGTCTTCCAGACGGGGGTTGCGAACGTCGATACCGTTCTCGTCGACGGTGAGATCGTCAAACGAGACGGCGTCCTGTACAACGAGCCCGCGCGGACGCAGCGACGCCGACTCGTGGAGTCGGGACGGCGGATTCTCCGGGAAAGCGAGTTATAGTAGTCCGCGGAACCGTTTTTGCTTCGCACTAAGGGGTCTGAGACCCCAGCGACCGACGACTCGGTGATGTGCGCAGCGAGAGCTGCCGGATATCGAATCGCAGAGAACGCTGATAAATCGGGTATTTCGCGGTGCGGGTATCACGCAACGGCGGGGTAAGTACGGCATGCCATCTCAAGAGATGTACTGATTGACCGAAGGGGAGGAAGAGAGTCATGGACGCGGATATCGCTCCGAGAGCCGGCACTGGCCCGATCCTCTCGAACGAATTCGATACGGGACGGAATCGGGCTCCCCGCCCCGCCTCCGAATCGGCGACGCCGGAGCGGCCGAGGACACGCCGATGAGCGGTGAGTCCGCCACGTCGTCGGAATCGGTTCGAGTCGAGGTGTTCCTCCAAACGCACACGTGTCCCGCCGTTGTGGAACGGCTCAGATCCCTCGTTTCTCGAGCACGTCGCCTGGAGGACGGCGGAACGGTCGACGAGGTGCGCGTAAAGACGTGGTCGCCAGTACGGCCTGCGCTGGAGGAACTCAGCGATTCGGGGCCCTCGGTGACGCTCACGGTCAATTCGTTTCAGGCGTGGGCCGACCGCGAGGGGTATACGCTCCGGCCGGCGTTTACGCGCCGCGAGACCGCGTCGTTGCTGAGTCGCCGACCGGCCGTGGAAATCCGAGTTCCGATCGTGTGTCTGGCCGTCTACGAAGCCGATACGCTTCGATGCGTCGTCCCCTGTACAGTCGGCGAGCGAACGTATTCCGTAGAGGAGTGTCTCACCGCACTCGAGGCCGGCATCAGCACGCCGTTCGGCGAAGGCCCACGGGATCGCCCTAAACGGACGTTCGAGGACTAACCGGAGAGCGAAGAGGGAGCCTGAGTCTGATGGCTATCGCATTACTGGCGACTGTGTCGGTTCCGCCGTCGAAATCAGCGCAACTGAGACCGAGTGCGATGGACTCTGACGACTGACGATCGGCGACTCGCGTAGATCGCATCCGAACGCGAGGTTGAGTTCAGTGAGCAACTGCGATACCGCCGCAGATTCGCGGCGTCGACGAGGACCCCGACCCAAACGTTCTTGCGTTCGAACGTGACACGATATCAAACAGCACGCTCTCAATGAAACTCACGGTCAAACCACTCGTCGCGAATCGACCAGGCGAGCCGACGGCCGTCGTCGAACGGGACGCGATGGCCGACCTCGGCCTGGAGTCGGGCGACTACGTCGTCCTGAAGGGGCCGGCCGACGAGTCCGCTGTCGCCGAGGTGACGGCACGGCCGTCGGAGGAGGCCGACGAGCGGACGATCCGGCTCGCGCCCGAACTCGCCGAGACGCTCGGCGTCACCGCCGGCGAGACGGTCTCCGTCGAACCGGCCGACGTCGGATCGGCCGAACGGGTCGAGATCGCGCTGCCCGACGACGTCGATCCCGACCAGGCGCTCGCGCTCTCGCAGCGGGACGCGTTGGTCGGCCGGGTGCTCTCGAGCGGCCAGACGACGACGGTGTCGGTCGCCGCCGAGCCCGGTTCGAGTGCGCCGTCTCGGCGCGTTCCGATCGAAATCGTCGACGTCGAACCGTCCGCCTACGTCTGCGTCGAGGAGTGGACCTCGATCGTCGTCGCTCCGGAGCCGGCGTCGCCGTCGACCGTCGACGACCCCGAACGGACCGCGTCGGCGAACACGGGCGTAACGTACGACGAGATCGGCGGCCTCGACGACGAACTCGAGCGGGTTCGCGAAGTCATCGAGCTACCGATGCGCCACCCCGATCTCTTCGATCGGCTCGGAGTCGATCCCCCAACGGGTGTCCTCCTCTACGGACCGCCGGGGACTGGCAAGACGCTGCTCGCTCGGGCGATGGCGAACGAGGTCGGCGCGCACTTCCAGACGCTCTCCGGGCCGGAGATCGTCTCGAAGTACTACGGCGAGAGCGAGGAGCGACTTCGGCAGGTCTTCGAGGAGGCCGCGGCGAATGCGCCCGCCATCGTCTTCGTCGACGAAATCGACGCGATCGCGCCGAAGCGCGAGGACGTCGGCGGGGACGTCGAGCGCCGGATCGTCGCCCAGTTGCTCTCGCTGCTCGACGGCGCGGACGACAGGGGGCAGGTCGTCGTCGTAGGAACGACGAACCGTGTCGACGCGGTCGACCCCGCGCTCCGCCGACCGGGGCGGTTCGACCGCGAGATCGAGGTCGGCGTTCCCGACGCCGACGAGCGGGCGGATATCCTTCAAATTCACGCGCGAGGCGTCCCGTTGAGCGACGACGTCGACCTCGAGCGGTACGCCGAGTCCACGCACGGCTTCGTCGGCGCGGACCTCGAGAATCTGGTCAGGGAGAGCGCGATGTGCGCGCTGCGGCGGGTGCGGTCATCCTCGCCTGGCGATGCCGATACCGAGCTCTCGATCGACCGCCCGGAGGCCGTCGAGATCGTCGACGCCGACGTCGAAACGGCGCTGCACGGGATCGAACCCTCCGCGATGCGGGAGGTGGTCGTCGAGGGTCCCGACGTCGGCTGGGCGGACGTCGGCGGCCTCTCCGAGGCGAAACGGACGCTCCGAGAGGCCGTGCAGTGGCCCCTCGAGTATCCCGACGCCTTCGAGCGAGTCTCGCTGCGGCCGACGACGGGGATTCTTCTCTCGGGCCCGCCGGGGACCGGGAAGACGCTGCTGACCAGAGCGGTCGCCACCGAGGCGCAGTCGAATTTCATCTCGATAAAGGGGCCCGAACTCGTCGACAAGTACGTCGGCGAGTCCGAGAAGGCCGTCCGCGAGATCTTCGGGAAGGCCCGAGAGAACGCGCCCGCCGTCCTGGTGTTCGACGAAATCGACGCGATCGCCGGCGCGCGCGGCGGATCCGGGGAGTCCGACGTCGGGGAGCGCGTGGTGTCGCAGTTACTCACCGAACTCGACGGACTCGAAGAGTTCGAGGACGTCGTGGTCATCGGGACGACCAACCGGCCGGACCGCCTTGACGACGCGTTGCTCCGGACGGGACGGTTCGAGCGAGAGGTCTCCGTCGGCGCTCCCGACCAGGCGGCGCGCCGGGACATCTTCGAGATCCACCTCCGCGACCGACCGCTCGCGTCCGACGTCGAGCTCGACGCGCTGGCCGCTCGAACGGACGGATTCGTCGGCGCCGACATCGACGGGCTCTGTCGTCGGGCGGCGACGGCCGCCGTCCGCGAGTACGTCGAGGGAGAGACCGACGGGCGAGACAGGCGGACCGACGTGCGGGAACTCGAATTAACGAACGAGCACTTCGAACGGGCCCTCGAAGCGGCCGACGGGACGTCGCCAGGCGAGAGTGCTCGACGCGGCGAGCCGATCGATCCGTTCGACGGCGGTGAACGCGGCCGGGAGTGATCCGAGCGAGTCGAGCGACCGGCGAGAAGCACCCGCGAAACTAAGTAATATCGTGTTGATCGGTATCGCATGTCACTCGATCTCCCCAACGTCCGCCTCGGCGAGGACGCCGAGCAACGTGACGGCAGCGACGGTACCGACGGCCCCGTTCGAACCGTCGAATACCTCAACTACGAGGTACTCGACGAACACGGCTGGGAGATAGAGGACGAGGACCTCTTCGAGAAAGCCGCCGACGCCGACCTCGACGACGCCGATCACGGGACGATCGAAGTCCGCGGGCGACGGTACGTCCTCGACGCGGCCGAAGATCAGGGCTTCGACTGGCCGTTCGAGTGTCGCGCGGCCTCGTGTGCGAACTGCGCCGGGATCGTGTACGAGGGCGATCTCTCGATGGACATGGATCTCATCCTCACCGAGGACGAGGTTGAGGAGCGAGGGATCGTCCTCACCTGCCAGGCGGTCCCGGCGAGCGACGAGGTGAAACTCGTCTATAACGCGATGCACCTGGAGTACCTGCAGGATCGGGTCATCGGCGTCCGAGAAGTGTAGCCGCTGAACCGGACCGACCGGAACGATCCGTCGAATCCGCCGCGGCGACCGCCGACGATCGCGATGCGAGGGGGCTGAGGATTCGAGGGCCTCGACCGATTCGGTGGGACCGGTCGTCGATCGGGCTCAGGACTCGACCGCGTCGATCGCCGTCTCGAGCCGTTCGGACGACGACTGTTCGGTGACGACGTGGTCCCGCTGGTAGTCCCGAATCGCCGAAACGTCGGCCTCGACGTCGGCCTCGGCGAGCGCTTCGAGGACGGTCGCGAGGACGATCTCCTGCAGTTCGAGTCGGGCCTCGAGGTCGGTAACCTTCTCGAGGGTCCGTTCGGAGAGTTCCGTGAGCGACGTCGAGAACTCGGACAGGTTTTCCTCGGTCTGGCTGAGCCGTCGCTCCCCGAGGCTGATCGTCGCGAACTTCTCGAGTTCCTCGAGGTCCGCCGAGACGCGTTCGATCTCGGATTCGACGGCGGACAACTGCTCCGAAACCACCCGTTGGACGTGCCCGTCGAGCGTCGGCGCCGCCGCGTCTTCGGCGTCTAACTCGGCCGTCGGTACCGTCGATCCGTTCGCGTCTCCGTCGGGCGTCGGTTCCGCGACCTCGACGGACTCTTTCGGGGGCGCGGTCCCGTTACCGCCGGCGCACGTGAGAACGTGACTCATGTACGACCCGGGCAACGAGTGCTCCTCGCCGCAGTGATCACACACTGGCATACGGTCACACTCAACATAGACGTGTAAATATCTTTAGTGAATTTTTCGCGGCGAGTCCTCGAGAATTGTATGATTACCCGGACGGCGTCGCGAGTCCCTGCGTCGCTCGATCCGCCCACCGAATCGGACGGAGGATCGACGGCGAAGTAATTCCCGCTTGGTTTCGTCTGGACGTACCAGGGCGCTAGCGTAAATTTCGAAATCTGGGCCGGCGAGCCGCTCGAGCAACTCGAGCGACCAGGCGAGGCCGATCCACCTCAGTGCCGTCGCGCGCTCGTCGAGCCGTCGATCAAGCGCACCGCCGTTCACGACTGGCGAACCGTCCCGTCTCGTCTCAACGCTCCGCCAAAAACGAAAAATTGCGACGATCGCGGCAGGGGTCCGACTACCCCTGCAGCGAGAAGACGGCCAGGCGGGTGTCGCGGCCGCCGGCGCCCCGTCGGAGCCAGCCGCTGCCGCCGACCTGAATGGCGACGTACTGCTTCTCGGTCGCCGGGTCGTACCAACTCATCGGGCTCCCGGCGATCGACGCCTCGCCGAGGTCGTACTCCCAGAGCCGGTCGCCGGTTTCGCCGTCGTAGGCGATGAAGTCCCCGTTCTGGGTGCCGGTGAAGACCACGCCGGTTTCGGTGGTCACCAGGCCGCCCCAGATGTAGGCGTCGCTCTCGATCCAATCGCGCCAGACGCGCTGGCCCGTCTCGGGGTCGATCGCGACGATGGCGCTGATCTTCTCGTTGTACTCGTCCGGGACCGCCTCGGTCTGGTCCTCCAAGATGCCGCCCCAGTACTTCTTGCCCTCCTCGTACTCTTCGAAGCGCCACCAGGCCTCCTGGGGCGAGTTGTTCATCTTCATGTACGCGAGCCCGGTCTCGGGGTTGTAGGCGGGCGGCTGCCAGTCGTTGCCGCCCATCGCGCCGGGCATGAACGGCATCCGTCGACCCTCGTCGATGTGCGGGATCATCCGGTACATGTTCAGCTGTTGGACGCCCGGTTCGCTCCGTTCGATGAGCTCGCCGGTGTCGGCGTCCATGGTGTAGACCCACCCCGTTTTGCCCGCGGAGACGACGACGTCGGTCGTCGTGTCGCGGTGTTCGATCTCGAAGTCCCGGATGAGGATCCGCGGCGCCGCGGAGTCGTAGTCCCAGACGTCGTGGGCGACTTCCTGGTGGGACCACACCCGTTCGCCGGTGTCCATATCGAGGGTCAGCGTCCCGCAGCTGTTCCGGTTCGGACCCGGACGGACGGAGCCGTCGAAGTCGGGACCGGGGTTGCCGATCGGCAGGTGCAGTTGCCGGTTCTCGACGTCGATCGTCGCGTTCATCCAGTTCGTCGCACAGGACTGGTTGATACTGTCGCCGACCCACTCGTCCTCCGAGGAGGTCCAGGTGTGCCACAGCTCCTCGCCGGTCTCGGTGTCGAGCGCCTTGTGGAACCCGCGAACGCCGTATTCGCCGCCGGCGCTCCCGGTAAAGAGCATTCCGTCGTAGACGACGGGTGCCCAGGTCGCCGAGTACCCCTCTTCGTGGTCGGCGGTGGACGTGTACCACACCTCTTCGCCCGTGTAGCGGTCGAGGGCGACGACGCCCGAGTCGAGCGTCGTCATGAAGACTTTGTCGTTGCGGACGGCGACGCCCCGGTTGTTATCGTCACAACAGAGCACGACGTCCGAGGGGACGGCGTACGTGTAGCTCCAGAGGATCTCGCCTTCGCGGGCGTCGATGGCCTTGACGTGGTTTGGCCCGTTCGATTGATACATGACCGGCGGATCGCCGGGGACGATCAGCGGCGTCCCCTCCATGCTCGACCCGGCCCCGACGTCGAGGATGTACTCGACCTCGAGATTCTCGACGTTCTCAGGCGTGATGACGTCGGCCGTCGTCCGGCGGTGTTGCTCGTAGTTCCCGCCGTAGGTGAGCCAGGCGTCGGGATTCTCGCCCGACTCCATGATCATCTCGTCGGTGACGTCGAACTCCTCGATGCGGTCGATGTCGTGTTGGTGCGTGACCGATTTCTCGGGCGAGCCGAGGACGCGGAAACCCTGGTCCGTTTCTCTGACGATCGTGTCTTTCGCGGCCTGTACGGCCCTATCTTCTTCGAGTGACATTGTGAATTACCTCGCTTTCGGTGGTGCGCGCATTTCTTCCGTGATCCAGAATACGTTCTTGCAGATCTCTTCCTGGTTGACGATCGTGATCGCCGCGCTCGCGGTGATCGCGGCTGTCAACTGGGAGTCGGTCAGTTCGTCGCCGCGTGCGACCTCGAGCGCCGCTTTCGCCATCAGGTACAGTCCGCCGAGCAGCGCCTTGACGTCCCAGTAGCCGTCGTCCAGCATCTCGTCGGTGACGAGAACGCGGTTTTGCCACAGGTGGACGTCGAGCGCGTTGATCCACAGCAAGGCGCCGCCCGTCGCCCGCTGGTGGAGCGGCGGGACGTGTTCGACGCCGAACTCGACGTCCGTCGGGATCTCCTTCGTCGGAACCCAGCGGGCGAGACGCGTGTTGTTATTGACGACGTCCGTGACGAGCGCGATCCGCTCGCGCTCGTCGAAGCCCAATGCGGCGAGTTCCTCGGTCAGCGCGTCCGAACCGATCAGTTCGTGAGTCGTCGTCTCGATGTGCTCCGGCGTGAACCGCGGTAGGTTCGCTTCGAGGCTCTCGAAGAAGTCGACGTCCACGAGGTGATCGTAGACCTGCCACCCGGGGTCGACGAGTTCGCGGTACAAGACTTCCGGCTCCGTCTCGCCGTCGGGAATCCCCTGTTCGCGAACGTCCGGGAGCCGTTCGATCTGAGCCGATAGTTCCTCCAATCCGTCCTCGAGTACCTCGATGTCCAATTTTCCCGAGAGGTCGCTTCGTATCGATTCCCCCATGGAGGCGAACGCGGGATCGGTCTCCGCGTCGATCGCCTCACGTAAGCGTTTGACCGTCAGCTGATTGCCGTCGTTCGCCCGCTCGACGCCGAGCGTGCGGACGAGTTGGCGCTGGGCTTCGTCCGTGATTTGTGTGGTTGTCATGCGTAATCCTCTGTGTGGCAATTGTTCTCTTCTGCCACTCCATATGTGGCCCCAACGCACCTCTGTATAGAATTTATCATATTAATTCGATATGTACTGGGTGAAATGATATGTTATCTCGTTACCAGATAGACACACCGGAGCCATCGCGGATAACAGTACGTATCGTGCGCGTCGGTGTGGCGGTAAAACACTGTTTACTGCCCCGTACGGCCGAAATGTGATCGTCCAATCGTTTTCCCGAAATCATCGAGTGAGCGGTTTTTCGAGCTCGAGCTCTCGTGTTCCGTTCCCATACATAAGTATTAATACGAATACTTTATGAGTCCCTTCGTGGAACGCCGATCATGGTGATTGTGTGAGCTATTCACATCCCTCGCGGCGAGCGATCCTCGCCGTCGGAGGTGGGATCGCCGTCTCGGGGTGTATCGGAAGTATCGGGAGCGATTCTCCGGGCGCGGGGACGGACGACGTGACGCTACTGCTCAACTGGAACCTGAGCGGGCTCCACGCACCCTACGTCGCCGCCCGCGAAAACGGGTTTTACGACGAAGCGGGGTTCACGAACGTCGAGCTTGAGAGCGGCGACGGCTCCGACTTCGCGGCGAACCAGGCCGGGCTCGGCAACGTCGAGTTCGCGATCACGAGTAGCGATCAGCTCCTCGCCGCCAACGCGAACGAGCTCTCACCGATCGCCGTCGGCATCGTCATGCAGCGGAATCCGAACGTCGTCTTCGCCGATCGGGAGCGCTTCGGCGAACTCGCGGAGCCGGCGCAACTCGAGGGGGCCACGATCGGCAGCGGGCCCGGCATGGTGCGGACGATGACGGAGGCCTACCTCGCCCACCACGGCGTGCTGGACGGCGTCGACTACGTCGACACCGGATTCGACACCATTCAACAGCTGCTCACCGGGGACATCGACGTCGCCGGCGGCGTGTTCGGGGACGTCGTCGACGCGGAACAACAGGGCGGAGAGATCGAGACGCTCGAGGTTCACGACGTCGTCCCCTCCTACGGACACCTGATCGCGACGAACGAAGCCTTCGCCGAGGAGAACCCCGACACCGTCCGGTCGTTCCTCCGAGCGACTGCCAGAGGGGCCGTCTGGGCGGCCCGGAACCCGGACCAGGCGATCGACCTTCTCGTGGATTCGCAGCCGGAACTCGACGAAACGCGGGCGAACCAGTACGAGAAGTGGGCGGCGATGCACGCCGGGTACATGCGCTCCGAGACAGTGGAGACGGACGGCTGGGGGACGAGCGACTCGGGCCCGTGGACCGAGACGTACGAGACGCTCGCCGCCGCCGATTTCTTCGAGGGAGAGGTCGATCCGGCCGACGTCTGGACGAACGAGTACCTCGATAGCGACTCCGAGTACATCGCCGACTACGCCGACCTGACCGGCGAGTGAGGACGATTCCGTGTCCCGATCCGAACGACCGCCGCTCGACCGAAGCGACGGACAGCACGACAGACGACGCGATGGGCGACGGTTCGGGAGCCCGTCACGCGGCCGCGACGCCATCGACGGGTCCGCCGCCGTCGCCCGCACGCTCGCCAGGCGGGTGCTTCCGCCGACGGTCGTGTTCGCGGGGCTACTCGCGGCCTGGCAGGGCGCCGTCGTCTACTACGACCTGCCGTCGGTGATCCTTCCGTCGCCGGTCGAGGTTGGAACGGCGCTCGTCGACGCGTCTCCGATGTTGCTGCGCGACGCCGCCGTTACGGGCGCGACCGCCGGTATCGGACTCGCCGTCGGGTGCGTGGTCGGCGCCGCCCTCGCGTTCGCGATGATACACTCGCGAACGGCGACGAACACGATCCTTCCGGTGGTCGTCGCGCTCCGGATCGCGCCGCTGGTCGCGATCGCGCCGCTGCTGTTTCTCTGGTTCGGGCGCGGCGTTCCGGCGCGCGCCCTCGTGGTCGCGACGCTGACCGTCTTTCCGATCACGGTCGCGACCCTCGACGGGCTCCGGAAGACGCCACGATCGCACCTCGAGTTGCTGGAGACGGTCGGCGCCTCGAAGACCGCCGCGTTCGTCCACGTGCGCGTCCCCGCGGCCGCGCCGAGCGTCTTCGCCGGGCTCAAAATCGCGGCCACGTTGAGCGTCGTCGGGGCGATCGTCGCCGAGTTCGTCACGCTCACCGCCGGGATCGGGTACCGGGTATTCGAGACGGCGGCGTACCTCCGAACGGCCGAGACCTACGCCGCGCTCGTCGTGCTCTCCTTGCTGGGGATCGGGTTTTACCTCGTCCCGGTCGCGATCGAGCGGATCGTTTGGAATCCTTGAGTTAGTCGGAACCGGCGGTTCCGAGGTCGAACCGTGCGTCGATACCGCGCTGTGCGACGACGACCAGGCCGTACAACAAGAGTCCCTCGAGCAGCAGGACGACGAGGGCGGCGAGCACGACGTCCGGGCGGACGTTCTCCGAACCCATTTGAACGAGAAAGCCGAGTCCGCCGTCCGCGACTACCCACTCCGCGACGACCGCGCCGACGACCGCAAGCGTCACCGACTGTTTGAGTCCCGCGAAGAAGTCGGGGATCGCGTAGGGGACGTCGACGTACAGGAACCGCTCTATGGAGCCGGCGTTCACCGATCGAAGCAGGTCGCGGTGCGCCGGCGGCGCCCGGTCGAGTCCGGCCGCGACGTTCAACACGAGCGGGAAGAACGTGATGAGCGCGATGAACACGATTGCGGTCGCCATCCCCGTCCCGACGTAGATGAGCAACAGGGGTGCGACCGCGAGTTTGGGCAGCACCCGCACCGTCACGAGATACGGGTACACGGCCCGCCGAAACCACGGCACGTAGGCGACGAACACCGCGAGGACGGTCCCGGAGGCGACCCCGATGGTCCCGCCGTACGCGACCTTCTCGAGCGTGTACCAGGCGTTGGCGAGGTAGAGAGCCGGGTTGCCGAGCAACCGCGCGGCGACGGCGTCGGGCGGCGGGAGTACGAACGGCGGAACGTCGGCGACCAGCGTGATCGTCCACCAGAGAGCGACGACGGCGCAGAGCGCGCCCGTCGGATAGACCGCGTCGACGGCGTCCACGCGGACCCGGTCAGTCATGGTTCTCGTGGAGCGTTCGGCGAACCGCCGCGACACGTTCCTGGAACGGCCGGGAGCCGAACACCGCCGCGTCCCGCGGTTCGGGTAACTCGACGTCGAACACCGCTTCGATCCGGCCCGGACGATCGCCCATCACCACGCACCGATCGCCGAGGAAGACCGCCTCGGGGACGCTGTGCGTGACGAAGACGACCGTCTTCCGTTCGCGTCGCCAGAGCGACCGCAGCTCGACGCCCAGTTCGTCGCGGGTGAGCTCGTCGAGTTCGCCGAACGGCTCGTCCATCAGCAGCACGTCCGCACCGAGGTGCAGCGCCCGCGCGATCGCGACCCGCTGTTTCATCCCGCCCGAGAGCGCGCGCGGACGGGCGTCCTCGAACCCCTCGAGTCCCATCGAGTCGAGCAACGCGCGGGCGTCCTCCCGGTCCGGCGACTCGCCCGCCATCTCCCGCAGGAACGTGACGTTCTCGAGCGCGCTCTTCCACGGCAGCAGCGTGTGTTGTTGAAACACGAACCCGATATCGCCCGCGTCCTGGGCGATCGACGGCGATCGCTCGTCGATGCGGACGCCGCCGCTCGTCGGCGTCTGGAGACCACCGATCGCGCGCAACAGGGTCGTCTTCCCGCAGCCGGACGGCCCGACGACGGTGACGAACTCGCCGCGATCGATTCGCAGGTCGACGTCCGCGACCGCGGTGACGTCGTCGAACGCGACCGTGAGGTCCTCGAGTTCGATCATGCGGCGGTGAGCAGCTCCCCCTGATCGAGCGCCGTTCGAAGCCGGTCCCACGTTCGCTCGCGCTGCCACCCCCAGCCGCGTTCCCGGGTGGCCTCGCTGTCGCCGAAGTCGTCGACCGCCCGCTCGAACGTCGCCCGGACGTCGTCCGGTTCGTCGTCGCCGATCGCGGCGATCCGATCCACCGCCGGCCCAGGGTCACTTTTCGCGTCCGCCCAGCCGCCCGCCGTTCCGGCGAGAAATGCGGCGAGCGCCGACCGCCGCGTCCGGAGCAGCCGTTCGTGAACGGCGATCGTCGGCCCGTAGATGGGAAAGTGATCGGTGACCTGTAACGCGTCGACCGTCTTCCCGCGACGCTCTAGCTGTCGCGGATCGGTCATCGATCCGGTCACGACGTCCGCGCGTCCGGTCGACAACGCCGCCCGTTCTTCGCCGGTCGTTTCGACGATCTCGATATCGTCCTCGAGCGCCGTCTGTGAGATGAATAAGCGCCCGAGCACCCCCGTCTCGGAGCGAGGCACCATGCCGATCCGGCGTCCCTGTAACTGACTGACGCTCCGAAGCTCTTCGCCGAACGCCTCGCGAGCAGTGTACAGCACCGTCATCGCGCGCTGGTAGAGAACCGCGATCGGAACGAGGGGCACCCCCGCCGCCCTGGCTCGGAGCACCGTCGCAGCGCCGGCGACCGCGACGTCCGCCTCGGCCTGGCGAACTCGATCGACCGCGCGCGACGAGCCCTCGTGGTGCTCGATGTCGACGTCGGCGCCGTACTCGTCGTACCACGCCGCCTCCGACGCCGCATAGATCGGAACGTGCAGCCCGTTAGGCCGCCAGTTCAACGCGACCGTGAGGTCGGTTTCGGAACCGGTCTCCGGTTCTGAGTCTGACGGCCGATCGACGAACAGCGCTTCCGTCCGGTCGAGCAACGCCCGCGCATGCTGTTCGTACGCGCGACGGCGACTTTCGGCGAGATCACCGCTGGGGCGCCAGGCGGACGGTGGTCGCCCCTGGGTGTCGTCGGGGAGCGTCGACCGGTCGATCAGTCCGTCCTCCTCGAGCCGGGAGACCGCATCGCTGATCGGCGACCGGCTCAGTTCCGTGCCGATCTGCATCTGCACGGCGGTCGCCGGCTCGTCCTCCCGCTCGGCTCGTCGCAGGAGGTACGCGAGTACCCGCGCGGCCGTCCGTCCGAGTCCGACGGCGAGGTCGTCGACGACGTCCCGATCGTCGTCGTCGAGTACCCAGAACGTTCGCGGATGCATTCATGTTACCACACCACCCACCTCTGTATAAGGATATCCCCGCTCCGAGACGCTCCGTCCAACCGGACGACGCCCGTCAGCGATTTCGAGGTGGTCGATTCGTTTGCACAGTTAATGGGTCGCGCGGCGATCACGGGCGCGGTCGATCCGTGGATCGTGGATCGACGATTGGTTCGACGTCCGTGCGCCGTTACTGAAACACTCGTATTCAGATCCGACGGTCGCTCGCAAGCTTACTGATCGTCTACCGATGAGATTTTGAAAGCTCTATCAGTAGATAGTAGCGCGATTTCTTTATTCAGAATTCTACCTGAAACTGAGTCGGGCGGTTCGATAAGTGCGTATGCTTATTGACCAGCAAGCGTTCTATCAGGTTTGAATGAGGTTCGTAGCGTCGTACTGAATACAGGGTGCGCATCTTGCAGGAACAGGAAGGGTTGATCGGGGCCGCTGAATTGGTCGATACAGGGAGGCACTCATTATTCGCTTACGGACTGCACTAACCAAACTAGTCAGATGACCACCTATGCGAATGGGCTCGCATCGTCACCGAACTCACTCCCATATGTCTCAACGACTTCCGTAACGGTGACCTCATACGCATCGTACCACTCCGTCCACCGCTGTTTCGCGCGTTTGTGGTCTGCATCCGCTCCAAACGACTCGAGTGCGTCCAACGACACCCAGTAGTAGACGACAAGGACCTCCTCACTATCCGGTGCATGCCATGTCCGCTTGCCTAGATATCCCTCCGTGTCCTCGGCAGCCGCTTGTATCGCGTCATTCAACTCGTGAAACTCCGCATCGTACTCACCCGGAGCGAGACGGAATATTACCAAATACATCGGGACTATTCACTCGTCCACGCGAACAAAACGCTATCCCTCGGAGCATACAACGGGTCGCAACCGACGACTCGCTGACCCACGCCCATGTCGGGTTTGGGGTTCTGACCGCCCTCGCCGGGAACTTCACGCCTATCCTTCGCAATTGAAAACCTTCCTATGAACACCCCTCTAAATCGGGTCCGAGTAGGTCTCGTGGTGAGTATCTGATGACACGACACAATAGCCAGTCCGACGGGAATCGATTCGCAACCATCGCAGTCGGCGCAGCTGAAACCGAAACACATCCACACAGAGATGGAACAAATGATGTCGTCCCGCCGATCCACCTTTCGACTACGTTCGAGTGGGCCAGCGGGGAGGACGCCAATGAACACGACTATTCGCGCGAGAGCAATCCGACGCGGGCGGCCCTTGAAGAGCAATTAGCCCGCCTCGAAGGCGGCGAGTATGGGTTGGCGTTCGCCTCCGGAATGGCCGCCACATCGACGACGATGCTGTCGCTGGTCCCCCCGGGAGGCCACGTCGTCTCCTCGGACACCATCTATAGCGGAACCGAAAAACTGCTCACCAAGCACATGGCCGGACATCTAGGCGTTGACATCGACTTTGTTGACGCCCGTGACCCCGACAACGTCGCCGATGCAGTCAACGCGGACACTGACTTGATCTGGGCAGAAACGCCGTCGAACCCCTTGATTAGGTTGTGCGACATCCAAACGATAGCCGACATCGCCGATGGCCGTGATGCTCTGTTCGCCGTGGACAGTACCTTTGCGAGTCCGTACTACCAAGCCCCACTCGAACTGGGTGCTGACATCGTCGTTCATAGCACCACCAAGTACCTCAACGGGCACTCCGACTCGATTAGCGGTGCCGTTATCACCGACGATGGTGGGGTTTTCGAGCAATTAGCGTTCGCGCAGCGGGTTGGGCTTGGGAATATGCTTTCGCCGTTCGACTGCTACCTTGTTGCGCGAGGCATCAAGACGCTGCCCGCGCGAATGGAATATCACGAGAAGAACGCGATGGCAGTTGCCCGGTTCCTCGAAAGCCACAATCGGGTCGCTCGTGTCCACTATCCGGGTCTTGAGAGCCACCCGCAACACGATCTTGCGAATGAGCAGATGTCGGGATACAGCGGAATGCTGTCCTTCGAGTTCGATGGCACGCTCATCGAACTTGAGGCGTTCATCGAGGGACTTGAGGTATTCACGCCGGGAGCTAGTCTCGGTGGGGTCGAGAGCCTTGTTGAGGTACCGTCACTAATGATCCCCGACGAGTTCAGTCGTAGTGAGGATTCAGCGAAGATTCCCGAGACGTTGGTCCGAGTATCCGTTGGCCTTGAAGACGCTGATGACCTCTGCGGGGACCTTCAGACGGCGCTACCGTAGGCGCACGTTCCTCTTTCCTCCCAGCCGTCCCGATCCACAAGCGGGTCGATTGTCCAGCAGATATGGCAGCCGCAAGCGGGAATACAAATTGTTTCTAAACGAGAGAGTGCAGATTATTCGAGCGGTTCGATTACGTCTCCGGGGCGAATCATCCCATCTTCGAGGATGTCCGCTCGGAGCCCACCTCGGTGAGTGAGTGCCTGCAATACGCCGTCCTGAGCGATGCGCTGAAGATGATTACACGGTTCACACAGTCGATCCCCTCGACAGATGGCGTCACCGACTCGGAATCGTTGTCCAACGAGATGATTGAGTGCGACATCATGAGTTTCGATGTTTCGTCGGTGTTCTCCCGGAGCGAGTTCGATTCCCGCTTCACGTTCGATTGCTGTTACAGCCTCTTGCTCGATCAACGTGAGGTCGTACCCATCGTGGCGTTCCTCATCTGGCTCCCACTCGACGAAGGTTCCCGTTTCAATCTCGCTAAAGTAGCGATCACCTCGGAGTCCCTTTCCGGCAACTGCTTCAACGTCGGTCTGTTCTTCCATCTCCGCTTCGGCCTCAGGTGCGATAAAAATCCGTTCAACAGTGCCACTCCCGGTCATGTGGACTATGCGCGTTTAACACAGCATAAACACTCGGGTGTAGGTATTGTTGACGAGGTAACTCAGCGGTATGTCCACAAATTATACCGAGTGACTGGTTCATTGGCTATCAAGTGAAACAAACGACGTCACCACGCTGAACTCATTCCTATATTCAGCAGGTGACCCTTGGTATATTTCGGATAGATCGAGAGCCGTTTCGGGAACTGCTTGCCCTCTACTGAACGCGAGCTTCACTGCCCACTCTGAACAAAGAAACCGTATTACCAACTACTGCTAGAGTAAATTTCTGCATAGTAGCACGGCTGCAACACCACAGAGAAGTGCGAGAAGTACGTTCTCGGTTCGCCACATAAGTAGAAGAACGACAACAGCAACACCCCATCCTGCGGGGCCGACGCTGATCAACTCCGGGCCGAGTATCGCCATGATAATCGCACCTGGTAACATCCCGAGTCCCGCTTCAGTCCGGTCTGAGACGCTAACGCGACCCAGAAGCCACAGTCCGCCCGCCTTCGTCGCATACGTCGCGACGCTCATTCCGATGATAACAGCGACGACGAACGGATCGAGTTGGAGACTACCCATCAAATCGAATCACCTCGACGAGACTCCCGGAGATTCCGCCGAGGAGGATGTACCACCGTCCGGGTAGCAACTGCGCACCGAGAATGGCAATACCGAGAGCTGTAATCCACGGTAGCAGACTTGCTTTCCCGTCCCAGAGATCGACAGCAATCGCGATGAAGACGGCTGTGAGAACGAAGTCGAGCCCGTACCGTGATGGTTCACCGATCACATCACCAGCTATCGCGCCGATAACTGTTGCAACGATCCAGAACGTCCAGATGGCGAGCCCGCTCCCGAGGAGATACGCACCTTGTCGGTTCCCGGACTTGAGCTTTCCCATGGTGAGGGCCCAATTCTCGTCTGCCGTGAAGAAGACGCTTCCATACGCTTTCAGCGGGGGGAGTCGACTGAACCAGGGACGGAGTGCTGCGCCCATCAGAACGTAGCGAAGGTTGATGATGAACGTCGTGCCGATGACCGCGACTATCGGGACCGGAGTTTCCCACAATTCGACCGCGATTAACTGCGCTGCTCCCGCGAGAACGGTTGCGCTCATGAACGCTGCTTCGGCCACACTGAGTCCGGCCTGGCGGGCGAGGACTCCGAAGACGACACCGTATCCAGCCACGCCGAGCGCGATGGGCACACACTCAACGAAACCGTCTCGCACACCGCTGACCGAAAATTCCACGGAGATCTCGTCCGGGTTCTCCGAGTGCTGTGTTGGATCACTCGGTTCAGTACTCATCTATTTGGCTCCCTGATAGACTCCGCTGGTCATTCGTTGAAACTAACACAGGTATACCACAGGTGGGACCGAGATCCACCTAAAATTTCGGAGAATTCGATTTCTCCTTACCGCTGTACTTGTCCGTGCTCGTAGTCGAGCACCAAATTGTCGGATAGAATCCGCTGTATGAGCGCTTCGCCGCGTTCCGTCAGCGTATAGTCTCCATCTTGGTTCCAAAGGAGGTGTTCCATTTTGCGGAGGTGGTAGTTGAATTTGCCCTTATCATCAACTGACGTCGATTCTCGCAGTTTTGTGTAGGAAATCGGATTGGACTCCTCGGAGAGTATAGCGAGAATTTCCAGTCGAGTCGTATTCGATAATATTTCGAATACGCTCGTCGCGTTCTCGATCTCGGAAGGGTCGAGCGATTCACGAGGTTGCGGCGGTTCGTTACTCCCGTGGCTGCTTTCTGGCCAGGTTCAATTAGGTATCGCCATTACCGAATTATTCGGTGCGGTGCCCATAAATGACATCGTATTTCCATTCCCGATCTGAGAAACCAGTCGCGGTCATCGTCACACGCGTGCAACCGAAGTCGTTCGTCCATCTCCGGCGACTGCGCTATGAACCAGGCGGCGAGGCGGTCGACTCGATACACCGGTTCGCCGTCTTCTAACAGGAGTGGACAGTCGTCCGGGATGTCGACGGAAAGGATTCGAAACGCAGCAGGTCTTGGCCGGTGTGCGTTCCGCGATGCGTCGTCCCAGGATCGTTCTGGGACCTCGATCATCCAGCGAGTGACTCGGATTCGCGTGCTCTATCGCCGTACCAAAACCGGATTTTCGACCGTCATCACCGGCGTCGAGTCGTCTGGGCTGCGGACTATCAGCGTGCCGTCGGCACTGCGTTCCGCGGGGACTATCGGCACGGTCGGGATGTCGTAGTCGGCGGGCGTCCGAAAGTTCGCGGCGATGGTCCACGTTCGGGCGAGCATCGTCCCCGCTTCGGCGTCCGACTCGGGAGCGTCTTCGGATTCGTCGGTTCGATCCATTCAGTTCTCCGTGAGGGTCGTCCGGTCGTGGATCGGTCCCGTTCGCCGACTGAGATGGCGCGGCGTTCGGTCGTGAGCGACCGCGAGTAGCTCCGCGACGATGCTAAACGCGATCTGATAGGGTGCGTCTCCCTCGAGGCTCAACCCGATCGGCGTATAGATTCGCTCGAGGTCCGCATCGGTGACCGTTCGACCCTCCTCGGCGAAATCCTCGCGCATCTCCTCGAACCGCTTTTCCGGCCCCATCAGTCCGATGTACTCGATCGGTGTTTCCAGCAACTGGTCCAGCGCCAGGCGGTCGTCGAGGAAGTTGTGGGTCATCACCACCGCGTAGGTCTCCGCATCCCACTCCCGAAGGGTCGAGAGCTCCCGCGGCGACGCCGAAATCACCGCATCCGCCCGCGGGAACCGGTCGTCGTCGGCACGTCCGCCGCGGAACGTGACGACCGTCGTGCGAAAGTCGACGCGGGTCGCGAGTTCGACGACCGGTCCGACGTCGTGGCCGGAGCCGAACACGACGAGTTCCGGCGGCGGCCGCACCCCGTCGACGAAGACGTCGATGCATCCCTCGTCCGTTTCGACGGTCAGCGTCTCGCTCTCGCCGATCGCCGCGAGCGTCGCCATCGGATCCGCGAGTTCATCGATCGCCTGCGCGGGAAGGTCGGCGTCGCCGGCAAAACCGCCGTCCGGCAGGTAGTACGCGCGGTCGCCGACGGACGTGTCGACGTCGGTCTCGATTCGAACGACGGTCGCGACGCCGATCGCGTCGTCAGCCCGTCGGGCGTCGACGACCGGTCGGTACGACTCGTCGAGCGGTTCCAACAGGACCGTTATCACGCCGTTGCAGCCGATTCCGAGGCCCCAGACGTCGTCATCGCCGGTCAGATCCCACGTCTCGACGCGGGGGCCGTCGTCGGCCAGTACGTCGGCGGCCAGTCGCGAAACGGCGTCACGAGCCCGCTCGCACCGATCGGGAGGCGTCCGTCGACCGTGGTGGCCGAGCCAGCGGGGCTGTACGCCGCGGCCGTCGCCCCGGAACCGTCGCTATCGCCGTCGTCCGCTTCGGAGACCGCCGACGCGAACGACTCGGCGAGCGAACGGTCGGTGATGCGATCGACGGCCTGACGATCGTCCGGCGCTTCCGCGGCGTCTTCGCTCACGGCCGGATCACCGAGCGACGCGAGCCCCTCCTCGAGCCCGCCGTCGATCGAAGACCCCAGTCGTTCGTTTTCGAGGTCCGTCGTGAGACGACGCCAGAACGCCTCGAACAGATGGTCGAACGCCTCGAAATCGTCGCTATCGGTGTGGAGGGAGGCTCGCAGCGCCGTTCGGGCGCGGGCGCGGTCCCCGAGTCCGATCTCGGCGATGGCTTCGGCGGCGGTCGTCCCGGCGTTGGCCGGGACCGACGCGCCGCCGCGGCGGAGCGCGCGGACGAATCGAACGAGTTCCGTCCGGACGTGGTCGTGGACGCCGTCGGCGCGCTCGCTCACGGCTCACCTCTCGCCCGCTCGGCGGCGTCGAGGAGGTCGGTCAGCAGTTCCTCGTCGACTCGGTCGACGTCCTCGCCTTCCTTCAGCAGGCAGCCAAGCGTATTTCGGATCGTTTCGCGTGTGAGCGTTCCGTTTCCGTCTTCGCGCAGCGAGGCGACCGCTCGAGCCCAGTCGACCGTTTCCGCCGCGCCGGGGGGTTTTCGCAGCGGTTCCTCGCGGAGTCGAGCGACCATCGCACAGAGTTCCGTCGCGACGACATCGTCCAAGCGGGGCACTCGCCGCCGGAGAATGGCGGTCTCCTTCTCGACGGACGGCGGCCGGACGTACAGGTAGAGACAGCGTCGCTTGAGCGCGTCGCTCAACGCCCGCGTCCGGTTGGACGTGACGATCGCGATCGGCGGCCGATCCGCCGCGGCGGTTCCGAGCTCCGGGATCGATACCTGAAAGTCCGAGAGCACCTCCAACAGCAGCGCTTCGAACTCGTCGTCGGCGCGGTCGATCTCGTCGATGAGCAAGACGGGCGGCCGATCGGCGTCGCTGCGAAGCGCCCGTAGCAGGGGCCGCTCCAACAGGAATTCTTCGGAGAACACCGACGATTCGGGGTCCTCCCCGCTCTGTACCGCGAGCAACTGTTTCGTGTAGTTCCACTCGTAAAGGGCGTGCTCGGCGGTCAATCCCTCGTAGCACTGTAGGCGTATCAGTTCGCTCCCGAGACTCGAGGCCAGCACCTTGGCGAGTTCCGTCTTCCCGGTTCCTGGTTCTCCCTCGACCAGCAGCGGCTTGCCCAGCCGCAACGCCAGGAGGACGGTGGTCACGATCTCATCCTCGGCGACGTAATCTTCCGCCTCGAACGCTGCGCGGATCTCCGACTCCGTCAGGTCCGCGAACGTCGTGGTCGGTTCGTCGTCCATGTGTAGGTGTGGATTCGGCGATCCGCTCGCCGTTTCAGTCCGCGACCGCGGGCGCGGAGACCCGATCGATCGCCGCTGTGAGCGCCCGCTCGGTGTACACCTCCAGGAGTTGGGCGCGGAACTCGCCGGACGCCTGCAAGTCGTCCATCATGAGTGCCGTATCGAGGTCGTCGGTCGCGCGCTCGGCGGCCGCCGCGATCGTCTCCTCGTCGAGCGCCTCGCCGGTCAGGGCGTCCTCGACCGGCTCGAGGCGCACTCCGTGATCCATCGCGCCGTTCGCGCCGATTCGGGCCGACGTGACGGTCCCGTCGTCGACCGTCAGCAGGGTCGCGACGCCGACCATCGCGTATCCCGACGACGGGCTCGGCTTCTTCGCGTAGGTGCCGACGGCGTCGGTCGCCGAGGGCACTTCGATCCGGGTGAGGATCTCGGCCGGGCCGAGGGCCGTCGCGTACATCCCGTAGTAGAACTCCGCCGCCGGAATCGTTCGCTCGCCGTCCGGTCCCTGGACGACCAGCGTCGCGTCGGAAACGAGCGCGGCGGCGGGCAGATCCGAGGCCGGGTCCGCGTGCGCGAGATTTCCGCCGATCGTCCCTCGATTACGGACTTGGCGATCGCCCACCCGCTCGACCGCCGCGGTCATCGCCGGCGCGTGCTCGTGAGCATCGTCGGACTCGAGAAGATCGCTGTAGCGGCTCATCGCGCCGACCGTGAGCGCGTCGCCGTCGACGGCGACGCCGTGGAGGGCGTCGACCCCGCCGATGTCGATCAGGACGTCCGGGCTCGAAAGCCCGGTCTTCATCGCCGGAAGCAGGCTGTGCCCGCCCGCCAGCAGTTCCGTCTCTTCCATCGCGTGCTCCTCGAGCAACTCGATCGCCTCGTCGACCGTCTCAGCCTCGTAGTAGTCGAACTCGTCCGGGTACATCACGACTCACCTCCGTTGCCGTCGCCGGCGGTATCCGGGTCGGGATCGGGTTCGGAAGCGTCCGTCCCGCCGTCCGCGGCGGTCCGTCCATCGGCGGCGTTCCAGACCCGCTCGGCCGTTATCGGCATCTCGATCCGGTCGACCCCGAAGGGCTCGAGCGCGTCCGTAACGGCGTTGACGACGGCCTGAGGCGCTGCGATCGTGCCCGCCTCGCCGACGCCTTTCACGCCGAGCGGATTGTGCGGGCTTTCGGTGACGGTCGATCCGGTGTCCATCTCCGGAACGTGCATCGCCTTCGGAACGGCGTAGTCCTGCATCGATCCCGTCACGAGCTGTGCGTTCGAGTCGTACTCCGCGCTCTCGTAGAGCGCCTGGCCGATACCTTGGGCGACGCCGCCGTGGACCTGCCCCTCGACGATCTTGGGATTGATCTGGTTGCCCACGTCGTCGACGGCGACGTACTGGTCGAATTCGATCTCCCCCGAGTCCGGGTCGACCTCCACGACCGCGACGTGGGTCCCGAACGGGAACACGAAGTTGTCCGGGTCGTAGAACGACGTAGCCTCGAGGCCGGGCTCCATGTCGTCGGGGATGTCGTGAGCGAGATAGGACTGCTGAGCGACCGCCGTGATCCCGATCGATCGGTCGGGCGCGCCCGCGACCCGAAACTCGCCGCCCTCGAACTCGACGTCGGCGGGGTCGGCCTCGAGTTGGTGCGCTGCGATCTCGCGGGCTTTTTCGACGACCTTCTCGGCGCTCTTGACCAGCGAACTCCCGCCGACCGCGGCCGACCGGGAGCCGTACGTCCCCATCCCGTGGGGGATCTCGTCGGTGTCACCCTCGACGACCTCGACGTCCTCGTAGGGGACGCCGAGTTCGTTCGCGACGATCTGCGCGTACGTTGTCGCGTGGCCCTGCCCGTGACCGGACGTCCCGCAGTAGGCCGTGACCGTTCCGGAGGGATGGAATCGGACGAGACTGGACTCCCAGAGCCCGGCCTGGGCACCGAGCTGGCCGGCCAGCTCGGAGGGCGCCAGTCCGCAGGCCTCGATGTAACACGAGAAGCCGATGCCGAGATACCGTCCCTCCGCGCGGGCCTGCTCCTGTCGCTCGCGGAAGGCCTCGTAGTCGACCATCTCGAGGGCCTCGTCCAGCGTCTTCTCGTAGTCGCCGCTGTCGTAGACGACCGCGACCTGGGTTTCGTAGGGGAACGCATCTTCGGGGACGAAGTTCCGTCGCCGGAACTCCGCGGGGTCCATCCCCATCTCCTCCGCGCCGGGTTTCGCCAGGCGCTCGATGACGAACGACGCCTCCGGTCGGCCGGCGCCGCGGTAGGCGTCGACCGGAGGCACGTTCGTGAACGCGCCGGTCACCGAGCAGTGGATCGCCGGAATGTCGTATTGTCCCGAGAGCAGCGTTCCGTAGAGGTACGTCGGGACGGCGGGTGCGAACGTCGAGAGATACGCGCCGAGGTTCGCCGTCGTGTCGACGCGGAGGCCGATGATGTCGCCGTCCTCGTCCATCGCGAGGTCGGCTTCCGTCACGTGTCCCCGGCCCTGGGCGTCGGTCTTGTACGTCTCCGTGCGGGTCGCGGTCCACTTGACCGGCCGCTCTACGTGTTTGGCGACCCACGCGACGAGCGCTTCGTCCGCGTAGTGGTGGATTTTGCTTCCGAACCCGCCGCCAACCTCCGGGGCTTTTATCCGCAGTTTGTGCTCCGGATGGCCGATGACCCCCGACATGAGCAGCCGGTGCAAGTGGGGGTTTTGGGAGGTCATGAACACGTCGAGTTCGTTCGTCCCGGGATTGTAGTCGGCGACCGCGGCACGGGGCTCCATCGCGTTCGGAATGAGCAACTGGTTTTCCAGTTCGATGCTCGCGGTGTGGGCGGCCGATTCGAACGCTTCCTTGGTCCGGTCGGCGTCGCCGATCTCCCAGTCGAACGCGACGTTCCCGTCGGCGTCGTCGTGAAGCGCCGCGTCTCCCTCGAGCGCCTCGGCTGGGTCGGTTACGGCGTCGAGTCGCTCGTAGTCGACGGCGACCGCGTCGGCCGCGTCGTGGGCGGTATAGCGGTCCTCGGCGACGACGACCGCGATCGCGTCGCCCTGGTACCGAACGCGGTCGTCGGCCAGTATCGGATGATCGACCTGTCGAAGGCTGTCGAGGAGCCAGCCGACGGGTAGCGAGTACGAGCCGCCGCCGGGGGTGTCCTCGCGGTGGAGATCGTCGTGCGTGTAGACGCCGACGACGCCGTCCATCGCCGCCGCCTCGCTCGTCTCGACGCCCTCGAGTTTCGCGTGGCCGTGCTGGCTGCGGACGATCGCCACGTGGATCATCTCCTGCAGTTGAATGTCGTCGATGTACTCGGCGTCGCCGGTGAGGAGCGCGGGATCCTCCCGTCGTTCGATGGCCGAGCCGAGGATGTCGGCGGCGTCGACCTCTTCGGGATCGATCGATTCGATGCTCATTCGGCGTCACCCCCGTCGCCAGGCCAGCGTACGTTGCCGCCACCGGAGTCGCACCCCGACTCCGGTCGTCCCGCGGCACAATCGGCGCTGCAACCGCCGTCGGCGACGGCGCCGCCGTGCAGTTCTTCGGCCGCGTTCTCGACCGCGTTGACGATGTTTTGGTAGCCCGTACACCGACAGAGGTTCCCCTCGAGTCCCTCGCGGATCTCCTCGCGACTGGGATCGGGGTTCTCCGCGAGAAGATCGGTCGCCGCCATCATCATCCCAGGGGTGCAGTAGCCACACTGGAGTCCGTGTTCCTCCTGAAACCCGGACTGGATGGGGTGGAATTCGCCGTCCTCGGCCAGCCCTTCGACCGTCTCGATCGTCGCGCCGTCGGCCTGCACGGCCAGGACGGTACAGGCCTTGACCGCGTCGCCGTCGAGGCGGACCGTACACGCGCCACACAGGCTGCTCTCGCAGCCGACGTTCGTCCCGGTGTAGCCGAGTTCGTCTCGGAGCGCGTGAACCAGGAGCGTCCGCGGCTCGACCGCGAGTTCGTGCTCCGTTCCGTTAACTGTCAGCTTCATGTCGTAATTTGTCATATCGTTACGAGTCGCTCGCGTCGCTTCCCGACCGACCGAGCACCCTGTCGACCAGGCCGCGGCCGCTGTCGGTCGGGTCCGATTCGTCAGCCGATGCGTCCGCTTCGACGTCGGCGAGCTGTCGCTCGTGGAGTTGATCCTGTACCGACGAGAAGAACCGTTTGACCACCCGGTTCGCGACCGGGTTGACGACGCGCTGGCCCATCTGGGCGACCTTCCCGAACACGTCGGCTTCAGTCTCCCACTCCACGGCGACGCCGTCCTCGTTCTCCGAGAGGGTCATTCCCGAAGCCATCTCGAACGAACTGTTGCTCGAGGCCCCCTTGCCGACGGCGGACATTTCCGGGTACTCGCGATCGTCGATCGTTACCACCGTCTCGAACGTCGGGTTCACCGGCCCGACGCTGATCTGCATCAGCGCCGCGTAGTGTTCGCCTTCCTCGAACGCGCGCCGAGCGATGACGTCCGGATCGGCGGTCGGTTCGACCTCCCGATCGGCCGCTTCCTCGCGCAACTCGTCGAAGTCGACGTCGGTCTCGTCGACACGCATCAGAAACTGACACCCCGGTAACAACTGCTCGATCAACGCCGGATCCGAGAGGGCGAGCCACACCTCGTCGACGGTCGTGTCCTCGAGTTCGAACGTTCCGTTGAATTCCATAGTGGTACCCACTGGCGTGTGCCAGAGTGTGGGGCGGTACCCCAACACTCATAACCATAGTACTTTGCATCTAAGCAGTTTTGTGCCGATTTTGAAACCACTAACAGTTACGTACGGAGGAAGGCGTAACTGATTTGAGGAATTCCTGGGCTGAGCGAGACCCCTTCCTAACATCTACATCCGAAAATACGATGACGGGAACCGTTCCGTCAGTGCCGAGCGCGACGTCGGCGATAGAGTTCCCCCTGCCGGTCTTCAGTATTGTCGACGGCTGCGGAACCGACTAAAGCGAGAGTGCAGATATCGGCGCGGCTGACAGCCCCTCGCCGCCTTTTCCGCCGTATCCCATAACGACGTTCCCAGCACCGGAGAGGACGTCGATGCATTCCCGCGACCTCGCGACCGACAGCGATACTCTTAGGTGTCATTTTATCGCGAACGGTCGCTTTGGATCGGCGACCGCCGAACTCACGTGGTTCGTCGCCAATATACACGCATTCGATCCTCGTACGAGGAGTATGGCCGATCGCCCGTCGCCTGGTCCCAGGCGAGCGAGCGACGGGAGTCCCTACGACGTGATTGAATGACCACCGAGATCCTCCCTCGCCACGGGCCCGACGCGATCGCCAGCGCGCTCGGGAAGGACGATTTCGGCGTTCCAGCAGTTGCCGGTGTTGTTCTCGCCAGCGGGACGAGTTCGCGGTTCGGGACGGAGAACAAGCTACTCGCCGAACTCGACGGCGAACCGCTGATTCGGCACGCAACCCGAACAATTCTGGACGCCGGCCTCGCTACCATCGTCGTACTCGGACACGAAGCGCCGGCAGTTCGGGCTGCCCTCGCCGAATTCGACGGACAGTTCGTAGAGAATCGCGACTACCGCGAGAGGCAACCAACGACCGACCAACTTCTGGTATCGTTCGGTGGAAGAGCACTATGGTAGATCTTCTGTTCGCTGATCGAACCCTTCTTAAGATCACCGAAGGTCACAGTCAAGCGATTGCCTCGGAATCAATCGCCGAGTAGGCGATGCACCAGACCTATACTGCGAGGAGACTCGGCAACACGAGCACGCTCGTGAGGAAGCCGTACCCGATCGCGACGCTCGTAACGAATCCGATCCGTTGAAGCGACGAGCGCCAGAGTAAGCACGAGAACGCCGAAGTCAGCGGCGATCGGCACGACGCGGGTACGAGAGCGCGCCTTCGAGAATCTCGCCGAACTTCGGACGGCGACGCTCGACCGCACGGGCGACCAGACCGTGTCGACGCTTCACCGGTCATTCGAACTCAATTAAGGCCTCAGCACCCCATAGATGAGGCAGTTATTACGGCCATCCACCTAGCTAGAATGTCAATACCGACAACCAGAATGCCGAGTTGTGAGACCGAGAACGCTGAGGTCATGACGACGAAGGGGTAGGCAAGCGCGCTGAGGACGCTGGCGGAGCCGTAGACCGGGAAGACCGCGCAGACGTCGTCGATGCCGACGCGCTCAAGGAGTTCGAATACTAACGGGACTTGGTCGCCGGCGATGAATCCGACAACTGCCGTTCACCACGGACTTGCGACCGCTGCGATGGCATAGTTTACCTAATCAAAACGGAGTTTGACCGGCCATTTGCCTTTCACGTCGATAACTGTAAGGCGCGGATTCGGACCATCGTGAAGGATGTCAATAACATCTCTTCTAAGAAGATATTCTTCATTCTGATATCCATAAATCGGTACGAAATACATGAAATTGATATGACTGTATGCTCGCATATCATCATAACAAATCTAAATGGTGTCACCTCAGAGATCGTTAGTTGACCTAATCAAAAGAAAGGTAGACAAAAGACATATTGAAGGGGGAAAAGGCCAACTCCTATAAGAAAGGGAAGAGAAAACGCGGGAGTAAAGGACGTTAGCGCCGAGAGTAGGCCAAATACCAGAATAATGGACAGTATGACAATCAGCATTGCTAAAGGAGTTCAGAAGACTGTTCATAATAGTGAGTCGAGTAATAGCAAAATTTCACCAATATATCAAATCTCGAACATTTCAAATGGAATTGGGTATGTAACTCCTACTATAATATGACCTAATGATCTATTCTATTTCATAATACTCAGAAGGAGAGGAATCGTATTGATAATGAAATATATCCAACTAACAGCTGTAAGATCGTCAGAAGTGATTGTGCCAACTGAGGGAGATGATGGCATTGTAACTCCTCCAATGCCGGTAAGATAGACGGTATTTCAACAAACGACCTGATCACCCATGTAATGACCGCTCCAGACATGACGAGTCCGACTATTTTTAATCATGTGTCATCGGCCTCTGTTCAAGTTCATCTACTACCACCGGATTGATTTCATCATGATGCGTAATCAGAATTGCTGTAGAGACGGCACACTACGGGAGTCGCTTCACCATAATCTGGCTGAAGTTTCCTGCTCCTGAACCTCGTTGAGGGCTTCTCGGCTAATAAACCACAATAGGATCAAATCTCATAGCGTGATCTGAGAGAGAAATACTTCAGATGAGACCAACGAACTTTGGGAGCCAGAGAGTAAGTCCGGGCAATACGACTACGAGCAGGAGAATAATTAGAAGCGGAATGTAGAACGGAACCATACTTCGCATGATACGTTCTAACCCGACGTCCGTAACTTTCTCCAAGATAAATAGGATGATCCCGAACGGCGGTGTGAGGAGTCCGATCATGAGCGTGAGGATCATCACGATGCCGAAGTGGATGGGATCAATCCCGGCAACGTCAATCACGGGCAGAAAGACGGGCGTTAAGATCGTGATCGCCGCGATCGTCTCCATCATGAGTCCAACGATAAGCAACACGCCAACGATCATCAGTAGCAGCAGAGTGGGGTCACCGGTTACTCCAATCACCGCCTCGGCGAGTGCGTCTGGTAACTGGGCACGACGGACGAGGAAGCCGTATAGTGTCGCGGATGCGACGATGAACGTTAGTGCAGCCGTCGTGACGACGCCTTCGTACGTCGTCTCGACAAAGTCGCCATTCTCGACACCACCGTAGAAGACATACCCGACGAAGAGTGTATAGAATAGTGCTACGGCGCCGGCTTCAGTCGCAGTAAAGAAGCCACCGAGCAGCCCACCGATTATCAGGACGGGGGTGCCTAACGCTGGGGCTGCCGTCTTGAAACTCTCCCAGATGTCGGGGAGCGACCACCACGTCCCACGCTCGTAGCCGTGCGAATGAGCATAATACGTACAAAGCATCAGGAGTGTTGCTCCCATGATGAGGCCGGGCACGATTCCGGCGATGAACAAGACTCCAATCGAAACTTGAGCGAGAATCCCGTACATGATAAGCGGGACGCTCGGAGGAATAATCGGCCCGATAATCGCAGATGAACCAGTTACGGCAGCGCTGTACCCCTTCTCGTACCCCGCATCCTGCATAGCTTCGTACTCGATAGCGCCGAGTCCCGCTGCGTCCGCGGCGGCGGTTCCAGTCATCCCCGAAAACAGAATGCTAGCAAGGATATTGACGTGAGCAATGCCGCCGCGGATCGGACCGATCATCTCCTCGGCGAAGTCGAAGATGATACTGGTAAGGCCGAAACTGTTCATATAGAGGCCGGTTAGCAGGAAGAGCGGAATTGCGAGCAGCACGAACGAATCGGCCCCGCTGACGAGAGTCTGGGCAACGAGCTCTGGGCTGTATGAAACCATCGGCGTCAGCATGAGGATGAGACTTGTCAACCCGAGTGCGAATGCGACGGGGACCCCGATGAGGTAGAGTGCGAGTAACACGAGAATGAATAGCGCTATCAAGACCACGTCCATGTTAGATCACCACGTGCGTCCGTCGAACGTTTTCCATGGTATTGTTACTGTAACAACGTGTCTGTGTTGTGGACGTTGGCTGACTCGCTGATGACTGCGAATTATCGTATTTCATCTTTTAGTTTCTGAGTGTAGTAGGGCTTCGTTGCCGACGAGGGCGGAAACGATGTCACGAAGTACGTATATGAGCATCAAGATCCCGCCGATAATCACATAGACGTACAGCCACTCATTTGTTAACATGGGGTACGTTGGCAGGGCACCGAACGTTCGATCTACCGTAAGGTCATACATTGCCACGGCACCGTGCAGTAAGACGACGAGGAATCCGATAACGAGGAGTGATTGGGCGATGGCGAGTGCTCTTGCGGCCCGTGGAGACAAGTATTTCATCAGAAGGTTGACTGTTACGTGTTCCCGCTCACGGCTCGCAATCGCAGCGCCAACGAATGTGAGGCAAATCAACAATAGACGCGACAGGCTCGACGTCCACGGAAGGTAAATACCGAACAGCGGTCCGATCACCCACCGTGCAAGCATCTGTAATCCGACGACAGCAATCATGACGGTGAAGATACCCAGCGTAATTGCTGTCAAAAGTCGGTTAGCTTGTTTCGCCTTAAATTGATATTTACCGAGCATTGTCCTGTGCTATATAACCACGCTATTAAATATTCCTAACCTCGTCTAAGGACGGCTCCCACTGGTTTTCGAATAGTTCTTCAAGAACCGGTTCGGCAGCCGAGAGCCAGGCATCCCGATCAGGTTCAACGACCTCCATACCCCCGTCTTCAAGTTCATCAAGTGCTTCGGACTCACTTTGCTCAATGTCTGCACTCAGTTCTTCAATAGAATCAGTCAGCGTCTCTTCGACGAGTTCCCGATCGTCGTCACTCATCGACGACCAAGCGTCTTCGCTGAACGTAAACCAGCCGGTCGATGCTAGATGAGATGTCTTCGTAATGTGGCTCTGTACCTCATAGAGTGAGTACGAGTTGACCGTTTCGGCGGGATTCTCTTGAGCATCGACGACGCCTTGCTGCAGAGAACTATACAGTTCGTCGAAAGAGATAGTAGTCGGGGCTGCTCCGATCCCCTCCCACACGTTAAGCCAGGGATCCACTTCGGGAATTCGGATGTTTACTCCCTCGATGTCGCTTGGCGTCTGGAACCCTTGATTACCAGTCGTGTGACGGAATCCGCGGTAGACTGGCGGACCGACGACTCGCTGGTTTGCCTCGGATTTGAGATTTTCTCGTGCCTCGTCGAGATAGTCGCTCATGTACGCTCGTCGCTGCTGTTCCCAACTGTCGAAGACGAATGGGGATTCCACCCAGTAACGGGACGGCGCCTGTTGGAGGACCCACGTAGCACCGATGAGCGTTCCCTCGATCGCGCCGATCGATGTCTGTTCCATCACCTCTCGCTCACCGCCGAACCCTTCGTCAATCGTGATATCGACGCGGCCGTCGGTCTCCTCACGGATCGAGTCGGCCCAGTCGATTGCCATTTCGTTGATGACATGTCCGCTCGGATAGACACTGCCGAAAAGCAGGGTCTGTCCATCACTGCCGGTGCTGAGACTGGCGCAACCTGCAAGACTGCTGACTGCACCAGTTCCGCCGAGGACACCCAGCTTTTCGATGAAGCTACGCCTATTAGTCAAGCCATCCCGCTTGCTTGGGTCTACCATCTCGCTTGGATGTGTAGTATCCCAGTATAAATAATTATCCCTATTTATAGTGTTTTCCGATAGTTATCCCTGCTTTGCAAATTTATATATGTAGTGATGGGTCAATCCAGAGTATGGACCCAGCGGTGATGGTACCACCAGTCCAGGATAGACGATGGACACTCGCGAAACAACTTGGTATCGAAAGCGGCGTCGTCCGTTTTTGGGGAATGGACGACTGGTGGGAATACGATACACTAGTTCGGACACGGAATCGATTCGCTGACCACGGACTGTCGTTAGATGTGGTTGAGGACCGGCCGCCGATGGAACGTACTGTTCTCGGTAAAGATGGTCGTGATGAGGAGATAGAGACAGTCAAGCAACTAATTAGGAACATGGGCCGCCTCGATATCGACATCTACTGTTGGGTGTGGACGGAGAATCCAGTCGGTGTTCTCCGAACTGCAGACGCGATACCGGATCGCGGCGGCTCGTTACAGTCGGGATACGACCATACGTGGACGGAACGCGCCGTTGATCATCCCGAAGCGGACATCAGCGAACGCGAACTCTGGGAAAATCTCGAGTACTTCCTCGATGAAGTCGTCCCTGTCGCCGAAGAGGTTGGCGTCAAAATGGCACTTCATCCTGACGACCCGCCTCTATCACCTGTTCGTGGCGTCCCGCGACTTATCACGTCGGTCGAAAACTACGAGCGCGTCCTCGATCTGTACGATAGCCCGAATCACGGAGTAACGTTCTGTCAAGGAAACTTCGCTGCGATGGACACTGACGTTCAATCGGCGATCCGGCGCCTCGGCAACCGTATTCACTACGTTCATTTCCGGGACATCGAGGGGTCCGCCCGTTCTTTTGTGGAGACGTGGCATGACGACGGACCGACAGACATGCTGGCGGCGATGGAAGCATACCGCGAGGTCGGCTTCGATGGACCGATTCGCCCCGATCACGTCCCCAAGATGGTCGGTGAAGACGACCGAGCGGAAACACAGGCGGGATATACAGATATGGGCCGGTTATTCGCTATCGGGTATATGAAAGGACTTCTCGAACAGACTGCAACCTCGTGATGTTCTGACGCGGTATTTCGTTGGTCGTCCTTCGTGGGGGTCTGTCGTCTTACTGTAACTAGCTATACGACATCGATCACCCCTTTGACGACATCGGATTCGGTAGCGCATTCGAACGCGTCTGAGACCTCCGAGAGCGGTGCATGGAAATCGACCATGCTCTCAACGTCGACGGAACCGTCTGCAATTAACTCGATAGCCGTTGAGTAAGTGTTCGCGAACCTATAGCTTCCACAGACATTGATCTGGTTGCGAACGAGACGGTAGGTGTCGAAGGGCACGGCCTGGTCTGCAGCGAGACCGACGAGTACGACGGTTCCACCGCGGCCGACGGTATCTGGGACGGTCTCTATCGCCGGAGGGGCGCCAGTTGCCTCGATTGCGACGTCGACACCAGTCGGTATCGCCGTCTCGAGGACTTTCAGCACGTTTTGGGTATTCGAGTTGATTGCCAGATCTGCGCCTTGGTCGACCGCCTGGTCGAGTTTCTCGTCAACGATATCAACGACGACGATCTCGGCGGCCCCTGCGGCAGTTGCACACTCTAGAGCCGTACGACCAATGGGACCTGCACCCATGATCAAGACGGTGTCGCCGACACCGACATCACCGCGCTGGATCGCCTGGAGACCAACACTCAATGGTTCACATAGCGCCCCTTCTGTCACCGTCATCCCCTCTGGGAGAGGGTGAACGAACTTCGCAGGCCAGGCGACATACTCGGCGAGAGCGCCGTCCGTCCCGGGGGTCGACATGAATTCGACATTAGGACAGAGATTGTAGTCGCCGTCACGACAGGCTTGGCACTTGCCGCACGGAATCCCGGGTTCGATTGCGACGCGGTCACCGACTGAAAGTTCCGAAACGTTTGCCCCGACATCAGCGATCTCCCCGGCACTCTCGTGACCGAGTATTAACGAGTCGTCAACGACTCGGTCACCCATCTGTCCGTGCTCGTACCAGTGAAGATCCGAACCGCAGATTCCGACACGCGAGACGGCGACTAAGACCTCGTCAGCATCGGGTTTCGGACGATCGCGGTTCCGGAGTTCGAATTCACCCGGACCGATGAGTTCTGCAACGTCCATACCAGTCATTGTCTCTGTCCGGCGAGATCAGTCGTTTGAGGCACCCATTCGTCGTCAGTGAGTACTAATTTCATTTCGGGTTGGATCTCACTCGGCTATCAGTTAATACTTTATGTGAGCCTGTCGCTTGAAGACGGATCAAATAGGAATCCGATTAGTTACTACAGATCGTGTCGGTTACTGTGCGCTGTTGTCGTAACCGCCATCGACGCGGATGACTTCGCCGGTCGTGAATGAGGCGGCATCGCTGGCAAGATAGAGAGCGAGACCGGCAATCTCGTCGGGCGTCGCGACCCGCTCCATCGGCGTCCGTTGGTCGATCTCGGCGCGAAGTTCGGTCTCCTCATCGAACGCATCACCCGCGAGCGGCGTTTTAACGAACCCAGGCGCGATCGCGTTGACGCGGATCGATGGACCAAGATCGGCGGCAGCTGCACGGGTCAGTCCGTCGACGCCACTTTTCGAGGCGCAGTATGCGGGCCGGTTTTCTCGTGCTTGCCCGGACGACATCGAGGAGATATTAATGATGCTTCCCTCCTCCATCACGTTCGCAAACACCTGACAGGCGCGGAATACGCCAGTTAGGTTGACCTCAATATCTCGTTCCCAGTCATCTTCGGACATAGTTGTGATTGGGGACTTTGCGACAGACCCGGCCGAATTGACCAGGATATCGACGCCCCCGAATTTCTCTACTGCGGTCTCCGCGAGATTCTCGATCGAGTCGCGATCCGTTACATCACATACGACTTCTGCGGTGGCAGTGCCTCGCTCGCGGAGTTCCGTCGCTATCTCCTCAACTGACATTCGGTCTCGGCTACTCGCGATGACGTCGGCGCCGTCTTCAGCTAGCCCGAGTGCGATCGCACGTCCGATACCGCTCGTACCCCCGATAACGACCGCCGTCTTTCCGGCAACCGTCATCTGCGGATAACTATCCTGGTTCACAATCCATCATTCAGATCCACTCTATATGTGTTCTTTGCTCACCGATCTATGCTCGTTTGGGAAGGCGACCCCTCCTCTCCGAATGAGACGATTCTAATTATATTGCACGTGCTGGTGACCTGCTGTTGGAGCTTCGTCGTCGGCTTGTAATCGCACACTCTCTGCCAACGAACATGTTGCTGTACCCAAGTGCAATCCCAATATCGATTGAAGACTGTAGAGAAATCATTCTGTAGTCACCAACCAATCAGGTACCCGAACGGTTTAAATACAAATCTAATAGAGAGATGAATTCGGTAATTCGGGCAGCGATTATATTATTTCTTCAATGTATATGAGACCCGTTCTGAATATGAGATTGTACTCAAAAGCATCCAGTAGTCATATAATGGGTGGTATCAAAGCGAGAGATATGGTACAGACTGACGCGAACGAAACAGGGCAACTGAGTTCCGTTCGAAGGGCGTTCAATATACTTGAACTCATAGACGAGAACGATGGGATTGGTGCATCAGAACTAGCTGAGAAAGAAGACATACCGAAGAGTACAGCATATATCTACCTAAAAACGCTTTCTAAGACCGGGTTTGTTACGAACGACGAGGGAACGTACAGGCTGAGCCTCCGTTTTCTGGAGTTCGGTGGACGAATACGGCAAAAACAGAACCTCTTTCAGATTGCAAAAGAGGAAGTAGAAGCACTCTCTGAGCGAACCGGGGAAGTTGCAAGTCTGGGCGTTGAAGAAAACGGACAGCGAGTACTCCTCTACAAATCTGAGGGAGCGGATGCGATCTACGACAAGATCCCAACCGGAGAAAGGACTAATTTGCACTGGACGGCACTCGGAAAGGCTATTCTGGCGTTCCTCCCGCCTGAACGTGTTGACAGCATCATTGAGAAGCACGGTCTGCCTAAACTCACGGAGAAAACGATCACGACACGAAGTGAACTACTAGAGGAACTCGAAATAATCCGAAACCAGAACCATTCAATCGAAGACGAGGAGCGGCGTACTGGAATGCGGTCGATCGGTGCCCCGATACGGTCAGAGGATGGGTCTATCCTCGGGTCGATTTCCTTGACTGGTCCCAAAAGTAAATTCGATGATGATCTAATTAAATCGGTGTTGGTTGACGAACTTCAAAACTCAGTGAACGTAATTGAAATAAAGCACCAGCATTACTAAGCGAACTAGCACGAGCGATCCTTGGCTCACCATCTGGTTAATAAACCCACTAAATCGAGAATATGAGAGCACTTCGTCTAGTATGATTGCACGCTGTGCGGAGTTCGTTAACTCTACCCAGCAGCATTAACTCCCAGCGCAAATGCCGCAAATCCGATGATGAGAGGCAGTGATCTGAACGCGTTTTCGATAGATCTGCCCTCTAAACACGCTCCTGTTCATGACGTCTATGTCGCAGCCCAACTGTATTACGCACATATGGTTGTAAATTCATGTATATAGAATTACTATTATGATATTGGAAACTCGAATCATCGTTTCAGTGAACTAAGGCTGGCAGAGGTCTGAGTTCAAGGATGTCGAATGCTACATGAGTTGTAGTAATAACACTAATAATTCATTGTCCTCAGAGGAGTAATTAAAACAAATTAGCATTCAATATATTACTATATGAAAAACCATACCATTATTACAGGCAGGGAATACATCCATATGGTTGTAAAATATTCGCGCCGTATCTGTTCGATGCGGCAACTGGTCGATGAGAAGCAAAGGACTCGTTCAATGACGTTGAATGGACCGCATTGGTTCGATCATCCGAATGGCAGAGAGTTTGATCTCAGTAGTGAGAGTAGCGAAGTTCAATAACGTTTGCCGTCTTCTTGACCGCAGCAACGAGTTCTTCGAATCGTTCTTGCTCGTCTAGGTGGTTCTTCGGGCCGGAAACCGATACGGCGCTAATGACCTCGTTCGTACTTCGGTCCACGATCGGTGCGCCGATAGTGAGAACACCTTCTCTTCTATCTTGGTCCTCAACGGAATACCCACGCTCGCGGATATACTCAAGTTCTGTGAAAAGGTTGTCATCATCCGTTATCGTGTGCTCGTTCGCCCGAGGCAACCCATGAGTGTTGATGATTGACTCGACGCGACTCATCGGGTAGTGCGCTAACATCGCCTTCCCAAGCGCCGTCCAGTGCATATGCGCGTACTCTCCGATCGGGGCGTTGTCGTGGACGGCGTCCGGCCCTTCCGATTTGTAGAGGAGAACCCGAAGTCCGTTTTCTTCGATACCGAGATTTGCGACCTCATCCGTTTCGGACGCGAGCTTGTCAACCTCCGTTTTCGCAACCCGGTATAATCGCGACTGGTTTCTGTAATCGCCACCGTATTCCAGAAACCGGTAACTCAGCGCGTATTCGTCGCCATCCTGTACCACAAAGCCCTGTTCCCGTAACGTCTGGAGATAGATATGAACAGTGCTTTTAGGGAAGTCCAGTTGCTCCGCCAGTTCTGAGACGCCGGCTTTCCGCATTTGTCTGAGCTCTTCGAGAACAATAAAGGCCTTCTCGACTGATCCGAGCGTATCGTTCGCCTCGTGGCCCGATGAGCGATCGAACATGTACGTCTCATTGATTCGTACTCCTTTAACTATATCTCTCCACAGCAATCGCCTAACTCGACGCCGCGCGCGCGGAAGCAATGCGACCGGAAGCAGTACTCGCACAAAGTGACCCTGCTGCGCCGGTCTTCATCCCAACGATCGAGCCACAGGCGAAGGTGAGCCGGGCGATCGATGGGGATACTCTTGATCTCCGATCAGACGAGATTAGTGAGTCCAGCGGCGTCGCCCGTTTCGGACAGATCTGTGACGTTGTCGGCAACGATCTCGGCTAATCGGTCCCAGTGTTTCGGGCTGTGGCCGGCGTTGTGCGGGGTAATAATGACGTTCTCAAACTGCCATAACGGATGATCTGCGGGGAGCGGTTCGGGGTCAGTCACGTCGAGCGCCGCACCATCAATCTGGTTCGTTTGAATAGCGGATACGAGTGCGTCGGTATCGATGATCTTCCCTCGACCCACGTTGATCACCTTCGCGTTCGGAGGAAGCGTCTCGAATTCGGAACCGGAAAGCAGTCCTCGCGTCGTCTCCGTCAGCGGCGCGGCGATAACGAGGTACTCGGTCCGTGCGAGCGCGTCGTGTACGGCCTCGCGTTCGAATCCCACGACCTCGTCCGTCGGTCCTCCCTTCTCGGGCGTGTACCTGATCCCGATCGTCTCGACGTCGAATCCAGAGAGTCGTTCGACGACGGCCGTGCCAATCGCGCCGAGACCGACGATGGTGACCGTACTCCCCTTCAGTTCGCCGCCTTGGTAGTGACGCCACTCGCGACGGTTCTTTCGTCTCAAGCCTTCCTGCAGCCGGCGCGAGAAGGTCAAGACGTATCCGACGACTTGCTCCGCGATGTTCGGTGCGTGGATCCCGGAGGCGTTAGTTACGGCAACGTCCATCTCTCGCATGGTCTCGAGGGGCAGGTGATTATACCCCGCAGCGATCCCCGCGAATAGCTCAAGGTCCTCCGCCTGGTCCAACAATTCCTCGTCGATGTCGACGCCCGAGACGACGGTAGCGTGTTCGATGAGCTCGCGTTCCTCGGCCGGTGTCTGGGCGAGTTCGACGTCGTGGGTCGGTAGTCGGTCGTCGAGTAGGTCTGCGTACTCGCGCGCTGGCAATCCGTGCGTGTCCGAGCGTAGGACGAGAACGTCCGGTGTATCGTTGCTCATGGGTAGGCTCCGCCGACGGGGGTGAACGCTACCACTCCCGTGACAGTGCCCTAATGAAATCGCAATTAGGTTATTAAACCTTCTAAAGCGGCACTAGCTGTCTGCTGTTTTGTATTCTATAGTTTTTTATTATCCCACCCGAATGTTTATTAGGGAAGATAGACATGTGTCGGTATGGCAAGCCAGATGCCAAGACGCCAGTATATAGTAGCTGCTGGGACCGCCGGAATGGCAGGGGCTGCGGGCTGCCTGAGCGGTGTTATCGACAGATCGAACGGAGCTAGTAGTACCAACGAGTACTGGGAATACTTTCACTCCCAGTCCGAAGTCGCGGCGGAGTTGATGCAGACCTCCGTAGCGGAGTTCCAAGACGAGCACGACGTTCAGCTGGAAATGAACTGGTCGAACTGGGACGACATCAACGGTGGCAAGTGGAAAAATAACATTCAGAACGGGAATCGGCCACTCCTCTACGACTCGACGAACTCGCTCACCGGCCAGTTCATCGAACCCGGCTGGGTCAAGCCCGTCAGCGAGTACAAGGACAGACTCGACGACGAGGCACTCGAGAACGTCGAGTGGGCGCTGGAGATGGGCCAGAGCTGTTATCGAGGATTCGACGAGGAACTGTACGAGATTCCCGTCGGTCTCGAGGTCGGCGCGCCCTTTATCGCGCGGGCGGATCACTTCGAAGCGGCCGGCCTCTCGATCGAAGACGACTTTCCGCCCGAGGATTACGAGCATCTCATCCAGCTGGCGACGCAGCTTCAGGAGGACGGCCCGGGCGAGTACGGGTTTCAAATATACGGCGAGCATGGAGACGTCACCGACGAGGCGCTCGTCACGTGGACCGCCTCGAAGGGTGGGTACGACGGGATGTACCTCGATGAGGACTGGTCGGACGTTAACTACGACAACGAGATCTGGAAGGAGGCGACCAGACAGTACGTCGACCTCTACCGCGAACACGGGCTCTCCTCCGCCAAGGCGGCGACGGCGTCTAACGAAGGTGCCGCCCAGATGCTCATTCAAGGGGAGGTGAGTATGTATCAGGGAAGCACGAAGGGCTTTGGCCAGTTCATGAGCCGCGCGGAAGACATGATCAGAGACGGAACCATCGTGTTCGGGCCACCCTGGGAGGGCGACGCGGGCAATCGCGGCGACTTCTTCACGCAGTGCGTCGCACTCATGCGAAAGCCCGACGGCGTCTCGGAGGACGCCTGGCGGGACCGCGAGGAGATGGCGATCCAATGGATCAACAAACTGCTTTCGGCGGACTTCCAGCGGGAGGTGCCGAAGTCGCTCGCGACGCTTCCGGTTCGGCGGGACGTGTGGCCGGAGCTCGAAGACGACGAGGCGCTCTCCCGGAGTAATTACATCTCGACGCTCGAGACGACCGTCGAGGGCATGGAACACGGGTGGTCGAGCCACCCGGAGATGAACGCGATCCAGTACAACATCGCCGGACCGCGGTTCCAGGAAGCCGTCCGCGGCAAGATCAGCCCCGAAGAGGCCTGTACCCGGACCGCCGAAGAAATACGCAATCAGGTGGACATCTAATATGTCGACACGGAACTTATTCGACGTCGGCGGCAGAACCGAGCGCTACCGGACGGTGCTCTCCGAGAACTGGTTCGCTTATCTGTTGATCATGCCGGTGTTGCTGTTTCTGGTCGCGCTCATGTGGCTCCCCTTCCTGCAGGGCGTCTATATGAGTTTCAACGAGTGGCCCTTCGGCGGCGAGCCAACGTGGATCGGCCTGACGAATTACGAGTTCCTGCTGCAGTGGGAGCCGTTCTACACGTCCTTGAAGGCGACCGTGATCTTCTCGCTGACGACGGTGTTACAGTTGGTCGTCGCGCTCGCGGCGGCGCTCGCCGTGCGGGAACTCCGCCGCGGGAAGAGTCTCGTCAGCGCGGCATTTCTGCTCTCGTATACGATGCCACCGCTGGTGATCGGGACCATCTGGGCGTACCTGCTCGAGCCCGACTTCGGTCCCGTCTTCGGCTACCTCACCGAGTGGAGCGTCCTCGAAGAGACGATCTATTGGGGTAGCAGCGGGCCACTATCGCTCGCCGTCGTGATGTTCGTGACGACGTGGACGTTTTGGCCGTTCATGTTCCTCATCATCTCGGCCAGCCTCGAGAGCATCCCGGAAGAACTGTACGAGAGCGCTCGCATGTACGGCGCGGGGCCGCTCCAGACGTTCCTGCGCGTGACGCTACCGCAGCTGAAAAGCGCCATTCTGGTCGCGCTGAGCATCCGAATCATCTGGAACATGACGAAGATCTCGCAGGTGCTCCAGATCACGAACGGCGGACCGGGATACGATACGTCCATCCTGGCCGTGTTACTGTACCAGTTCGCCTACGAGCGCGGTCAGATGGGCATCGCGTACGCCATCGGAATCATCTTGCTCGTGATGACCCTCGGCTTCGTCGCCGTGTTCATTCGCGAGTTCGAGCGCGCGAGCGAGGGGGCGGGAGCATGAGCGCGACCGGCTACGACGCGACGGGCGTGACGCTGAAGGCGACCGCGTACGGCGTCGTCGCATTTCTCGTGCTCGCGAACCTCGTTCCGCTCCTGTTCATCCTTTCGGTGTCGTTCATGCCGCCGAGCGAGTTCTTCACCGATCCGCACCTCGTCCCGTACGACCCGACGCTGGAAGCGTGGACGAGCGGGTTCGAGGATCTGCGAGGGAACCTCGTCAACAGCTTCCTGATCGGGACGGGCACCGCGTTGCTGGCGCTCGCCATCACCATCCCGGGCGCCTACGCGTTCGCCCGAAAGGAGTTCTACGGGAAAACGGTCGGATTCTACGCGATCATCTCGGCGATGATGTTCCCGTACATCCTCCTGGTCATCCCGATCATGGACCTGTGGACCGCGCTGGGAATCTACAATACCATCTTCGGGATGATCCTGGCATACCAGGTGTTCGTCACCCCGTTTTCCATCTGGATCCTCCGGGACTTCTTCGAGAATCTCCCGACGGACATCGAGGAGGCCGCGCAGGTGTACGGCTGTACGCAGTTCACGGCGTTCGTTCGAGTCATCCTCCCGTTGGCGGCCCCCGGAATCGTCGCCGTCGGCTTCCTCGCGTTTCTCACGGGATGGAACGACTTCCTCTTCGCCAACCTCCTGACTACCGGCACCGGACCGGTTCCGGCCGTGCCGGTCCTGTACGGGACCATCGGCGGCGGGTCGGGTGAACGGGTCTACTGGGGGAAGCTGATGGCCGAGACGATCATCATCGGCACCCCACCGACGATCATCTACCTCGTCGCTCGCAACTACCTGGAGAGTGCGTTCAACGTATGAGTCAAGAACCCATGAAGCAAACAGAAGACAACAGTTCGGGCAACCGAACGGAGAGATCAGACGAATCGAGTAGTAACTACGACTCCGCCGACAGAAGCGGCACGGGAGATCAGATCCGTGTCGACGGGATTCGAAAGACGTTCAACGATGGCTCGGTAGTCGCCTGTGACGACGTGAACATCGGTATCGACGAAGGCGAATTCATCGTGCTCGTTGGCCCCTCCGGCTGCGGCAAGACGACGACGCTTCGGTGTATCGCCGGGCTGGAAGAGCCGGACAGCGGCAGCATCACCGTCGACGGAGAAGACATCACCGGCCTGAAATCCAAAGACAGGAACCTCGCGTTCGTCTTCCAGAGCATCGCGCTGTTCCCCCATATGAGCGTCCGGAAGAACATCCGCTTCGGACTCGACATGAACACCGACCTCTCGAAAGAGGAAAAGCGACAGCGCGTCGAGGAGGTTGCGGACACGCTCGGCCTCTCGGCGATGCTCGATCGGAAACCGTCAGCGCTCTCGGGCGGGCAACAGCAGCGCGTCTCGCTCGGACGCGCGATGGTAATGGAACCCGCGGCGTTCCTGCTCGACGAGCCGTTTTCGGCCCTCGACGCGAATCTCCGAGACAAGATGCGCGTCGAGGTCAAGAAGATTCAACGGCAGTTGAACACGGCGATGATCTTCGTCACGCACGATCAGGAAGAGGCGATGACGCTCGGAGACAAGATCGTAGTGATGAACGAGGGGTACGTTCAACAGATCGGGACTCCGTACGAAGTGTACAACGAACCGGAGAACCGCTTCGTCGCGGGGTTTATCGGCTCGCCGTCACCGAACCTCATCGAGTGCACCGTCGAGCGGACGGCCGACGGACTCGCGTTCGCGTCCGATTTCTACACGATTCCGGCCACCGAGAAGCAGGTCGACCGGGTCGAAGGGTACATTGGAGAGACAGTCATCTACGGGATTCGGCCGGAGTACCTGAATCTCGGGACCGATCCAGGCGAGTTCGTCGCTGATCTTGACGTCGTCGAACCGCTCGGCGATCGAGACGCCGTCCACCTCTCCGCGAACGGAACCTCGCTGTCGGCGGTCACGCCGCAGGGTAAAATCTCGAAGGAGCGGGATCGGATTCACGTCGATATCCAGACCGAGGAATCGTGGCTGTTCGAGGAGGACGGGACGCGAATCGTCTGATCACTCCCGGCGGATTCGTCTGGCGAAGGCTTAAAATCACCAGCAGTGAATTACCACGATCACGATGACACGATCCGACGTAGCATACGAAGCGGCGGTCGAAGGGTCCGAGGTCGCTCACGACCTGTTCCGCACCGAACTGGACGTAGAGACCAAGGACTCGAAGATGGATTTCGTCACCAGAGCGGACACCGAGACGCAGCAACGCGTTATCGACGTCATTCGCAACGAGTACCCGGACGCGACTATCGTCGGCGAAGAGGAAGACGAACTGAAGTCCGTTCCCGCGGACGGGAACGCCTGGGTAATCGACCCGATCGACGGCACGACCAACTTCGTCCGCGGGACGCAGCTGTGGACGACGACCGTCGCGGCCGTCCGCGATCACGAGACCGTCGCAGCAGTGACCGTCGCGCCGGCGCTCGGGGACACGTTCGCGGCGGACTCCGACGGCGTCACGCTGAACGGGGACCCGATCTCCGTCAGTACTCGAACGGACCTCGATCGATTTACAGTCGCGCCCATCCTTCGGTACGGATCCGAACGCGATCGGCAGTTCGGCGACCTCCTCCGAGAATTACTCTTGCGGTTCGGCGACCTCCGGCGCTTCGGCTGCGCCCAAGTGACGCTCGGTATGGTCGCCTGCGGCGCGCTTGACGCGGCGGTTTCTCCGCAGCCGGACCCAAACCCGTGGGACACAATCGCCGGCATCGAAATGGTCGAACGAGCCGGCGGGTCAGTGACGGATATAGAAGGAGGGCCCTGGAAGCCGGGTTGCGAGGGTCTTGTCGCGTCGAACGGGAACGTCCACGATGAGATTGTAGAAACCGTGAGACGAACAGTACGGTAATCGAACAGCTCCTCTTTCCGAAACCCGCGGGTACGAATTGCCACGGATGTGGCGACCGGGCCGATCGGCGAAGACTCGAACCGCGCCCGGTTAGTCTCGCTTAGGTATGCCTGGTCTTGCCTGTGTTCTGCAATATACATCGAAACAAAGGTGATTCTTGACATTGCGTTGTTTCGTCGACACGTCACTGATCCGGTAGCTGCGTTTCTACAGAAACTCCGCGAGAAACAGGATCTATCCATGTTTGAGTTTCTCGTCGATCAATTTGGCTATCGGACTGCCCTCTCCCGAGTCGGACTGGGCGGTCAGGTCAACTATATCGACCAAAACCGCACTGAAAGTGGCTTCAAACCCTCAAAATTCGAATTCACCACTTCCATAATTCATGGGTGGGCAGTCGGTCGAGCGTCCGAGGACGTCTTGAACGATTCGTGCATTACTACAACCGTCAGAGACCGCATCAAGCTCTCGGTGGAAAGACGCCGGTCGAGGAGGTGCAGAACTAGACAGTGCCGAGAAACCCAAATGCCACCAGAACGATCATCCGACACTCAATCTTCCGAGCGGGAGTCCGACGTCGTCATAACGGAATGTGCGATCTGTGGGACGACGGATTCGCTCTCAACCTATTCGATCGCGCAGTCGTCACGTGACAGTACAACAATCGGACTCTGTCCGACGCATTACCAAGTCGCGGCTATTCTGAGCGGCGCTCGGTTTCAGGAATCGGACGTCGCGACCGATTACGACCTCCAAGAGACGCGGAAAATCACCGTACGCGTTCCCCGTGCATTAATCGAAAGCGCCGACGCTGCTGCCGAACGCCAGGGGCAGACGCGAAGCGAGTTCGTTCGAGACGGGCTACAGATGGCTATCGAACTCCAAGAGATGGAATCGGCGTTCGACGATATCGTCACCCAGGCAGTGCACGCTGAAGACGGCACGGGACCGGCGGCCGACGTCGAGTTTCTCAAAGAGCGAATTCGAACGCTCGAGTCCCTGCTCGAAGATAGCATCGACAAGCTCTGAATCGATTGCATCGACAGATTGCTCTATGCCGATAGCGGCTACAGGTGGCAACGATTTGCGCGGGGTGGCGATCGCAGCAACTGTTCCGCGGCGATGGCCTGAGTCTCGCTCCATCTGACGCGGCCGGCGATTTGTGATGACGACGGGAAGGTCGACAGTCTTTAATACCGTTTGACACAACAATGACGACCTCGAACGAGAGATAGTCGGGCGCAAGCGACTGGCGACGTCGGTCTACTGCTCGTTCCGAACGAACCGCACTACCACACCGTTACCGGTAATTCGTCGCGTCGTGATCGACTCTGGTCGGTCGCACCTTGCCGTGCTGGTCGAGTTCGTGCGCGTTGAGTCGTCGCTGCAGGTCGGCGCTTGAACCGGCGAGGAAATACGTGTTACAGACCGGGCACTTGTCGACGAGGGGGTCGTTCGATGTCATGATGGTGTGGGGTGGTCAGGGCGGCGGTTTTGCAATCGGGTGAACGAGCCGAACGGTTCCGATCTGTCCGTAGCGTTCGGACCTCGGTAATCGCAACTCGCCGCTCTCGGTTGATCACGAACATCGTTGCATTTGCCGCCGATTTATGACGTGAGTGGCGTCGAAGTCGCGGACGAAGGTTTTTACAGGCGAGTGTGGTACCTGTTGGCAGTTCAGCTATGCGACTGCGCCTCGAGGGGTTGTCGTCCGTTCGACGGTCGGAGTACACGGGTGAAAACCGCTGTCTGCCGTGTACGGTCGTGAACGTCGGTATCGCGGTCGTTCTGGCGACCGCCGTCAGCGTCCTCGCCTCCGTTCGGATCGGGACGGTCGTCTTCCTCGGATCGCTCGCGATCATCTACGTTCGGGGATACCTGGTCCCCGGCACGCCGCGACTCACCGAGCGGTATCTGCCCCGATCGGTGCTCGAACTGTTCGGAAAGGAGCCGGTTTCGGAGCGGTCTCGCGAGGACGGGTTCGAGGACGATCCGTGGGGAATGCTGACCGCCGCCGGCGTCGTCGAGCGAACGGCGACCGAGAACGTACGCCTCGCCGACGGCTTTCGGAGGGCACTCCGGCGGGAAACGGACCGATACGCGGAGACGGCTCCCGCGGCCGACGACGTCGCGGCGATCGTCGACGCGACGGAGATCGACGAACGGGGAGAGCGAGCGTTTTCGGTCGACGGAAACAAGCTCCTCCGGTGGGAGTCGGACGCCGCGCTCGTTGCCGACGTGGCGGCCGCGTCGATACTCCACGATCGGCTCGACGGCTGGGCGGGGCTCGACCGCGACGCTCGACTGGACGTGCTGCTGCGAGTTCGGCTGTCGAGCGACCGATGTCCGGACTGCGGCGGACCGGCCGAGCGGCGCTCCGACCGGGTCGATCCGTGCTGCCAACCGCCGCACGTCACCGTCTGGTCGACCTGCCGAGCGTGCGACGCCTTCCTCGGAGAAGTGGCCGTCCCCGAATCGAACGCCGAATCGTGGGTCAGACTCGAGGGCGTTGCCGAGGACACGCCGGTCGCGTCAGATTGAATCGAGGCGGGAGTGACCTCGTCCGCCTGGCGGACGCGCCGGTCGACCTAGTCGAACGACCACTCCGTTTCGATCCCCGGCGGGTCCGATATCGTCTGGAGGACGACGCAGTATCGCTCCGCGTACTCCTGAAGGGCGGCCGCGGTCTCGGCATCGACGTCGCCGTCTACGGCGACCTCGAGGCGAACGTTCTGGAAGCCGACGGGCACGTCGTCGTCGATCCCAAGCGTCCCGCGGAGGTCGAGGTCGCCGTGTACTTCGGTCGTGATCTCCGCATCGATCTCCATCGTGTCCGCGACCGCCTGTGCCGTGAGTTGCGAGCAGGCCGCCAGGGCCCCGAGTAAGAGGTCGCCCGAACACGCGCCCGTGCCGGGGCCGGCCGCCCCCTCGTGGAGCTCGGCCTCGTAAATCGCTCGACCGATATCGACGCGACAGGAGCGAACGTCGGACTGCTCTTCCCCTTTCGCCGACAGGCTGATCTGTGCCTTCTCGGGGTCTTCCTCGTACGCTTCTTTCATCGATTGCTGCTCTTCTCGGAGGCTACTGTCGGACATAGCTGATCCCACGACCAGATACGTTATTTGTTACCAAAATACTAAGCATTCACCGTGACTCGGCCCGCGGCTCGGGGGAGCATTCGGAGACGAATCGCGGTCGGGGCGGAACGGCAGGAAAGTAGAGCGGCAAATAAGGATCGAAAACTGTCGATGGTTTTCTCCAGTGGAGATAGCCAGAATTGAATCCAGTCTCGCTATCCTTATACCGTGATAGAACACAGTACCGATATGTACGATTTGACCGGTTTCCAGCGCGATCTCTTGTACGTGATTGCCGGCCAGGACCAGCCACACGGGCTCGCGATCAAAGAGGAACTCGAAGGCTACTACGAGAAGGAGATCCATCACGGGCGACTCTACCCGAATCTCGACGAAGTCGTCAACAAGGGGCTCGTCGAGAAGGGAGAACTCGATCAGCGGACGAACTACTACTCGATCACGGCTCGCGGCCGGCGCGAGCTCGAAGCCCGACGGGAGTGGGAAGACCAGTACGTCGGCGAAGAACTCTCGGACTCGGAGTAACGGCACCGCGTCCGCTGGGACCGAACTGGCCGACAGACTGGAGTGTCGGATCGATCACAAGCTGCATCCGTTTATCGTCTTTTTGTGCGCGCTGCCGTCTCGCTCTCGGCGAACCGTCTGCGTTCCGCGTCCGGAACGGACGGGATCGACGGAGCGTCAGCAGACGCGGTCGGTCGCGATCTCGGCACCCTCGGCGAGCGCGTCGAGTTTTGCCCACGCGATTTCGGGGTCGACCATCCCGAGGCCGGCCTGCGTACCGAAGCCACAGTCGGGAGCGGCAACGAGCGGCGTCGAGTCGTCGACCGCGTCGGCGACGCGCTCTAAACGGTCCGCGATCGTCTCCGGGTGGTCGATGATGTTCGTCTTCACGTCGACGACGCCAGGCATCAGCGTCCAGTCGTCCGGCAGCGGGTGTTCCGCGAACGCGCGGTACTCGTGCTGGTGGCGGGGGTTGGCCTGTTCGATACTCAGCCCCGTGATGTCGGCCTCGTAGATCTCCGGGAGGAGGTCGACGAGGTCAGTATCGAGGTGATGGGGCCCCTCGTAGCTGCCCCAGCAGGTGTGGAGGCGGACTTGCTCGGCGGGGACGTTCTCGAGGGCCTCGTTGAGCGCTTCGACGTGGAGGCGCGTGGCGTTCTTGATATCCTCGAGGGATTCGTCCGCGTAGGCCGCCGTCTGGCCGATGGTGAGGAGTTCGGGCGCGTCGATCTGCAGGGTCGCACCCGTCTCCGCGAGCAGTTCGTATTCCTCGCGCATCGCGTCCGCGATGGCGAAGAGGAACGCCTCGTGGGAGTCGTAGTACTCGTTTACGTGCGTGGTCGCCACGATGCTCGGCGACGCCGTTGTGAGGAACGTCTCCTCGAAATCCGCGTCGGCGTCGTCCAGCGCATCGAAGAACGCAGCGGCCTCCGCTTCGGCCGCGTCGCGACCGTCGTACTCGATCGGTCCGGTGACGGCCGGCTGCGTCGCGAGATCGATGACGTCCGTCGAAAACGTCTCCTCTGCGTAGTGGGGGTACTCCGCCAGATCGGCCCAGAGTTCCTGTTCGCGCTCGCCGCCGATTCCCGTTAGCCGGTCGGCGACGTACCAGTTGAACGAGACGCGGGGCTGTTCGCCGTTGTTGGCGATGTCGAGGCCGACGTCGGCCTGGCGCTCGACGACGTTCCGCGTGGCGTCCGCGACGGCGGTTTCCCACTCCGTCTCGTCGACCGTCGCACCGTTCTGGCGCTTCGTGAGGAGGTCGAGGAGTTCGGGGGGTCGCGGAAGGCTTCCGATATGCGTCGTCCGGATTCGATCTTCGGTATCTGCCATTGCGTACTCACTCGAGTAATAAGATCGGCATATAATATAACTCATGGTATTTCGGCGGGCCATATCTCCCCCGTGTGAGAGACAGGGACATTCGACGACATACCGAATTTCGGGGGGCTGACTGCCGCATTATCGATTTCTCGACTGGACACTCCGGAATAGCCGAGCAATGCGCATTCGAATAGCACTGTTACCCCGCTAGGGCCAGTCCGCTCGACAGCACGGCCCAGCGCGGGATCCAACCGATAGAACGCGGGACGCTACTCGGGTTGCAGCCAGGCGAGCGGTTCCCCTCTCTCGAACTCGGCGTCTTCGTCGAGGGTGATTTCGGCGAGCGTACCGGTTACCGGCGCCGGAACGTCGATGCTCACCTTCTCGACCTGGAACTCGCAGAGGGTCTCGCCCTCCTCGACGTCGCTCCCTTCGCTCACGAACCAATTGACGACGACGCCTTCGTCCTCGTCCGCGTCATCCGGCCAGGCGTCGGCTGAATCGACGGCGACGCGGTCGGCGCTCCCGCTCATTCTCGGTCCTGCGATCGAACGGCGCGAACGGCCTCGGTGATATCATCCGTCCCCGGAATGACCTCGTCTTCCATGGGTCGAGCGTACGGGATCGGCACGTCCGGCAGCGCGACCCGCTCGACGGCCTCGAGGTCGTCGAGTCCGTCCTCGGCCACGCTCGCGATGATCTCACCGGTGACTCCATACGAGCGGTAGTCCTCGTCGACGACGACCAGGCGACCGGTCTTCGCGACGGACTCGCGAACGGTGTCGATATCGAGCGGAACGAGCGTCCGAAGGTCGATCACCTCGGCGTCGATCCCGTCGTCGGCGAGCGACTCGGCGGCCTCGAGCGCGCGGTGGACGTGCAGGCCAAGCGTGACGACGGTCGCGTCGACGCCCTCGCGCTTGACGTCGGCGCTCCCGAAGGGGATCGTGTAGTCGTCGTCCGGGACGCCGGTCTTCGGGCCGTCCGGCGCCGGCAGCCAGCCGATCCCCATCAGCCGCTTGTGGAACAGGTAGACGACGGGGTCGTCGTCGCGGATGGCGTTGTGCATGAGTCCCTTCGCGTCGTAGGCCGTCGACGGGACGACGACCTTCATGCCCGGGAGGTGAGCGAAGGTCCCGTAGAGGGTCTGGGAGTGCTGAGCGGCGTCGTTGTACGTCCCGCCGACGGCCGCCGTGAGCACCATCGGGACGTTCACGGTCCCGCCGCTCATGTAGGTGTTCTTGGCCATCTGGTTGTAGATCTGGTCCATGCCGACGCCGAAGAAGTCGACGAACATGAGCTCGGCAATCGGCCGCATCCCCTCCTGGGCTGCACCGACGGCGGCGCCGATGTAGGCCGTCTCGCTGATGGGGACGTCCACGATGCGGTCGCGACCGAATTCTTCGAGGAGGCCCTCGGTGCTGTCGAAGATGCCGCCGTAATCCGCGACGTCTTCGCCCATGTAGAAGACCTCATCGTTCTCGCGCATCTCGTGGGCGATCGCCTCGACCATCGCGCGACTCATGGTCAGCGAGCGGTCCGTCTGCCGGTCGTTCGCTCGATCCTTCTCCTGTTGGGCCATCAGTCGACACCTCCCGTTTCCGCGATCGACGGCTCGCTATCGGTCACGCCGGACGGCGGGTTCACGAACGCATCCTCGTAGGCGTCGTCCGGGTCGGGTTCGGGCTGCTCTTTCGCCCACTCGATGGCCTCCTCGACGCGCTCGTGAGCCCGGTCGCGCAGTTCCTCGATCGTCTCGTCGTCGACGTCGTGTGCGCGAAGGTCGCTCTCGAGTCGCTCGATCGAATCCCGTCGTTCGGCCGCCGCCTGGTCTTCGTCGGGACGGTACCCCTCGGCGTCACCCATGAAGTGACCCATGCGCCGGTGGACCTGGACCTCCAGCAGGCTGGGCCCGTTCCTGTCGCGGGCACGGCCGATGGCTTCGCCGGCGGCCTCGTAGATCGCGACGGCATCGTCGACGTCCACTCGAGTTCCCGGTAAGTCGAAACCGCCCGCGCGCTGGGCGCCGTTTTCGACGTCCGTGACGCGCTCTTTCGGCATGCTGATAGCCCAGTCGTTGTCCTCGACGACGAAGACGACCGGCAGGTTCTGGACGCTCGCCAGGTTGAGCGACTCCAGAAACGCCCCCTGATCGATCGCACCCTCGCCGAGGAACGCGACCGCGACGCTGTCGGTGTTCCGTTGCTTCGCGGCCAGGCCGGCGCCGACCGCGGGCGGGCACCCCTCGGCGATGATCCCGCTACACGCGAACTTGACGTCCGGATCGAAGAGGTGCATGTGGCCGCCTTTGCCCTTGCTGAGACCCGTTCGTCGGCCGAATATCTCGGCCGTCATTCGCTTTAAGTCGACGCCCTTCGCGATGGCGATGTGGTGCGGGCGGTGGGGTGCCGTGACCGTATCGTCGTCCCGGAGGTGCTGACAGACGCCTGCGCCGGAGGCCTCGTGTCCCGCGGCCAGGTGGAGTTCGCCGGGAATGGGCCCGGCGGAGATGTCGAACGCGGGTTGTTTCCCCTCGAGGTATTCCTCCTGCAGCCGCTCCTCGTAGTGACGCGCCGTCACCATGGTCTCGTACATTTCCCGTAATTTGCTAACAGCCACCATGATTCCTGTGGGAGTGATGCGACGGATCACTAAATAACTATTCCACAGTTGAGAGGAACCGACCCGTGAAGCGAGTTCGGGCCGGAGCGACGGCGCTCGAAGCGAGATAATCTCGTCGCAGATCGGAGCGGTGGCTGTAATCGACAGGGACTCTACCGCTATTCGGGCGGTTGCTCATCGAACGGACTGGAAGGAAGCGAAACGGTACGACAGGGAAGCGTGCGCGTATGGCGCGGGTGATGATGATGATGTGGCGCCCTGTCGTATTTCTCCGTACGAGGCTGGGACTGATACCAGTGTCTCCAACGTGTGTTGGCCGCGGAAACTGCCGGCCGGTGGCCGACATCGGAGTCCCCAACCGTCGAACGGTGTGTCAATCGGAAGCGGTGGGTGGATCTGAGATCGTGACGATATGGCCTCTCGTTGGAACGATCCCAGTTACGACGTCGGGTGCGGTGATGTCTCGGATCGGTCGACGACGACCGAATCGCCTCCCGCCGCCGGTGCCATTTCGATGCCGGCACGGATTAACTCTATTGGCCGATTTCGACTGCCTAACACGTCTGGAAACGGCCATTGGTATTCTGGAAACCACCAGCTGATGGAATCGGTCCCGTGACGCTCCGTTTCCGCGAGCCCTCGATCAGGTTAGGTCAACTCCGCGGGAGCGTCGCTCGTACCCGACGGTGGGGCACCGGTCCGTCCTCGGACTAAAAGATCCGAGACAACCTACCAAGGAACCGACCTCGGCCGACTCGAACTCGAAATGAGCGGTGGAAAACTCGCCGAGACGTCCGTCAGGGCGGTACGTGGCGTGTACTTCGAGATCCAATCGACGAGCCTGGTTTCTCCCGTCGTGACGGTCGACTCGGCGGACGGCCGGCTCAGGTACGGGTTAGGTGTCGGTCGTCTCGTCCCAGTCGGTGAGGCAATCCTCGGGTCGCACGTCGCGGATCGCATCGGTCCCGTCGTTCGGGATGTGCTTGAAGCAGCGCGGTTCGTTCCTCGCTTCGGCGATCCACGCCGCATCGTCACCGCAAACCGCGCAGTCGGGAGCGCCGCCGACCCGCAGCGCATACCACCAGCGGAGGTCCTCGATCCGACCCCGTACCGCCGCGCTGAGGCGGTCGAGCGCGCTCGTGGTGCGGCCGTCAGTCATCGGCTCCCTCCCTCCCGGCGTGTCCGTACTCGAAGAGGAGAGCGCTAGACGCCGTCCGGGCGTCGACGCGAGTCGTTCGGTGCGACGAGTCGTAGTCTTCGCATGTCATAGATTCTTACCTCGGAATCTCGGTCGGCGATCCGGGTCGAGAGCGCGGTCGGATCTCTTTCTCGGACACCGACCCGCATAAAGACTCCGTCGGCGTCGGAAACCCGTCCGCGAATCGATTTTCATCGCGGTGGACCGATCGTCGGCCGACTCGCCGACCGCAGCCGACGCTGTTCGCTAATCTGAACCTGACCGGCCAGGCGACCGACGGACTAACGGACTCGAGGTCGGTGGGCGAGACGTCTCTCGTTCCCCGACCGATCACGACGCCCTCAGTGCGCGTGCTGATACCGACGTTTGTCGCGAGCACAGGAGCGCTGTTAGCCATCTTCGGGCTCGGAATACTCGCGGACGTGGGACGCTGGATACTGACCGTCATCGCAGACGGTCTCTCCGCGTATTATATCTGCGGCGGATGTGGAAACGAGGTTTCCGAATTCGAGACAACAAGCCGTCGAGATCTAGAACGCAAGACCGGAACGTGGTACTGTCCGGTCTGCGCGACTACAATCGGCGTTTGATGGCTGTCCGCTGCTTCGTGGCACGGTACGACGGACACCTCTAGATGCGATACCGAACTCTCGAGACCTGTACTCGGCCCGAATCCTCAAGTTCTCGGCCGTGATCTCTCCGCCTGGCTGGTCGGGGAGTGAGACACGGCCTCGGCCGGTCAATTAGGGGACGTCAGGGGACGGCGCAACCAACATCCGTATCCCCTTTCCGGGTGCGCCAGACAGATTTCGAGGACCGTCTCCTGTGCGTACGAACGCGCTACGAACGCGCTGTTGTGTCTTTTTATAAACGTGTCGTACAACGCACGAACACTGGGAGAGCAGCGGGAGGTTTTTCCCCGTCAGCACCGACTAAGAACTATGAGTACTCGAGCGGGCGCGACGGGTCTATTTCGGGGTGATACTGACGACGATACCGCGCTCCATCGATATCAGACGCTCGTCGAGACGATCGACGACGGGATCTACCATCTCGATAGGGAGGGGCACTTCGTGGCGGTCAACGACGTCATCGTCGAGACGACCGGGTACACGCGCGACGAGCTCGTCGGCGAACACGTCTCGGTTCTCCTCGCTGATGCCGATCTCGAACGCATCGAACGCGAAATTGCACAGCGAACCGACGCGACCGCCGACGAGGTCGCGAGCTTCGAACTCGTCGTTAGAGCCGCCGACGGGACGGAAATCCCCTGTGACCTTCGCGTGAACCCGTTGCTAGAAGACGGTGAATTTCGGGGCACGATCGGCGTCGTTCGCGACCGATCCGAGAGACGGCGTCGGCGGGACACGGTCGAATCCGCGGTGGCATCGTACGAGTCGATCACGAGCGTCATCGACGAAGCCGACATCGGCGCCGTCGTTCTCGATTCGGACTTCGAAATCGCGTGGGCCGACGAGACCATCGAGCGGTACTTCGGTCTCGATCGCGAGGCCCTCGTCGGGCGAGACAACCGAACGGTCATCGACGAGGCGATCAAGACTCGGTTCGCGGACCCCGATTCGTTCGCCGAGACGGTCGCAGCAGCGTACGACGAGGGTCGCTACATCGACTCCTTCGAGTGTCGGATCACCGGCGACGGAGCGGAGCTGGCGGACCGGAAGCTCGAGTATCAGAGCAAACCGATCGAATCGGGGGAGTTCGCCGGCGGCCGCGTCGAACTCTACTACGACATCACCGACCAGAAGGAGTCGGAAGGCGCCCTTCAGGAGAGCAAAGCGGAGTTTCAGTCGCTCGTCGACGCCGTCGAGGAGTACGCCATCTTCCGGCTGGACACTGAGGGCCACGTCATTAGCTGGAACAAAGGGGCCCGGAAGATCAAGGGCTACGATCGGGAGGAAATCCTCGGCGAGCACTTCTCGACGTTCTACACCGACGCGGATCGCGCGGCCGGCGTTCCCGAACGGAACCTGGCGAGCGCGACCGAGAACGGCTCCGTCGAAGACGAGGGCTGGCGCGTCCGCGAGGACGGGACCCGGTTCTGGGCGAACGTCACGATCACGTCGCTCCAAGACGCCGACGGCACCCACCAGGGCTACCTGAAGGTAACTCGCGACATGACCGATCGCTGGGAGCACGAGCAGGAGCTCGAAAGCGAACTCCAGCGCATCCTCGGGCGGATCTCCGACGCGTTCTACGCGGTCGACGACGAGTTTCGGTTCACCCACGTCAACGATCGCGCCGCGGAACTCCTCCAGCACTCGGCGGACGACCTGCTCGGCGAGCGCCTTTGGGACGTGTTCCCCAGCGCCGCCGAAATCGACGAAGTCTGGAACGCCTTCCACACGGCACTGGAGACCCAGGAGGCGACCAGCTACGAACTCTACTACGACACGCTCGACTTCCGCGTCGAAGCGAACCTATACCCCTCCGAGACCGGTATCTCGGTGTACTTCCGGGACGTCACCGAACGGAGGGAGCGCGAACGGGAACTCGAACAGACGGAGCGGCGCTTCGAAGCGATCTTCGAAGATCCGAACATCCTCGTCAACCTGTTGGAACCCGACGGAACGGTGCTCGATATCAACGGGACGGCGATGGAGTACGTCGACGCCGACCGCGACGACGTGACCGGAAAGCCCGTCTGGGAGACGCCGTGGTGGAACGGGGACGACGGCATCCAATCCGATGTCAGGGAGTGGACCGAGCGCGCGGCGGCCGGTGAGTACGTCAACTTCGAGGCGGACCTCACCAGGCCGGACGGCGAATGGTACACGCTCAGCGGCGTCTTCAGACCGGTCACGAACGACGACGGCGACGTCGTCTCGATCGTCGTGTCGGATCGGGACATCACGGAGCGAAAGAAGCGCGAACGGCAACTCGAGGAGTCCGAACAGCGCTACCGGACCCTCGCCGAGTACTTCCCGAACGGGATCGTCACCCTGTTCGATCACGAACTCGAGTATACGCTGGCCGCCGGCAAGGGCTTCGAGGAGATTCCCCTCGAACCGGTCGACCTCATAGGAAACAACTTCGACGACGTCTGGCCCGACGGGACGAACGACGCGCTCGAACCGGCGCTTCGGGCCGCGCTCGAGGGCGAGGATCGATCGGTCGAACTCTCCTATGCGGGGCGGGAATGGGTGCTCCACGCGGTGCCGATCACCGACACCCGCGGCGACGTCTTCGCTGGCGTAACGATGGCCCACGACATCACGGAACGCAAGGAGTACCAGCGCAAACTCGAGGAGACGATTTCGCAACTCGAGGAGTCCAACAAGCGGCTCGAACAGTTCGCCTACGCGGCCTCCCACGATCTACAGGAACCGCTGCGGATGGTTTCGAGTTATCTCCAACTCATCGAGCGCCGCTACGCCGACGCCCTCGACGGGGACGGCGAGGAGTTCCTCGAGTTCGCCGTCGACGGCGCCGAGCGAATGCGCGAAATGATCGACGGGCTGCTCGCGTACTCGCGGGTCGAAACGCAAGGCGACCCGCTCGAACCGCTCGATCTCGATTCCCTCCTCGAAAACGTCTTCGAGGACCTACAGCTACAGATCGAAGAAACGGACGCCGAGATCACGGTCGAAGACCTCCCCCGCGTCCGAGGGGACGGCAGTCAGTTACGTCAGGTCTTCCAGAATCTGCTCTCCAACGCGATCGAGTACAACGGGGACGACCCGCCCCGAATTCGCATCGACGCCGACCGGCGCGGTCGAAAGTGGGTCATCTCGGTCGAAGACGACGGGATCGGGATCGATCCCGACGATCAGGACCGCGTATTCGACGTCTTCCAACGGCTCCACAGTCGCGACGAACATCCCGGCACCGGGATCGGCCTGGCGCTCTGTCAGCGGATCGTCGAGCGCCACGGCGGCGAGATCTGGGTCGACTCCGAACCAGGCGAGGGCTCGACGTTCTCGTTTACGCTACGAGATGCCTGACCGGCGAGACCGTCGATCGGCCGTTCGAGCCCGATAGAGGTGGGAGAGCAAAGCGACATATCATCGCGGTTTCCGTTTCCGTCGGGCGCTGCTGCCTGGCGAATCGGCTCCGCGACCGTCTTTCATCACTTCGTCGAGCAAAGAAGCGGGTTCCGTCCTCCCTCAGTTGCCGTGTCTGATTGGTCGCCCTGAGCGCGGTCGATTATTCCGGAGTGAGCGTGTCTTCTGGACGGGATCGGAACGAACGTCGGTAGTAGACTACTCGACCGCGGCGACGGTCGGGTCGAATCCAACGGGTCGCTCGCCGTCCCACTCGACGGCCGAGAGTACAGCCGGGAGGGCGCCGAGTCTGCGTTCTACGACATCGAGCGGGTGCGAGTCGATGAATCGGGCCCGTTGCTGGTCGATAGCCTCCGAGCCGTCGTTCACTTGGCGATGAACTGGCCCGAGATCGGCGTGCGTATCGTCCTGGTGCCAGCCGACCAATGTGCTTCGGTCCGGTTCGATCCAATTGAACCAGTAGTACTCGTACGAGTCGTTCGGCTGCAGTTGGAATCCCACCTCAACCCGGGCAGTCGTCGCGGGATACTCGGCGTCGTCGAGGTACCGCCGCGGGTTCACCTCCCCGACGACGCGGTACTGGCCGGCTTCGCGCGGTTCGGCGCGCCGTCGTTGAACGGTATCGAACTCGTCGCTGAGCCGAGTCCGGATGCGGTCGTGGAGCCGCTTGCTCTGCAAGTTGGTTCGGTTAGCGAGAAAAACGACCATTAGGCGAGTGTCGAGTTCGAGTCCGTCCCGGGCGACGAGAGTTCGACGACATCACTGTACAGCTGGAGGGCGTGCTTCACGAGCCCGAGTTCCGTGTTGATCGACTCCCACGTGGCGATCACATTGCGGCGCTCGCGAAGTTCGGCGGCCGACAACTCGTCTTCGACGAGTCGCTCCCGAAACTCGGAAAGCGAGCCGACGTCGTACTCCGCCGCCAGTTCCTCCCGGTCCGCCGTTAGCTCCGTGAGCCGACTCTCCAGTTCGTCGCGCGTGTGCTCCTCGATCAGGTCGGTCACCTCGTCGAAGAGCATTCGAACGGGGTTCAGGTCGTACGCTTTTGTCCCGTCGATCGTTGTTTCAGTGACCCAGTCGTCGCTTTTCAGCCGTTGTAGTTCATCGTCGGCTGTGGCCCGCGAGACGTCTGCGCGGTCGGCGATCTCCTGTACCGGTGTCGGTTCGTCCAACAACTCGACGACGTGTCGGACGCGCTCGCGCCCGCTCGTGGTCGCCGTCCACGATTCGTGATTCGACTCGGTCATCGTAGTAACCCTTGTCTCCGCCGGCTCAAATAATTTTTCTCGGCTCAAATATTCAAACGGGTGCGCAAGCGACGATGAAGATGCAGACTTCCACGATCAGATTTCCTTTCTACCGTAGCAAACCCCGATATTATAAGTGTATACCAACCTACAATCAAAATAGACGTCGCGCTCCAAACGGTCGCAGGGGGCATGCGCCGAAATGCCCCGGGTGTTGCACCACCCGAGACGCGGCTTCCAACCCGCGAGGGTTTGCAAGCCATGTTTACGTTCATCCTACCGAGATATAAACGTCTCGCACGAGAGTCGTCTCGCACTCGAACAACTGTCGCTCTGGAAGACCACCGTTCGAGGTGCCCATGAGCGAGCAGCCGTCGGCGTCGGACGATCGAGAGGACTCGTCGTTGCCGGTCTGTCCGCGGTGTGGCTCGCGCGCGGTCTTGGTGACCACGCGCGGCCCGATGGAACACGTCGTCTCGCCCTGCGGCTGTCGGATCGGCTCGCCTGGTCTCTGAGAGTCGAACCGAAATCGTCGATCGAGACCACCGGATTCGCATTTTTCGGCCGCTCCTGCGGCAGAGTAGGGGGGGGACAGAGGGTGGAGCAGCCCTCGAATGGAACACGCGTCGACAGGCGTCGGCACGCGTCGGTTTCCGGCATCGTCGCGCGGAGTCACGTCGATTTCGTCGACCTGGCCCCTTTCGAGTAACCGAGCGAACGCACGGCTCGCAGCCGCAGGTTCAAACACCGGTTCAGTAGTATCGAGGGAGGCGTTCCGAAGATACGGACGATCGTCCCGTCCGGTCCCGGTCGACCAGGCGAGCCGTTCGCTCGCTGCTGTATAGCGATCGCGGTAACAAAGACACACCACGGTTCGAATGAACTGGGAATCGGGAAGAAATTGATAACGCTCGCACGAACAGATTCGACTGTCGCGCTCGCCCACGCGCGACAGACCGCGATTCAATCGCCAGCACCCACCCCCACCATCGTCAGACTGGCCGTTGCCAAACCTCGTCGTTGGCGTTCGACATTCCACCTTCCCGCCGCGGTCTTTTTGAGACGACATCCCGCAGACAACGTGAAAACAGCCGGTTAGTCGATAGTCCGAAAGACCCTGTCGTCGAAACTCTCGCCTGGCGGGCCTCGGAACGCGATCGCTGCCACCGAGTTCACCTCTCAGCGGTCAGGTAAACCGGTTCGACAGCCACACGGCGAGACTAACTGGAGTCGGGGATACCGCCGTTCCGCGAAAGTTCGACGAAAGCGGGCGCGAAGCTCTGTGCATTCCTGGGTCCGGACGCGACCGCCTCAGTTTCGGAAACTGCACTTGGCGGCGAAGAACGCGAAACCGCCAGCGGAGACCAGGCCGACGCGACGGCACCCGCGGCCGACGGCGGTGAGCCAGGCGCGCCGAACGAGACGGTGCGGCCCTCGCCGGACCGCCGACTCAAAGACGGGGAGTTCACCGCCGCCTTCGCCGACGCGATAGAGGATGACGCGACGCCTGGCCACTACCCCGTCGTCTTCGGAGTTGTCGCCGCCGAGCGTGGTCTCTCGCGACTCGAGAGCTGTCTTTCGCACGCGTACTCGTTCGTCACGGGGTTGCTCGGTGCGGCACAGCGGCTCGGACGGTTCGGACACACCGAGATCCAGTCGGTGCTCGAAGAGTTCGAGGCAGTGATTACCGCGGGCTGCGAGTGCCACGTCGACGACGACAGTACGGCGATGGCCTCGTTCGCACCGATGGCCGAAATCATGGGGATGCGCCACGAACGCGCCGGCAGGCGGCTGTTTATGAGCTACTCTCGGAGCGCAACAGCGTGTGCCGGACGAGTCGATAGCTCGACTCGAGACAGCCGATCAAGCGAAGAGTTGCTTGTGTCTTCCGAATCGAACACCCGGTCGCGTGGAACTGGACAGCGAACACCCTGACGGGCGTCACCGTCCGCTCACGCTCCGAAGATGCATTAAATTCCGCCGCGTCGCACTCGCTGAACAGATCGCGGTACTCCGCGGGAACTTGTCAGGTACTACGGATTTCGTTCGACCGATGACTACAGAGTGATTTGCTCCCCGTCTTCGGGAACGTGGACGTCCTCAGTCTCCGACCGCAATTCGTCACGCGTGAGGTGGCAGTGGTTGATGGCTTCCATGTGAACGACGGCGACCGTGGCGTCAGTGGCGTCGCGGACAGCAGAGATGTCCTCGACGCCCATCGTGATGGGTTCGCCCTGCTCGAACTGTGTGCTTCGCCGCCGTTGAGGACGACCATATCGGGCTCGAATCGGTCGAGCGTCTGCTCGACCGGCTCGTACCAGATCGTGTCACCAGCGATGTACAGCGTCTCGTCGGCTTCGAAGACGAACCCGGAGACAGGTCCCATTCCCTCGGCTAACTCTCCGTGCCCGTGGCGACCAGGCGTCCGGTGGATGGTGACGCCGTCAAACGATACCTCGCATCGACAGGTCGGACGTCGGTAAAGCCCTCGTCGGCGAAGGCGTCCGCTTCCGCTGACTGACAGAACAGCGGGACGTCCGCCTCGAGTTCTTCTTTCGCCGCTTCATCGAAGTGGTCCGGATGGCGGTGGGTGACGACCACGGCGTCATGGGACAGGTCAACGTCGGGCATCGGGACGAGCGGATTCCGCTGTTCGTTCGCCGTCTCGAGGAACTCCGGGGCCTCCGGGCTATCCGTTACAGTCGGGATGTCACCCGGTGACGCGAACATCGGGTCGACGAGGAACGTCGTATCATTGATGGTCACGAGGACAGTGGCGTTCCGGACGAGACGAACATCGATTTCAGAATTCGTTGGCATACAAGAGTGCATTCGGTGATCAGCGAGTTACGATTTATTTCGAAATATTCCAAGGAGCCATAGCCAGTGAGGGGTACAGTGCATTCACCGAATGAACTCGATGTCCGCAGGGTCAAGAGCGGCGTCACCGTCGACGTTCACCGTATCCGCTGCGAACTGTTGTGCCAACCGCGCTTCGGCCCGATTAAGTCGATACTGAAACGTCGAACTCGGCACGCCGATCTCGTCCGCAATCTCGGCGACCGAATACTGCCGCGGTTCCTCGTAGTACCCGTGTTCAATGGCGGCTTCGAGCGCTGACTTCTATTCGGGTGTGAGGTTACTCTGTACGCGACTGTCTTCGAGTAGGCACGGGGGTTCTCCGAGTCGTTCAACGGTGACGGACAACCCGTCTCGAAGATTGCTACGGATTTCGTCGTGCATCTCTGCTACTGTATCGTCGACGAGCAAACGCCAGCGGAACTGGCCGCCGCGGCGTTCCGAGCGCATAATCAATCCCTCGCCAACGTGCTTTGCGGCGACGAACGGAATCGACCGTGGTCCGTCGCCTTCTCTGCGGAGCGAGTATATTTTCCGCGACTCCGAGTTCGTACCGCTCTCGTTCGGGATTACTGATAGAATTTGAGATAGTTGATAAGCAGTTTACTTGAATAGTGGTTCGTAACAGTAGTAGCGAAAGAAATCTGTGCTCGTTCCGCGTCTAACCAAGGCCAGAGAGTGTATTTCGCGCGTGGTGGAGGCGACGCTGACGATAACCGTCTTGCAGCGGGATCGACCGCCGAAAAAGATCGCTGCTACTCGCTGCTGGTCCGTTGGTCGACGTATTCGCGCGTGTCTCCCTGCAAAACGTACTCCGTTTGCTGAAGGTCCGCGATCGACCCTGACCCGGTGACGAACATTGCCGTCCGCAGTTCGGCAATCAGGTCCTCAATTCGTTCGATGACAGCGTCCGACCCATTTGTGGCCGGTTTCAGGAACGGCTTCGCCAGGCCGCCGGCGACTGCACCTAACGCGATCGCTTTTGCTACGTCTAATCCAGTCCGGACACCACCACTCGCAATCACGCAGTCGTGTTCGGCTACGCACTCGATCGTGCTTGCAGCGGTTGGTATTCCCCACGTCCGGAACAGCGTGCCAATTCGTTTCTGTCGCGGCGCGTTCGCGGCAGCTGCGCGGTAGGCCTCGATCCCGGACCACGTCGTGCCGCCTTTTCCGGCGACATCGATAGCGTCAACCCCTGCTGCGGCCAGCTTTCGAGCAGTCTCTCCGGAAATCCCGTTGCCCGTTTCCTTGACAATGATCGGCACCGAGAGGTCCTCCGCGACTCGTTCGATGGCCGTCAGACAGTTTCGGCCGTTGACGTCGCCTTCCGGCTGGGTAGCCTCTTGAAGGAAATTCAAATGGACTGCGAGCGCGTCTGCCTCGATCATCTCAACTGCGCGCTCGACCGTTTCGAGGTCGTACTCTCGAAGTTGTGCAGCGCCGAGATTGCCGTAGATGAACGCGTCGGGCGCGACATCACGCACAACGGTATACGATTCGAGGACGCTGTCGTCGTCGAGTTCGAGACCGGCTCGCTGGCTTCCGAGCCCCATAGCGATGCCCGTCTCACTGGCAGCGCGAGCTAGCGCCCGATTGATTTCTGTGGTGTTGTGATGTCCACCAGTCATGCTCTCGATGAAGATCGGAGCGGATAGCTCGTGTCCCAGAAACTCGACGGACAGATCGATAGCGTCGTAATGGAGTTCTGGAAGCGCTTCATGGACGAGCTGGACGTCTTCGAAGCCCGTTCCTGAGGTTTCAACGTCTCGCTCCTGGACGATTCGGAGGTGGTCGTCTTTTCGGTCCTCGGTTTCCGACGAACGCTGTTCTGTCATTGTTCTAATTTGCGAAACGGATGGTAAAACAGTACTGTTGTATCCGTTCGTCCTCGTCCTGAATACCTCTGAAATGAAGATGGGCCTGTGCCCGCAACGTGCCCCGTCCGCAGCACACCCGTTGAAATCTATCACCAGCCGGGGGGTTTCAACGAGTCCGACATTACCGCCTTCACGGCCATCATTTGACTTAGTAGCAACTGTTTCGTGTGGAAAACTATCGTATAGTGATACTAAATTGCGGTACCTCTATAGGTCAGTCCTAATACGTTCCCGATGGTGTTGGAGATGGCCAACAGAAATTGCCCGAAGTCAGATGCGGAAAGTGAAGGTAACGCAGCCGAACGTGGATCTTCAGCCGGAATTAGCCGCCGTAAAGCACTCCAAGTCGGCGGGTTCGTCGGTGTCGGTAGTTTGCTCGGCATACCAGGCGCAACGAACGATGTCGCAGCATCGGCGGACGGTTCCGAGCCGAAAGAAGAGATCTACCTCAACTACGACGGGTACGATAGTTGGGACGAGATCTACCGGATGTCGAACGGCTCAGGAGATAATCTCTCACTCGTATCCAGTCCGACGTATTCCGGAGATAGTTCGCTCCAACTCGCCGTTCAAGAGGACGAACACTGGGGAATCAGCACCCACTACGAGTTCGACGACGGACTACTCGAGCTCAACACGCGCGTCACCTTCGCGCTCAACAGCAACTGGGACATGAGCGGTCGAAGCGTCGCCAATTGCCGGCTCTGGAACTGTGCGATGGCCCTGGATCCGGACGGGAACTCCGGTGGCGGAGAACCGGACGGGACGAACGGCTGGAGCAATCGGATGTACGTCTCGAGTAAGGGTACCACCTCAGACGGGCCGTACAACCTGCTTTCGTACACGTACCACATGGACAAATCGCAGGATCACGACTATATCATCGACGGAAACGACTACGTCGTGAAGGAGGTCGATATCCACCCCGGTCGCTGGTACGAGTTCGAATATTACGTTCGCGTAAATACGGTGAGTAACGGCGAGGCGAACAACGACGGTGTCGTGAAATACTGGCTCGACGACGACCTCATCTACGATCGTCAGGACTTGCGGTTCACGGTCGACCTCGACGAGAATATTATCGACTCGAACGGGCCCGTTGGTCACTACGGTGGGGGGTATACCGCCCCGCAAAACCTCTATGCGTACTACGATGAGCATGCGATGGCGCTAGATGGCACGTTCAGCTGAGATTGCCGGATAGAGGGAGAGTACGCGTTATTTTCGGTCGGAGAGCGTACTCTCGTGAACGGGGAATCGCTACGCACACCGCGATCCGAGCGCTTGCTTTCGTACGATACGAAGCTAGTACGACCGGCGCGCACAAGGACGTGTTAGTCGACCGTTCGTGACACGCTGGTTTCTCGGCGTCGGACAGCAACGCTCCCGATGTGCGACCTCACAAGACACCTCCCTGGTAAACGCAGTTGCTAGCGGTATCGTGGTTGTCGTCCGTCGACTACTTCGACCAGGCGAGGGAAATCGGGTTGGTTCGCGACGAGGACGAAGGGGCGGGTGACTACCTGGATAGGTAGGTGCTGAGTAAAAGGACCACGGCGACCCCGAACAGGGACGGAAGCGCCCAGAAGAACTCGGTGACCACCCGATCCGGATCAAGGAAGGCGTTGAGAGTGAGATTTCCCCATCCCACGATCATGAAGAGAAGCAGTGCCGTGAGGCTCACCTGGAGAACGAGAAGCGGGTACGAGACGTCTTCCTCCGGGTTCTCCGCGCGAGATTTCCCGTCCGCCTGGTTCGTCGACATACTCGTTCGAAGGTGTGTAAAACATATAATTGTTATCATGGCACATCCTTCACGGGGGACGGCAAATCGAATGGAGTCGTACGCTCGGTCCGTCAGCGGACGATGAGTTGAAGGAGAGAGGTCGATTGGCAGTTACCGAGAAAGAGACTCGGACGGAGTTCTCAGTGGCAGGCTGTCGGCACGGATATCGAGCCAGCCGGCACCATCATATGCGTTGACAGTAGCGCTTGGGAAAATGTGTGTCAAGCCCCGCCGTGGTACCGCTGTATTAAATGACCGGGAACCGGTAATTTCAAAATCATCAATTGGGAGGTCACGACGGATTCTGCCGGGCGGTGAGACATCGACCAGTCGTAGATGCCATTCGCTATATCCTTTCTTCATCCTATCCCGGAATATTTATACGTCAACAGACTGCAATTCAGATATGTACGATCTCACAGGTTTTCAGCGAGATCTGCTGTACGTGATCGCCGGGCAAGATGAACCACACGGACTCGCGATCAAAGAGGAACTCGAGGACTACTACGAGAAGGAGATCCATCACGGACGCCTCTATCCGAATCTCGATGAAATCGTCGAAAAGGGCCTCGTCGAGAAAGGGCAACTCGATCGCCGGACGAACTACTACACGGTCACAGCCCGCGGCCGTCGTGAACTCGAGGCCCGTCGAGAGTGGGAAAATCAGTACGTCGGCGAATAGCTCGCAGAATCGGAGCCGTAGCAGTTCGATTGCCAGCGCCGAATTATTGACACACTCTACCGTCGCCTGCATTGCTCGGAATCGACGAGTGACTCTCCACGTACTGCCGTTCGTTCGCGGCTTCGCAGTTCGATTTTGAGCAGTGGGTAGCAGAAAGACCGGAAAGCGACCGCTAATTGAGTCGGCTTCCGGTCAGGTGAGCCGGCTTCCGACCGTGTCCAAGCGAGATGGCGAACGCTATAGCAACCGTGCGGTCACGACCGTGGACGACCTCGGAGGGGCAACGAGACCTGCTGTACATGCTCGCTGGCACTGCCCTCCCATCCGGACTGGACATGGGGGAGTTCGGGCTTCACGATGAGACGCACGCTCGAAGGTGTCGATATCTGCTCCGCGTTCGGGACGGCTCCCTCGCCAGGCGCTCGTTGAATCCTGTATGGAGTTCACTACCCTCATGGAGGAGAGCTGTGAGACGAAGCCGTCGCTCCGATTCGGAACGCTTGAGACCGCTTGTCGGAAATAGCGACCGTGGCACGCGCACGACTATTCGTTTCCCTCTGTGGACTCGTCTTTCTCGTTAACCTGGCGAGAATTATCTTCGCACCGCTTTTGGACGTGTTTATCGCCGAGTTCGCGATCGGCGAGGCGACTGCCGGACTTATCGTAACGCTCGCGTGGATCGGAAGCGCATCCCCTCGGCTGCCGACCGGCTGGCTGCTCACGAAAGTCCCGAGACACCGCGTCGTGATCGGATCCGGACTGATTCTCACCGCCTCATCCGGAATCGCCGCGACGGCGACGACGGTCCGACACCTCATGGGCGGCGCCTTCCTCATGGGTATCGCCTCCGGCGTGTACTTCGTCTCGGCGAACCCCCTGTTGAGCGAACTGTATCCGATGCGCGTCGGACGCGTCATGGGTATCCACGGGGCTTCAAACCAGATCGCCGCGGTGATTGCAGCACCCTTCGTCGTCCTCGCACTCTTCGTCGACTGGCGACTCTCACTGTGGGCGATCGCCGCCGGTGCGGCACTGGTAACGGCCTACACGTGGCTCACGGCCCGGAAGACGAGTATGCCGCAGGCGGGGCTGGGCGATCGCGACTTCATCGCCGGTGCGCTTTCGGAGTGGCGGCTCATCGTAACGGCGCTTCTGATCGTCGGCGCGGCATCGTTCGTCTGGCAGGGCGTCTTCAACTTCTACGAACTGTACATGCAGTCGAAAGGACTCTCCGATCGAGCGGCGGGCATGATGCTCACGATCGTCTTCGCCGCCGGCATTCCCGCGTTTTACTTCGGTGGCGATCTCGCCGACAGACTCCCGTACGTTCCGTATCTGCTCGGCATCGTCGGGACATTCTCCGCGACCCTCCTCGCCTTGACGCTGGTCGATGGCCTGGTCGCACTGACGCTGCTCTCCGGGATCGTCGGCTTCGTCATCCACGCGCTGTTTCCGGCCACGGACACGTACCTCCTCGATACGCTTCCGGATTCGACACGCGGCAGCGCCTACGCCGTGTTCAGTTCCGTTTGGATGCTCACGCAAGCACTCGGTTCGTTCGCCATCGGCCTGGTCCTCGAACGCGGACACGCCTACGACGGGGTGTTCGGCAGCGCCGCTCTCCTCCTCGGAGGGACGATCGCCGTCCTCGTCCTCCTCGAGCGGAGCGGACGGCTTCCGAGTTGAGTCGCTCCGCGTTCGGCGGTCTCGCTCAGGGACGACGAGGCCAGTCCAATAACGACGCGGAGTACCGGTACCGTTCTCGCAGGAGACCCCCGATTGACCGATCGCTGCCGCTAAGCGAAGTGAGCCGTCAAAAACGCCGTCGAAAGGCCGACATCGGAGCCCATCTGCCGAATGGTGTGTCACTGCGGATGGGCGAACCCGTGATCGCGACGGTGGACCGAGCCGGTCGTGGCATCGAGCGAGGTGATATTTCGAGTCGGTCAGCGACGATCGACGCACCTCCTCGCCGGCCCCATCTACTCCCGTCGCCTATTACGTTATTTCCCACATAGAATCGATTGCAGCGTCCGGAAATTTCTAGCACCGTTTCCTCCGGACGGGCTGTTTCAGTACTATCGTAACCACCACCCGCAGATTTTTACTATTGGAAATAGATATTGCCAGTGGCATCGGCGGCTGACCGACACGGTTCACTCTCGTTTACCCGATTTCAGGCAGCCACAATGTCTGCGGTGACGAATCACCTGGGAATAGTGCCACCCTCGTCACCGTGTTTCGCCCCTCCCCTTCCTTCGCGACGGACACCGAGCGACTGCTCGAGAATATCGAATCGAGAAGGAATCGAACTTCGTGTTACCGCTCGAGCTGCCGCCCGAATACTGCTGTGCGGGGCGTACACGCCCCGAGACCGATCACTCCTCGCGTTCGGCGAGTCGCAGGTACGGTGCGACCACGTCCCGATCGACCGCCAATTCCAGCAACTCGGTCTCTACATCGTAGGAAACTAGTCTTGCATCGCGGAGGTGTGGCAGGTGGTTGTGGTGCAGATCGACGAGGATACGCTGATACCGGTCGTACGACGGATCGTCCTCTTTGAGCGCGATATACTCGGCGAGATCGCCGAGTTGGATCGCCGCCGGTTTCTGAGCGAGGTAGGCGAGCGCGTGCTGCCGTCGCTTTGCTGCAAAGGCCGTAAACAGCTGCGTCGGGGAGATGTCCGTGGTATCGGTCTCTGCTTTCCGGGAGTTGCGTGTTTGCGGCTTCATGATATCGACGTACTTTACCTACGCGCTGCCGACCGACCTTGTCTCACGTCGCGACTTCAGCAGAGTACGTCCTGGTATCTGGTGGACACACACATAACCTTTGTTGTATGCAAACGTAGCTAGAAAGCAAATGCTCAAGTTCCGCTACCGGTCACTCCTCGAGGAGCTCTGGCGTATAGGGAGATTCGTCATCGGTCTCGTGTCTCTCGATCGTAACCGACCAGTGAGGGGCGTCGGCGATCGGGAACCTGACGTCCCAGACGCCTTCGACGTCGGTCCCGTGACCGAATGCGGTTGCGATGAGATCCGCGAGTTCGCACTCGAACGTGTTCGCCGCGTCGGTGGAGGTCTCTTGTTTCATGATACGGAGCGGCAATGGTTGCCAAGCCCGCAGTCGATTCGGGGCCGGGAGCGGAGATAACGTTGTCCCTCATCCGAGTACGTCTCCGACGAAGACCTCTGGGGATTCGACGGCCCCAACGTAATCGGGAGACTTTATGAACTGGGTCGAAACACAGGTGATAGAATGGGATCGCCCTCGGCAACGGCCCCCGAAATACAGGCCCAGATACGTCAGCAGCAGGTCATTTTGGAGCTTGGTCAGCAGGCGTTAGAGACGGATGATCTCGATCAATTGATGCACGATGTAACGGTGGCTGTCGCCGATACGCTCGACAACGAGTACTGCAAGGTACTCGAACTGCTGCCGGACGGCGACGAGGTCTTTCTGCGACAGGGTGTCGGGTGGCGCGAGGGCCTGGTCGGAAGTGCGACCGTACCGACCGATCGCGACTCCCAGGCCGGCTATACGCTCATCTCCGAAGAGCCGGTCATCGTCGACGATCTGAGCGATGAGGAGCGATTCTCCGGTCCCGAACTGCTCACGAGCCACGACGTGGTCAGCGGCATCAGCGTCATCATCGGGTCCGTCGAGGATCCGTGGGGCGTTCTCGGAACGCACACGTCCGACCGACGCGAGTTCACGACGCACGAGGCCAACTTCGTTCAAAGCGCCGCGAATATCCTCGCAGCGGCGATCGAGCGCGCGAAAAAGGAACAGCAGCTTCGCGAGCGCGAGGCGCAACTGAACGTTGCGACGAACGCCGCATCGATCGGGCTTTGGATATGGGACGTTCAAGAGAACGTCTTCACTGCGGACGAATTTCTCGCGGAATCGTACGGGATGGATCCGGAGGTTGTGACGACGGGCGCACCGATAGAGGCGTTCTTCGAACCGGTTCCCGGCGAGGATAGAGACGAAATTTGGGATCAACTCGAACGGGCGTTAGAGACCGGCGTGTTCAGCGCCGAATACCGCGTTCGAAACGCGGACGGAGACCTCATGTGGATGGTCTCCCGCGGAGAGGTCGAATACGACGGAAACGGCCAGCCGGTCCGGATGCACGGTGCGGTCACCGATATCACCGAGCGCAAGCAACGCGAGCAGGAGATCAGAGAACGGGAAGAGCGCTATCGGGATTTGTTCACGTCGATGTCGGAAGGGTACTGCGTCATCGAAAAAGTCGATACGCCCCCAGAAAAACCGACGGACTTCCGCTATATCGAGGCGAACCCGGCCTTCGAAGAACACACCGGCATCGGAGACGTCACCGGCCGGACGCTCAGAGAGGTCGTGTCGGAAGAGTTCCAAGAGTGGTCCGAGATCTACGAACGTGTCGTCCGGACCGACGAACCGGTCAAGTTCGAGCGCGAACTCGTGACGCAGGAACGAGTGCTGGAGTGTTACGCGTTTCCGGTCGGTGACGAGACGGACGAGCAGGTCGGGGTACTGTTCGCGGATGTCACCGAGCGGGTGAAACGCGAACGGCGGTTAGAGAACCTGATCGAACGGTTAGAGGCCTCCAACGAGCGCTTAGAGGAGTTCGCCTACGCCGCCTCTCACGACCTTCAAGAGCCCCTCAGAATGGTATCGAGTTATCTACAACTCATCGAGCGTCGGTACGACGGCGACCTCGACGAGGAGGGGAAAGAATTCCTCCAATTCGCCGTCGACGGGGCCAATCGGATGCGGGAGATGATCGATGGCTTGCTTGCCTACTCTCGTATCGAGACGGACGGGGATCCCTTCGAACCGGTCGATCTGAACGCCGTCCTCGAGGACGTTCTGGACGATCTCCAGCTTCGATTCGAAGAAAGCGGCGGTGAGGTGACTTCCGACACCTTGCCCACCGTAGCGGGAGATCGCGGGCAGTTACGCCAGGTATTCCAGAACTTGTTGGACAACGCCATCGAATACAGCGGGGACGAGCCGCCTCGCATTCACGTCTCGGCCGAGCGGCATTCTAAAGACCGCGCCAAGTGGGTACTCTCGGTCAGCGACAACGGCATCGGAATCGATCCCGAATACAGCGACCAGATCTTCGAGGTATTCCAGAGCCTCCACGGCCAAGACGAACACAACGGGACGGGCATCGGGCTCGCGCTCTGCGAGCGGATCGTCGAACGACACGGCGGTGAGATCTGGGTTACCGCCGAACCAGGCGACGGTTCGACGTTTGCGTTTACACTGTCAGCGGCGAGTGACACGTAGCGAGCGGACGCCCACTCCTTCGGACAGGTAACATCGACGAACGTATTTCTCGCGGGGTCGCGACCCGACCGTGCTTGCGGTTCTCGTCTCCGCTGTACGGTCGCGACGGCGGTGTCACTGGCGGGAGTCGGAAGCGGAGATCGTGATCTCGACGACCGCTCCGGCGTCGAGGTCGGCCTGGTCTACGAGTCGCAGGAATTGCTCTCCGTCGCCGGCGGTGAGGACGCGAGCCCGGACGGTCTCCCCCTCCTCGTTCGCGGCTCGATCGAGTTTCGACTCGATCGTCTCGAGACGGTCGAGGAGTTCCGCCTCGATCGACTCGTCCGCGTCGTTCGAGGTGTCCGTCTCCGGCGCAGGCTGCGTCGGAGACGCCGCCTCGGTCGCCGACGCCGCATAGGGATCCGCCGATCCGCGAGCGAACGCGCTTTCGAGCGGCTCGAGATCGACGCCTTCCGCTCCGAGGTCGACGGAACGCCGCTGTACGGCGGGCACGGCGACGTCGGCGTCGATCGATCGCGTTTGAACTGCCTCCCACTGACGCGTTCGAATCCGGGTGGCGGTCGACTCTGCGATCCAGCCCGGGGCCAGCCACTCCCCCGCCTCGTAGAGCCGGTGGATGTCCTCGTCGTTCGTTCCCCACGTGAAACAGTGATCGAAACGGCGCTGGAACCGATTGAGAGTGTCCCCACGCGCGTGTTTAACGACGACTTGCTTCGGTACGAGGTCGCGAACAAGATCGTCGATCGTCTCCAGAGACGGGTGATTACGGAGTTCGACGGCCGCCGTCGTACATCGCACGTCCGAGACCGCCTCAGTATCGCCCGTCGCGAGTTGGACGAAGACGGCGGCGGGGTCGTCTTCGATCGCATTCAGGAGGTGCGACGCGCTCCCCCGCGTCGGCGTCTCCGGACCGGCGATCGTGACACCCCCCTGCTCGAGTACCGCCGTCGGTCGCTCGAACACCCGCTCCGTCTCGACGCCGGGAACGTCCAGACCGAGCGCCTCGTACAATTTCGCAGCCTGGCCGACGAGCGTGAGCGGCAGGTCGCGATCGAGGGCCGCCGTAACGCGTCCGACGAGCGTCGCGTAGTGAACGCCGGTCAGCGAACTCGTCGCGACGACGACCCGCGAGCCGGCGTACGCGTGCTCGAGCACCGTCCGCAACGAATCGTTGAGAGCGGTCGCATAGGAGTCGTCGGTCGAAACGTTCAGGAGCACGGCATCGATCTCGAACGGATAGGCCGTCGCCAGGCCCGGGAAGCCCGCACAGGGGCGGGTCGTGAAGTCGCCGGTCGCGAGTAAATGCTGCTCGCCGTTCACGAGTCCGTCAGCCGCGTTCGCGTCGCGAAAGCGGAGTACGAAGCCCGCGGCGCCGGGTGTATGGCCCGCGGAGACGGGACGGACTTCGAGGGATGCGAGAATCGACGTCCAGTCGTCGATCGGTTCGAGCGCGTCGAGGGCGTCCGAGACGGTCCCCACGTCGTTATCCTTCCGTGCCTCCGGGAGTGCCTGTTCGAGGACGGTCGCCGTCGCCGGCGACGCGTAAATCGGCGCGTTGTGTCGAACGTTTTTCGCGAGCATCCGGTAGTGATCGATATGAGCGTGCGTGAGGAGGATCGCGTTCAGATACTCGTCGTCCGCGAGCAGTGAATCGACGTCGACGCCGGTGCCCGCATCGACGAGAACGCACGCGCGTGTCCCCTCGGCAGTCGTAAATCGAAGGAGTGTGGACTCGTTGCCGCTGTGAACGTTTGCATGTTGATAGGAGACACGCATGGTCTCGTATTCACTTCCGCTCGCTCCCACTTGAATTTCGACGTATCGATCGCGCGAAAAGTACCATAGGAACAACAGCTGTGGGCGATTACAGGCGAACCGATCGAGGTCGAAGCGGCGGCAGTCGACGGCATCGGCAATCGACACGTCGGGCCGGATACGAGCGACGCTGCGTGCTACCGGGACCGATGCGACGCCGACGAGCGCGAGCGCGATGCTATCGCGGCGTCCCTTCCCGCGAGCGAGCCATCACCGGTCGGCGACGAATTCACTGACGAGAGCGAGTACCAGGCGCGTTACTGAATCGACACCGGCAGCCGGACACGGTTGGAAGCACCTTCGGCGGCTCGATTTCGAGACGAACCAGAGTACCCCCGTTCCAGCGGACCCGCCATTCGATAGCAGTGTCGTTCTGGGGCGGCTGAAGGGCTCTCGATCACGTATTCGATTCCCCCACCGGTTATACTAATCAGATAGGCTAACTGGATAGCTACTATCGACTATCGGTGAAATAACTGCGCGTGAGATGGGAGTTCTCCATCTAACGGCACCTACTAGTCACCTCGATCTAGGTAACCGGAGCGACCGGATTAGTCACCGACCAGAAAGCAGTAATGAACGTCCTGTAACTAGTTCCAGGCTAATATCAGTAGGGAAACCAGTACGCTTCTAGAGGAAGTATTATCGTTACCTATATTGTATGAATGTCACAATTCTCTGGTGCTCGATCGACTCCTCGATCTGCGAAGTAGAGTGTTAGACGACACGCATCGTGAAGCTGTGAAACGACTTTTCGGTCGGGTTCACTCGAGTAGACGAGCCGACTCTCGACGGCCAAGCGGGAATATCGAACGCACGCGATCACCGACGGAAGCGCGATTCCGAGGAGAATTCGATGATCGGTGATATGAAGCGGGAAATACGACGATTGAAGCGGTGTTCCGCCGCTAAGGATCCGCGACATTACGCAGGGACGTTGGACCTTTGGATTTGCTCTATACTTGCAATTCTATATCCCGGCAATCCCAGTATATATGATGACAGAGTTATTTTACTTTGGGGTTCCGACCTCGGAATAACCATTTTCTGGCAGTATTCAGGAAAGCACCACTCCCGTACTCGGCGGCGGGTCGAGAGCGCCAGCAGTCGGTCGACGCGCCTCGCTCTGGACCGCGTGGCGAGATACCGTGGCGAAAGCGTTCGATACCGGCCAGACGGATTAAGGCGTATTTCACGGTGCGGACGGTGTGACGAAGTGGCATCTCTTTCACCGTTCCCGTATGATTTTCAACGTGTTTTCCTGAAACGAACAGAGGAGACCGCGATCGAATCGCGAAGTGTGCTCGAGCGCCGTCGAGATGATTCGGTTTGCACGGTTCTCGAGGGTCGCGTCGTCCGCTTTGTTCACGAGCGGCACGACCGTCGCACCGTCGGGGACGTGTTTCAGCCCTCCATCGGGATGCGCGAGAACCGTCCCGATGTGCTCCGGGGTGAGGACGTCGCCCGCCGAGATATCGACGCACCGCTTGACTCGGTCGACGCGGTGAACGACGTCGTCCGTAAGCGGTCGGCCGGCCGCTCGAACGGACGCTACCGGAACGACGCAGGTGCTCGCCCGCGGAATCGGCGGCTCGTCCGGGCCCGGAGCTTTGAATTCACGCATCCGGGCGCCGTCGGCCTTGACGAGCAGCCAGTCGAAGCAGCGCTCCTCGAATAACGAGTCCACTACCGGAGGGGAGTACCCTCGTACTTTTTCGTCGACGCGCTTCGGATCCGTTACGCGGTCGCGCGCGAACGCGACCGGGGATTCCGCCTCGTCGAGTCGGTCCCGAACGTGATCCGGCGGAGCGAGGACGAGCGGGAGGTCTGGCGGCGGGGGCATGTGGGTCGAAGTGGTGTATCCCGCGTCCAGCCCGCGGTCGCTCGCCTCGGCGATCAGTTGGCCCATGGCGGTTTTTTTGCCGCCGGCGCCGACAAACGAGACCAGTTCATCGTCGCCGAGACCGAGCGCAGCGGCGAGCTTCATACCCGTTCTTCGCGAGCGACCGGAATGAGCGTTTCGACGAACTGACGCGTCCGTTCGGCGGCGGGCAGTGCTCGAAGCGCCGACGACGGCGGTTCCCGTACCAGCGACTGAAGGATAACGGATGCAGCGACACAATTATTCGCGGAGACGGAGTACGAGGAGGTATGGAGTGTGTTGACGTCACAGGGGAGGTCTGCCCGCGTCCCGCTCTCATCGTCCGTCGACGGCTGTCCGACCTCGAACCGGACGACGAATTGCTCGTCCGCGGCGATTACCCGCCGGCGAAGCGCAATCTCCGTCGAACGTGTACGAAACACGGATACGATGTCGAGGACCGGCCGCCGTCCGAGGACCGCGACGGCGGCTTCGAGTTGCTCATTCGGCCGACGGAAGCCGCCGGAAGCCGTCGACGAGCGGAGGACGATGACCGACGATAGCAGCGATCCCTCGCCGGCCCTGACCGAGTACGCCGAACTCCACGGCTGTTCCTGTAAGGTCGGACAGGGCGACCTCGAATCGCTGCTCGCGGACGTCGGGCTGACGGAGACACAAGAGGAACTCCGCTTCGGCGTCGGCGAAGACGCGGCCGCCCGGGCAATCGCCGACGATCGCTGTCTCGTGACGACGACCGACTTCTTTACGCCCATCGTCGACGATCCGTACGAGTTCGGCCGCGTCGCGGCGTGTAACACCGCAAGCGACGCGTTCGCGACGGGCGCCGGTGACGATCTCACGTTCCTGGTCGTTCTGGGACTTCCGCGGAAGGTAGCGGACGCCGGGACGGAAATTCTGCGCGGCATCGTCGACGCAGTGGACGAGATGGATGGGGTCGTTGCGGGAGGCCACACGATCACGAATCCGTGGCCGATCGCCGGCGGAACCGTCGTCGCGACCGCGCCGCCGGAGGACCTCCTGCGGACGGGCGGGGCCGCACCGTCCGATCGCCTCTACCTGACGAAACCACTCGGAACGCAGGCGGCGATGGGCGCGTATCGAGTGCGGGACGGCGAGTTCGCCGAGACGATCACCGAAACGGCGACCCGTCCCGTTCGGGCCATCGCCGACGAGGCGCTCGCGTGGATGACGACGCCGAACAGAGCGGCGATGACGGCCTCTCGCGAGTTCGCGACGGCCGCGACCGATATCACGGGCTTTGGCCTCCTCGGACAGACGCGTCACCTCGCAGCGAACGCCGGCGTCGGCGTCGAACTCACGCGTCTCCCGCTCATCGACGGGACGCTCGAACTCTCGCGGCTCTTCGGCTACGGGCTCGAGGACGGCGAGAGCGCGGAGACGAGCGGCGGACTGCTGCTGTCGGTCCCCGAACGGCGCACCGACGAGTTCGAGGCGTCGCTGACCACTGCCGGCGTTTTCCACCGTGAAGTCGGCCGCGTAACGGCCGGCGACGGCGTGACGTTCGTCGACCCGACGATAGAGCGGATCTCCCGAGGAAGGTAACGAACCCTCGTCCTCGAACGCGAATTACGGTCGGCGGCGGCTCGAGCTCGGCTACGAGAGCTTGAGCACCGCTTCGAGGACACCGCCGCCGAGACAGAGGGCTTTATCCGAAATCTTCGCGTAGTCGACGTCCTCTCGCGGATCGACGTCGCCGAGCTTCGCCCCGTCTGAAACGGAGACGCCGTCGTGAACGAGCCCGCGAACGAGTCCGTCGATCTCGGTGGTGACCGGATCGTCGTCGACGCGACCGACGACGGAACCGGCCTCGACGATTTCGCCGATTTCGACCGACGGCGACCAGCGTCCGTCGCTCGGCGCCCGAAGGACGCGTTCGTGGGTATACCCCCGTCGCTCGCCCGGTTCGCCGTCGTACGGAGTGGGCGTTCCGTCGTAGATGACGCGTCCAAGCTCGTGGCCGCGATCCGTTTCGACGACCGCGTCCACGTTCTCGCCGGCCTCGAAGCCGGGTCCGAGACCGACGACGACGTCCGCGAGGTCTCGCCTGGTACCGGTGTCCGTCTTCCCTTTGGCCATGATCGCGTCGACGACGACCGCGGGATCGAGGACGTCGATAACGCTAGCGGTGGGATCCTCGAGCACCGGCACCGCACCGTCTTCGAGGACGGCAAGCGCGTCGTCGACGTCGTCCGCGCGACGGCCCGTCACGCCTTGAACGGCGATTTCGTCTTCGTACATCGCCGCCCCGAAGGCGACCGCCCGGCGGACGACGGTCGGCTCGGCCGTCTCGGTGACGACGACGGGAAAGCCCGCCTGGTGGAGACGGTAGACCACGCCGCTCCCGAGATCGCCGCCGCCGCGGACGACGACGAGGTCCTCGAGGTCGTGTCGAGTCGCGCGGTCGCCGCTCGCGTCGTAGCGGTCGCGGTGCAGTTCCGCGAGGATCGAGAGCGCGACGTCTTCCGGACCGCCGCCGCCGAGGTCGAGTCCGACGGGGGCCCGAACCCGGACGAGCGCTCGGCGCGAGTAGCCGTTCTCGAGCAGCGAGTCGAAGATGTGTTCCGCCTTCGTTTCGCTCGCGACGACGCCGACGTACCCCGCCTCGCCGTCGAGCGCGGCGGCGACGGCCCGGCGGTCGAACGTCCCGCTCCGCGTTGCGACGGCGACTGCGGTCTCCGACGTCATCGGCAGTTCGGACAGGGTCTCGCCGTAGTCGCCGTGGACGACGTCGACCCCGTCGGGGAACCGCTCCGGCGCCGCGTACTCCTCGCGATCGTCGACGACCGTGACGTCGTACCCGAGTTGCCGCCCCATCGCCGCGAGTTCGACCGCGATATGGCCGCCGCCCGCGACGTAGAGTCTCGCACGCCCGCGGATGCGATCGACGAAGACGTCCATGGACCCGCCACAGACCATCCCGGTGTTGCCACCGGGGCGCAGTTCGTACGTCCGGACGCCGGGCTCGGCGTCGCCGCGAAGGACCTCGCGGGCTTCGTCGACGGCGAGCCCCTCGACCGTCCCGCCGCCGATCGTGCCGTGCTCGCCGTCGTCGGTGACGAGCATCTTCGCGCCCACGTCTCGCGGCGCGCTTCCGTCTTTTCCGACGATCGTTAGCATCGCGGCCGGGCGTCCCCGGGTGACGAGTTCGTCCACGCGGTCGAAGATCGTCATACGAAACTTTTCACCTCCTCCTCGGCCAGGCGGTCGACGAGTTCGGCGTACGCGATCGTGTCGATTCGATCGGGAAGGGCGACGCCGCGCTTCTCGACGTCCTGGGCGACCGCGTAGGTCGGTCGGTCGAGATCGGGATCGAGGAGGACCCCGTCCTGTATCAGCACGATCGTCCCGTCGGCGTCGTTCGCTGCCGTTCTGAGGCCGATCTCCGCCATCGGTTTGTCGATCAGATAGAGCATCGTCAGAAGTCGAGGGTGTGATCCGCCTGGTCGATCATCGATACGATCTCTTCGCCTGGTCGAACGGCGACGTCCGGGGCGATGACCGAGGGCGCAACGTCGCGCTCGGTCATCGACGCTTCGTCGACGAACAGGTCGCCGCCTTCCTCGGCGAAGTCGTCGAGGTGGTCCGTCATGTTGAGCGCATCTCGATCGACGTCCGCTCGGGCGGCGTAGACGCCGTCCTGCGTGAAGACGACCGAGACGTCGTGGCGATCGAACCCGGCCGCGACGCCGCGCGCAGCCCGAAGCCCTTCCGGCACGTGGACCCGACCGTACGGCGCTCGCGTGAGGAGGACGACGACCTCTCGTTTCATAGCGAGATCACCCTGTCCGCGTCGCCGAGTATGTCCGCGAGGTCCGGCAGCAGACCGACCTCGACGCCGTCGGGATACTCGGCGTCGGCGTCGATCCCCCGCGCGTTCACGCAGAGTCCACAGCAGATGACCTCGGCGCCGTCGTCGATCAGTTCCTGGAACTTCTCCGTCGGCATCTCGTCGTACAGGCCCGCGTCCGAACAGTCGGGGAGGTGCTGGCCGGTCACCGGTACGTACGCGCCGTCGAGATAGTGGAAGTACGTCACCGCATGTCCGGCGTTCAGGGCGGCCCGCCCGAGTTCGTAGGCCGTCCGCCACCGTTCGCTGTCGAAGGGGCTGCCGGTGAGTAAGACCCCGAGGTGGATCATACGTACTCGATTCGGAGAGAACGATAATAAGAGTTAGCGTCCCACAAGGCCTGGCGCGGAACGAGAGCGGTCGGGAGCGGGCGTCGGCTCATTCGAGGACGACGTCGACGTGTTCCCAGCGTTCGACGTCGACGAGCCCTCGGTTCGTCAACCGATATTCGGGGATGACCTCCAGAGCGAGGAACGAGAGCGTCATCAGCCCGTGGCGTCCGAGTCCGAGGTCCGCGGCGCGGGAGACGACTGCTTCGAACCGTTCGCAGACGACCGACAGCGGATCGTCGGACATCAGCCCCGCGACCGGCAGCGGTAATGCCGTGATCCCCTCGCCGTCCCGGTCCGGATCGTACACGGCGATACCGCCGTCGATTTCTCGGAGGTGATTCGCAGTGCGTGCCATCGCGTCGTACTCGGTGCCGGCGACGAGACAGTTGTGCGCGTCGTGGGCGACCGTCGAACCGATCGCGCCGCGCTCGAGGCCGAGTCCGCGGACGAATCCGCAGCCGATACCGCCGTCGCGACCGTGTCGTTCGATGACCGCGAGCGGAAGCACGTCCTCGTCGAGCGCCGGTCGGATTACGCCGTCGACGACGGGGAGGGTCGCTTCCGCGCGTCCGGTTTGAATGCCGCCGGTGAGTTCGAGAACGCGAACCTCGGCGCGCTCGGACGCCGAGTTCGCCGCCTCGATCGCCACGTCGTTGCCCGTAACGGGGTCGAAATCGACGGTCCGGGTCGAGAGTGCGGTCGGCGACGGCTCGCGATCGGTACTCGTCGGGTCGATCCGGCCGTCGACGAGTACGTGCTTGACGGACCACGATTCGAGGTCCTCGAGTAGGACGAGATCGGCCGGCGCGCCCGGCTCGATCCGACCGAACGGCAGATCGTAGCACTCGGCCGTGTTCAGCGTCGCCATCTGGACGGCTTCGATCGGATCGACGCCCTCGTCGATCGCTTTCCGCACCGCGAAGTCGACGCCGCCGTTTTCGACCAGATCGACGACGTCACGATCGTCCGAACACAGCGAGAGCCGACGCGTCGGGACGTCGTCGACGAGCCCGACGAGATCGGCCAGGTTCTTCGACGACGACCCCTCTCGGAGGAAGACTCGGAACCCGAGCTCGACCTTCTCGCGGGCTTCGGCTTCGGTGATGCACTCGTGATCGGTATCGAGGTATCGTGCGGCCTCGTGGAGATCCGATCCGCTCACCTGCGGAAGGTGGCCGTCGACGGTCAACCCTCGCTCTCGAGCGGCGCGTATCTTCGCGTGAAGATCGGTCTCGCCCTCGACGAGCGCGGGCAGATCCATCACCTCGCCGAGCGCGACGACGTGGTCGTGGTCGAGCAGCGCCGTAACGTCCGCCGCGTCGAGCGTCGCTCCGTTATCCTGCAGCCCCGACGCCGGAACGCTCGAGGGGACGCTGAACCGTACTTTCAACGGCGTCTTCGTCGCATCTTCGAAGACGGCCCGAACGCCGTCGGCACCGAGGACGTTCGCGATCTCGTGGGGATCGTGAACGACACTCGTCACGCCGCGGGGGAGCATCGCCTCGCCGTACTGGGGCACCGTGACCATGCTCGATTCGACGTGTTTGTGTGCGTCGATCAACCCCGGAGCGACGTATTCGGCTTCGAGTTCTCGCTCCGCCGGCCGCTCCTCGAGCGCGACCACGGTACCGTCGTCGATGGCGATCGCTCGATCCTCGATCGCACCGGTATTGACGTTGACGAGCGACCCCCGAACGAGTGTGTCGACGCGGTTCATGCGTCCGTCCGACCCCCGCGTTCGTTCGCGCGGTCGTTCGTTGTGGCGGGAGCGGGCCGGATCGACGGGCGATCGATCGGATCCGTCCAGTGTGGACTCCGCCTGGTTTGGCGCGTCGCGTGCATGGTTAGTCTTCCTGAACGACGGACGGGTCGTGCGGAGACGGATCGTCACCGTCGATCGGTTCCTCGAGCCCCACGTCGTAGTCGCCGTCCGGACGCGGGACGAGCGTGTTGAGGAGGACCGCCGCGATCGCGGTCATGATAACCGCGTTACCGAAGAAGATGTCGACGCCCTGGGGCATCGACTCGAATATCTCGGGTCGCAGTTCGACGCCGAGACCGAGACCGATCGAGACGGCGATGATGACCATGTTGCGCCGGTTCATCCGTTCGTTCAGGAAGATGAGTCGAAGACCGCTCGCCATCACCATCCCGAACATGACCAGCACCGCGCCGCCGAGAACGGAGTCGGGAATCGTCGCGACGACGGCGCTGACCTTGGGAATGAATCCGAGCCCGAGCAAAACGACGCCACCGATACCCACCACGTACCGGCTCATCACGCCGGTGAAGTTGATGATCCCGACGTTTTGAGAGAACGTCGTCAGCGGGAACGCGCCGAAGACGGCGCCGAGCGAACTCCCGAGACCGTCGACGATCAGGCCGCCGCGAATCTCGCTGTCGTCCGGATTACGGCCCTCCGCCGCCGTGATGCCGGACATATCGCCGATCGATTCGATCGCCGCCGTGATGTGAATAGCGACGAACGTCAGTATCGCGATCGGCTCCAACGAGAATCCGAAGCGACCAGGCCGCGGGAGCGCGAACCAACTCGCGTTCGCCACCGCGCCGAAATCGACGATACCGATCGCGATAGCGGCGGCGTAGCCCACGACGATGCCGATGAGGATACTGAGGATGCGCCACACCCCATCCATAAAGAGGTTCATGCCGACGGTGATCCCCAAGACGAGCGCCGCGAGGGCGAGGTGATGCACCGCGCCGTAATCGGCCGCTTCGGCGCCGCCGGCCGCGTAGTCCATCCCGGTGGGGATGAGATAGAGGCCGATGATCATGACGATGAGCCCGGTGACTAACGGCGGGAACAGCTGTTTGACTCGTTTGTACTGCCAGCCGATGAGGACTTCGACCAGAGCCGCGATGACGATAGCGCCGAACACCGCGTCGAGCCCGTACTGGCCGCCGATCGATATCGCCGCACCGACGAACGCGAAACTCGACCCCATAACGATAGGAAGGCGGGCGCCGACCGGTCCGATCGGAAACACCTGCACGAGCGTCGCTAATCCGGAGAAGATAAGGACCATCTGTATGAGATACGTCGTATCGCCCGACCCGATTCCGATCGCACCTGCGACGATGATCGCCACGGCGATCGTCGGCACGAACATCGCTGCCACGTGTTGCAGTCCCAGTAAAACCGCCTTCGGCATCGGCGGCTTGTCTTCTAGTTCGTACGCCAGGTCGATGGACCCATCGTTGGGTGACATGGGATAACACATTGCAAATCCTTGCGTGTCGTCATAAAGCTTTGTGGAGAGATCGTTTAGTCAAATATCCTGAGTAATTTCCATCATTTGTCCGCATCCGGCGATAATATAAACACATATGTTCCACATTGGAGAGTGGGATGGAACCGATTACCGGCCGAAACTCGGTGACTCACGCTCCGGAGAGCACGCCGCCAGCGGAAACGTAGTAGTAAAGGACGAACGCTCCGGCCAGCACCCATTGACCGGGTCGAACGTCGCCTATTTCGCCGGCCGACGCTTTGATGATCGGATAGCTGATGATCCCCGCCGCCAGGCCGTCTGCGATAGAAGCAGTAAGCGGCATGATGGTTATCGTGAGTCCGGCCGGAATCAGCCAGGCCGGGTCGTCCCAGTCGATGTCCGTCACGCCCTCCAGCATGATGATTCCGACGACGACCAGCGCGAGATACGACGCGTACTGCGGAATCGCGGTAATCAACGGAACGGCAAGCAGCGAGAGCAGAAACAGGACGCCGACGGTGAGCGCGGTCATCCCCGTTCGGCCCCCCTCCTCGATTCCCGTCGAACTCTCGACGAAGGTCGTCACCGTCGACGTCCCGACCATCGCCCCGAACGTCGTGCCGACTGCGTCGGCCAGCAGCGGTTTGTCCATCTCGGGCAGATCGCCATCCTCGTCGAGGAAGCCGCCGAACTGCGAGACGCCGATCAGCGTGCCCGCGGTGTCGAAGAAGTCGACGAAGAAGAACGTGACCACGACCAGAACGAACGTCGCCGGTTCGATCCGGGCGAAACCCTCGATGAACGCACCGACTAGCGGCGTGATGTCGTACTGTGCCGAGGAGAGTTGCTCCGGTGCGAGTACCCCCCGTTCGACGACCCCGCCGAGCGTGAGTACCCAGCCGACGACCGACGTCGTGAGAATTCCGACGATGATCGCCCCGGTGACGTCGTACGCGTAAAGCACGAACGTAAACGCGAGCCCCGCGAGCGCGACGAGTGCGATCGGGTCGGTCGCAACGTCGTTCAACTGGACCAGCGTCGCATCGCTCGAAACGATGACGTTCATCTCGATCAGCCCAAGCAACAGGAGGAACAACCCGATACCCGCGCCCACGGCGAACTTGACCGGTTCTGGGAACAGTTCGATGATGTACCGTCTCGCGCCGACGGCCGTCATCACCACGAAAATAATTCCCTCGACGAACACTGCGGCCAGCGCCGTTTGCCAGGGGACGCCGAGAAGTATCACGACGGTAAACGCGAAGTAGGCGTTCAATCCCATCCCCGGCGCTAAGCCGAACGGCCGGTTCGCGTACAGTGCCATCACGAGAATACCGGCTACCGACGACAGGATGGTCGCGATGGCGATCATCTGGAACACCGCCTGCGTGGTGTATCCCTCTATCTGGATCGCCTGCGACAGAATCGCGGGGTTGACGACGATAATGTACGACATCGTGAGGAACGTCGTCGTCCCGGCGATCAACTCGGTTTGTAAGTCGGTTCCGTGTTCTTCGAACTCGAAGTACTCCGCCAGCCACGCTCTCGTCCCCTCGAACCCGAAGTACCCCGCCAGTCGCGATTTCGTGCCAGTCGAATCCGACATGCGAGGTGTGTTATGACATATCGTTATATAGTTTCCCAGGGTACCCGCTCGTTCCACACGGATTCGCACATTCCGCCACACCGTGGCAAACGCCGCCTGGTCGGCGACACATGTCGGTAGAGACTGTCCCCCGTCACTGTGAGGAAGATGACCGCTCGTTCGAGGCCACGGAGCGCAAGATCTTCGCCGATGTCGGGTCGCTTCCTCCGAGGAGTGCGATCTCCACACGGCCGAGGTCGAAAAGATTCGTCATAGCGCATAGCGGGACGGGCGTGTAATGTTCGAAACCACCGTCGAAACGGGTGGGTCGATCCGCACCGCGGGTGATGCGGCAAAAATATTTGTACCGCTGTCTCGCAACGTACACTACGACCAGTATGCTAGTCACACACTTACAAGAGGGAGCAGCATGCAGCTCGATCTAACCGTAAACGGCGAACCGAAAGCGATCGAAGCGGCCCCGGACGACGATCTCGCGTCGGTTCTGCGGCGCGAAGGATACACGGGCGTGAAGTGTGGCTGTGATGGGGGCGTCTGTGGCGCCTCGAAGGTGCTCCTCGACGGCGACGCCGTGATGGCCTGCGGAGAGACCGCTCGGGACGCGGACGGCGCGACGATCGAGACGGTCGAGGGCCTCGGCACGCAGGACGACCTGCATCCGATCCAGCAGGCATTCGTCGATACCTTCGCGGTCCAGTGCGGGTTCTGCATTCCGGGGATGATCATCCAGGCGAAGGAACTGCTCGATGAGACTCCGAACCCGAGCGAAGCCGAGGTTCGGGAGGCGATCGACGACAATCTGTGTCGGTGTACGGGCTATCAGAAACCGGTCGAGGCGATCCTCGACGCCGCCGATCGACTGAACGGCGATGGGGCCGTCGCGACCGACGGCGGCGACCGACCGCAACAGTGAGACCATGACCGACGCAGACGATCCACAACCAGACGGCGGTACCGCATCGCAACCGGAGCAGGAATCCCGCGAACTCGAGGACCACCCCCTCGAGTGGGACGAACCGGAGAACAACAACCTGGCGCCCGACGAGCGAGCCAGCGTCTCGCGTCCGGCCGAGAAAGACGACGATCCAAAGCTCGTCACCGGTCGAGCGAAGTACACCGCGGATTACGAGAAGCGGTTTCCCGACCTCGCACACGCTTCGGTCGTGCGGAGCGAGATCCCCCACGGCTACGTGACGGAGATCGACGCGAGCGAGGCCGAAGCGATGGACGGCGTCTACGCTGTCCTGACGCCGTGGTCCGACGACGTCCCCGACTCGAAGTACACGAGCGCGGGCCAGTCGTACCCCGAACCGAGCCCGTGGGACATGAACGTGCTCAACGAGCACGTCCGGTACGTCGGCGACCCGATCGCGGCAATCGCGGCGGAAGACGCCGACACCGCCCGCGCCGCGGCGGAGCGCGTCGACGTCGAGTACGACGAAGCGGACTACGTGCTCGATCCGGAGGAGGCCTACTCCGAGGACGCTCCACAGTTGTTCGCGGACGACGAGGTCGAGAACGAAATCGTCGGGCACGACTACGACCGCAACCGGATGTCCCACATCGAAGGCGAAATCGGCGACGTCGATGCAGCCCTCGACAGCGACGACGTTCACGTCCACGAGACCGAGTGGGAGACGATCCGGCAGTCCCACGCCCAGATCGAGAAACACACCTCGCTCGCGTACACCGACGAAGACGATCGGTACGTGCTCGTCACGAGCACCCAAGTGCCGAACCACACGCGCCGCCAGTTGGCGCACCTGTTCGACATCCCCATCCGCGACGTACGCGTTTCGAAGCCCCGCGTCGGCGGCGGCTTCGGCGGAAAACAGGCGATGGTCGTCGAGCCGATTCCGCTCGCGCTGTCGATTGCGGCCGATCGACCCGTGATCTACGAGGCGACGCGCGAGGAGGAGTTCTACGCGATGCGTTCGCGCCACCCGATGAAAGTGCGGGCTCGAACCGCGATCACCGACGACGGGTCCATCGAGGCGATCGATCTGTACGCCCTCTCGAACACGGGCGCGTACGGAAGCCACGGAATGACGGTCGCGGGAAACGTGGGGAGCAAGCCGATGCCGCTGTACTCGAAGGTGCCGAACGCGAGGTTCGAGGCCGACATCGTGCACACGAATACGCCGCAAACCGGTGCGATGCGCGGCTACGGCGCCCCCCAGGGGACGCTCGCGCTCGAGGGTCACCTCGACGAGGTCGCCCGCGACCTCGGGCTCGATCCCATCGAGTTCCGACAGCAGAACTACATGGAAGTCGGCGATCTCGACGAGATCGCCGGCATGATGGGCGGCGAAGGCGCGGAGCGTCGCATCCGTTCGTGCGGGCTCGACGAGTGCATCGAACGCGGGAAGGAAGCGATCGGCTGGGACGACCGCGAGCAGCCCGACGCGGAGCACCGCCACCGCGGAATCGGCATGGCGCTCTCGGCACAGGGAACGGGCGTCGCGGGAGACGAACTCGGCGCCGCACAGCTCATGATGAACGAGGACGGCTCGTTCCACCTTCACGTCGGCGGCGTCGACATCGGGACGGGGGCGGACACCGCGTTCGTGCAGATCGCGGCCGAGGTGCTCGGCTGCGACGAGACGGACATCGTCGTCAAATCCGCCGACACCGACATTACGCCCTTCGACTACGGGGCGTACGCCTCCTCGACGACGTACATCAGCGGCATGGCGGTCAAGAAGGCCGCCGAGGACGCCAAAGAGCGGATCCTCCACTGGGGCTCGAAGCTCCTCGAGGAGCCGGCAGCGAACCTCGAAACCGGCGACGGCGAGGTTTACAGCGAGGAGACGGATGCGAGCGTCGAACTCGAGGAAATCGGCTACGAAGCCGCCTACGGTCACGACGAGCGCGAGCACATCCTCGGCAAGGGGACCCACTGTACGGAAGAGAGCCCACCGCCGTTCGCCGCACAGTTCGCGGACGTCACCGTAAACGAGGCGACCGGCGAATTCGACGTGAACAAACTCGTCGTCGCGGTCGACTGCGGGGTCGCGATCAACCCGGGAATGGCGGAAGGCCAGGCCGAAGGGGCGAACCACATGAGCTACGAGATGGCCGTCTGCGAGGGCATCACGTTCGACGACGACGGCCAGGCGAACGTAACGAGCTTCGACGAGTACGACTGGCCGACGGCCGCGGAGACGCCGACGATCGAGTCGATCCTGGTCGAAACGCACGAGCCGACCGGTCCGTTCGGCGCGAAGTCCGTCGCAGAGGTGCCGACCAACACGGTCCCGCCGGCGCTGAGCAACGCCATCCGCCAGGCGGTCGGCGTCCGAATCACCGACATGCCGATTACCGCGGAGAAAATCAGAACCGCCCTCGAAGACGACGGCTGAACCGGCCTCGCGGATGCGGTGTGGCATCGCCGCTTCGTTTTCTCGGACCGTCCACAACCGGTTGCCAACCGTCAGCAAGCTATTTTTTACGGACCGGTGCAGAGCAAAAACCTCGACAGTTATTTAGGCGACACCATGTGATAGACTAGCGTTAGCGACCCTCTCGAGAGTGAATGCCATGCACATAGACTGTACGATCAACGGTTCCGAGCGGCGGTTCGAAGCATCGAAGTCCGACCTCCTCCTGGACGTGCTGCGTCGAAACGGGTACACCGGTGCGAAGCGAGGCTGTGACACCGGTGCGTGCGGAATGTGTACGGTTCAGGTCGACGGCGAACCGGCGATGGCGTGCGTGACGCCGGTCGCGAGGGCCGACGGAGCGGCCGTCGAGACGATCGAGGGGCTCGGCACGCAGGACGACCTGCACCCGATCCAACGGGCGTTCGTCGATAACTCGGCGCTGCAATGTGGGTTTTGCATTCCCGGAATGATCATGCGATCGAAAGCGCTCCTCGAGGAGAACCCCTCGCCGAACGAGGCCGAAGTGAGGGAGGCGCTCTCGGACAATCTCTGTCGGTGCACCGGCTACAAGAAAATCGTCGAAGCGGTGTTGGAGGCGTCGGATCGCATGCGGTCGCAAAGCGGTACCGCAGACGGCGGCTACGCAGGCGACTGCGGAGCGAACCCGACGGAAGCCGCATCGAAGGGTGATCGGCGCCGATGAGTACGCCGGACGAGCCGCGGCAGTCCGAGGAACGCGACGTCGAAGCGGCCGCCGCACGGAGCGCCGACCCCGAGCAGTACCCGGGAGACCGTGACGAACCGGAGAACGACCGGACGAGCGGAGACGAGCGGGTGAACCTCTCGAAGGACGTCGAAAAGGACGACGCTCGGAAGATCGTCACGGGAGCCGCACGATACACAGCCGATTATGCCCGCCGGTTCCCCGACCTCGCGCACGGTAAAGTCGTCCGCAGCGAGATCGCCCACGGCTATGTGACGGGGATCGATACGAGCGAGGCCGAAGCGATGGACGGCGTCTACGCGGTCGTCACGCCCTGGGACGACATCGTCCCCGACACGTTGTACTCGAGTTCCGGGCAGTCCTATCCGGAACCGAGCCCGTGGGACATGCGGGTCCTCAGACGGCACGTCCGGTTCGTCGGGGATCCGATCGCGGCCGTCGCGGCCGAGACCGGCGAACTCGCGGACCGGGCCGCTCGAGCGATCGACGTCGAGTACGACGAACGCGAGCCCGTCTTCGACGTCGAAGCGGCGACGGACCCGGACGCGCCGCGGCTCTTCGACGACGACGAAGTCGAAAACGCACAGAGCGGGGCGGAGTACGAGCGAAACGTCGAGTCACGCTTCGATGGAGAGATCGGCGACGTCGAGGCCGCGTTCGAGCGCGACGACGTCCACGTTCACGAAACCGAACTGGAGACGCCGTATCAATCGCACTGCGTCCCCGAACCGCACACGACGATCGCGTACACCGACGAGGACGGGCGCTACACGTTTATCACGGCGACGCAGGTCCCGAATCACACGCGGCGCCAGCTGTCGCACGTCTTCGACGTGCCGATCCGCGACGTTCGCGTGGAGAAGCCGCGCGTCGGCGCCGGGTTCGGGTCGAAACAGGAGATGGCGATCGAGCCGATCACGTTCGCGCTCCACCTCGAAGCCGAGCGGCCGGTCAAGCTCGAGATGACGAGGCAGGAGGAGTTCTCCGCGCTCCGGTCGCGCCATCCGATGCGAATGCGCATCAGGACGGCGGTAACCGACGAGGGCGATCTCGTCGCGATGGACCTCTACGCGCGCTCGAACTCCGGAGCCTACGGCACTCACGGGATGACCGTCGCCTCGAACGTCGGAACCAAGGCCCTCCCCCTGTACCCGCGCGTGGCGAACCTCCGGTTCGAGGGCGACGTCGTCCACACGAACCTCCCGATGGGTGCCGCGATGCGGGGGTACGGCGCCCCGCAAGGCCACTTCGCCGTCGAGGCGCACGTAGACGAGGTCGCCCGCGACCTCGGATTCGATCCCGTCGACTTCAAGCGTCGACACGCGATTCGGGAGGGCAATCTCGACACCGCGTCAGTCATTCTCAAGGACGACGACCGCTTCGCTCGACGGATTCGCTCGTGCGGCCTCGAGGAGTGCATCGAACGCGGGAAGGAGGCGATCGGCTGGGACGATCTCGAGCAACCCGACGCGGCTCACCTCTATCGCGGCGTCGGCATGGCGATGTGTGCGCAGGGCAGCGGCGTCGCCGGCAGAGAACTGGGCGCGGCTAAGCTCAAGATGAACGAGGACGGCTCGTTTCACCTCCACGTCGGCGGCGTCGACACCGGGACCGGCAACGACACCATGTTCACCCAAATCGCGGCCGAAGTACTCGGCTGTCGCCCGGACGAAATCGTCGTCACGTCGTCGGACACCGATATTACGCCGTTCGACTACGGCTCGTACGCCTCCTCGACGACGTACATCAGCGGGACGGCCGTCAAGAAGGCAGCCGAGGACGCCAAAGAGCGCATCCTCTACTGGGGCTCGAAACTCCTCGAGGAACCGGAAGCGAACCTCGAAACCGGCGACGGCGAAGTGTACAGCGAGGAGACGGGAGCGAGCGTCGGGCTCGAGGAGCTCGGGTACGAGGCGACGTACGGCCACGACGAGCGCGAACAGATCATGGGCGACGGCCACCATTCGACGGACGAGAGTCCCCCGCCGTTCGGCGCGCAGTTCGTGGACGTCACCGTGAACGGGGAAACCGGCGAGTTCGACATCAATAAGCTGGCCTACGCCGCCGATTGCGGCGTCGCGATCAATCCGGCCCTTGCGGAGGGACAGGTCGAGGGCGGGCAACACATGAGTCTCGAATACGCGACGAGCGGCGGCCTGGCGTTCGACGAGGACGGCACGCCGCAGACCAAGGGATTCCGTCAGTACGGCATGCCTCGGACGACGGATCACCCGCCGATGGAAACGATCCTGGTCGAGACCCACGAGCCGACCGGCCCGTTCGGCGCGAAGTCCATCGGCGAGTTACCGACGAACGGCGTTCCGCCGGCGCTGAGCAACGCCATCCGCGACGCGGTCGGCGTGCGGCTGACCGAGTTACCGATCACTCCGGCCGACGTCCGGGACGCGATCGAACGTCGAGAGCGCCGAGAAGAATGACGCGACGACGGATCGGACGACGGGAGGATCGGCGTCGGCTGAAACGACGTCGCGGCGGTCACCGGCCGAGCGGCTACCGGTTCGATACCGATCCGTCCGGGGACAGCGTTGCTTGCTCGGTCACTCGAATGCGGAGCGAAAACGTCTCCGCGTCGTCACTCGTTCCGTCGTCGGCAGCGGCGACCGCGTAGCCGTGTCTGTGACACGTGCGGCGGATGCTCCGCTCGGCCGGCGGATAATCGCCGGTGACGACGAGCTCCTCGCCCGTCTCGAGTTCCTCGAGACAGCGGCGAACGATGCGTACCGGGAGCGGACAGACCGTGCCGCTGACGTCGACGTGCACGAGAGAGGATAGCACGGAGAGCGTCTTAATTCTTGGTCGGCGGTCGGCGGCCGTTACGGGTTAGGCTTCACCTTGCGCGCTTCCTGCCGGTACTCCTCGAGAGAGAGGCCGACGTCGGCGGCCCGTTCGCGGACAGCATCGGCATCGACGGTCGTCACTTCGCCGTCGTCCATCAGGACGGTACCGTCGACCATCGTGAAGACGACGTCGTCGCCGTGAGCCCCGAAAACGAGGTGAGATAGCGGATCGTGAAGCGGAGTCGCGCGCGTCACCCCGGTGTCGATGCCGATGATATCCGCGCGCCACCCCTCCCGGAGGGCGCCGAGGTCGTCGAAACCGGCGGCGTTCGCGCCGTTGATCGTCGCCATATCGAACAGCACCTTCGCCGGTGCGGCGACCGGGTCGAGCCGATCGACCTTTTGGAGGAGACTCCCCTGGCGCATCTCCGTGAACGGATCGAGCGTGTTGTTACACGGCGGGCCGTCGCTCCCGAGTGCGACGTTTATCCCCCGGTCGAGGTAGTCCACGACGGGGGCGATACCGCTCGCCAGTTTCATGTTCGACGAGGGGCAGTGGGTCACGTGCGTTCCCGTCTCGGCCAGCACCTCGCGTTCGCTCTCGTCGGTCCAGACGCAGTGAGCGAGCACGACGTCGTCCCCGGTCAGTCCGACTTCGTCCAACCAGTGGATGTTCCGCATCCCGGTGTCGTCTTCGACCGTCTCGATCTCGCTGCGATTCTCGCTCGCGTGTGTGTGAATTCGAACGCCGTCGTACGCGTCCGCGAGCTCTCGGGCGCCGCGGAGACACTCCTCGGAGCACGAGACGGCAAAGCGGGGCGTCACCGCGTACCGGATGCGGTCGTCGAACGATCCGTGGTACTTCCGAATGAGCCGTTCCGTTTCGGCGAGCGCGTCGTCAGTCTCCTCGGCGAGCCCGTTCGGTGACCGCCTGTCCATCAAGACTTTCCCGAGGAGGCCGCGGATCCCGATTTCGCCGGCGGCCTCGAACGCGCGGTCCGCGTGGTTCACCGACAGGTGGTCGATACACGTCGTCGTTCCGCTCTCGATGAGTTCCAGGTATCCTAGCTTCGCCGCGACTTCCATCTCCTCGGCCGAGAGCGACGCTTCCATCGGAAGGATGTAGTCGAAGAGCCAGTCGAGCAGTTCCGAATCGTCTGCGATCCCGCGGCCGAGGCTCTGAACCGAATGGATGTGACCGCCGACGAGTCCGGGAAGGAGGATATCGTACGTCCGTTCCTCGTGATTCGGATACGCGGAGACGAGCTCGTCGCGTCGCCCGACCGCTTCGATTCGGGACCCCTCGACGACGACGCTTCCGTCGTCGATGACGTTGTCGGAGTCCGCGATTACCGTTCCGGATAGTATCATACGTCCTCTAATCACGGTCGGAATTAAAATGATTGCTACTGTTGACGACGGACTCGCCGCGCCGATCGAGGATGCGACTCAGGCGGTGGCTTGCTTTCGCACGGCACGAAGGAGGACCTCCGCACCAGTGACGACGTCCTCCCATTCGGTATACTCGCTCTCTCGATGGCTAATGCCGTCGACGCTCGGGACGAAAATCATGCTCGTGGGTGCGATCTTGTTGAGGTAATTAGCGTCGTGACCCGCACCGCTAACGAGCCGCGTGTACTCGCAGCCGGCTTCGTCGGCCGCTTCCGCTACGGTCTCGATGCATTCGTCGTCGAACGGATCCGCGTCGACGCGCATGATCTCTTCGAACTCGTACTCGAGTCCCTCCCGTTCGGCGGCCCACGCGATTTCGTCCTGAACGCGTTCGACGGCTGCGTCGACGACCGCGTTGTCGTAGGAGCGGCAGTCGATGGTGAACTCGACGCGTTCGGGAATAACGTTGATCGAATTCGGCCAGACGTCGACGCTGCCGACCGTCCCGACGAGATCCGTTCCTTCGGTGGCCGTGATCTCGCGGACGGCCTTCGTCACGTCCGCCGTGGCGACGAACGCGTCGCGGCGCATGGTCATCGGCGTCGGACCGGCGTGGTTCGCCTGGCCTTCGAACGCGACGTTCATCCACGAAAACCCAAAGACGCCTTCGACGACGCCGACGCTCAGGTCGGCTTGCTCGAGGAACGGCCCCTGCTCGACGTGCAGTTCGAAGTAGCAGTGGAGGTCGCCCGGCTCACAGGGATCCTCACCCTTGTATCCGATGCGTTCGAGTTCGTCGCCGAATCGCTTCCCGTCCTTGTCCTCGCGCCGGTAGGCGTACTCGAGATCGAAGACGCCGGTGTAGACGCCGCTCCCGAGCATGTCCGGCTGAAAGCGAACGCCCTCCTCGTTGCTCCACGCGACGATCTCGAGCGGCCGGTCCGTCTCGATCCCGGCGTCGGTCAACGCTTCGATCGCTTCGAGCGCGCCGAGGACGCCGACGACGCCGTCGTATCGGCCGCCGTTGTACTGGCTGTCGACGTGCGAGCCGAAGAGGACGGTCGACGCGTCCGGGTCGCGTCCCTCGCGCCGGCCGAAAATATTGCCCATCTCGTCGATGCGCACGTCGAGTTCCGCCTCGCGAAACCACTCGACCAGCGTATCCCGTGCCGCTTTGTTTTCGTCGGAGAGGGTCGGTCGGTCGACGCCGCCGGCGTCGGTCGCTCCGATCTCGTTGAATTCGTCGAACCGCTGTCGAAACCGCTGCTCGTCGATCGTCACGTCTGCCATGGCACCACACACCGGATCGACAGTCTTTAACATTCCGGCGTCAGTCGGGACGACTGATCGATCGCGGGATATGCGGGAGTGAGACGACCAAAAGAATCAAATCTCCATTACACGATACGATCGGTATGCCGTCTGTTAGCACGGGATCGCTAGAGTTCCGCAACGCCCGGGTCCTCGACGGGAGCGGCGGCGATGCGTTCACCGCCCACGTCCTCGTCGCCGACGGACGAATCCGTCGCATCGCTCCGGAGCCCGCCGGCGCCGACCGCGAAGTCGACCTCGACGGGGCGTACCTGGCTCCCGGGTTCATAGACATGCACGCTCACTCCGAGCTCCGCCTCTTCGACAAGCCCGACGCGGCCGAAAAGGTGACGCAGGGCGTAACGACGGAGGTGCTCGGACAAGACGGGGTCAGCGTCGCGCCGGTTCCGGCGGCCCTCACGGGGGAGTGGGCGAGCCGGATTCAGTCGCTCGACGGGACGATCGACGAGCCCTGGCCGTGGACGACCGTCGAGGGGTACCTCGACGAGTTAGCGGACGCCGACCCGGCCGTCAACTGCGCCTTCTACGCCCCGCACGGCAACCTGCGGTCGCTGCTGGCCGGGTTCGACGATCGCCCGCTCGACGGCGACGAACTCGAGACGCTCCGGGACGAACTCGCGGCGGCTGTGGAAGCGGGCGCGTTCGGACTGTCGAAGGGAATGATCTACCCCCCGAGCTCCTACGGTCGCGATACCGAATTCGAAGCGCTCGCGGAGACGCTCGGCGAGTATGACTCGTTTATGATTTCGCACGTCTGGAACGAAACCGATTACGTCGTCGAATCCGTCGAGCGGTTCCTCGATATCTGTTACCGCGGCGGGTGCGACGCTCACGTCTCGCACCTCAAAGTCGGGGGAGAGCAAAACTGGGGCGACTCCGAAGCGGTCCGCTCCCTGTTCGACGACGCCGAGGCGCGCGGCCAGCGTGTCTCCTTCGATCAGTATCCCTACACGGCGGGATCGACGATGCTCACGGCGCTGTTACCGCCGTGGGCGCGCCGAGGCGAGACGGAAGCGATACTCGATCGGCTCGCCGACGATGCGACGCGGACCCGCATCGCCGCGGACATCGACGAACCAGGCGACTGGGAAAATCTCGCCCGGGCGGCCGGCACGTGGGAGAACATCTTGGTTACGCGAACGGCGAGCGGGACGCACCAGGGCGAGACGATCGCGGAGATCGCGGCCGACCGCGACCGCGAGCCCGTGGACGCGATGTGTGACCTCCTCGTCGAAGAGCAACTCGACGTGACGATGGCCGACTTCATCATGTCCGAGGACGACATCGAGCGGTTCCTCGCCGATCCGCGGGGGACGTTCTGCAGCGACGGTATTTTCGGCGGAAAACCGCATCCGCGTGCGATCGGCACGTTCCCGCGGATTCTGGAACGGTACGTCCGGGAACGAGAGGTGCTGTCGCCCGAACTCGCGGCGTACAAAGCGGCGGGGCGCCCTGCAGATCTCCTGGGTCTTCCCGATCGCGGTTACGTCAAAGAGGGCTACGTCGCGGATTTAGTGGCGTTCGACCTGGACGACATCGTCGAGCGACCGACGTACGAATCACCGTACCGGTTGACGGAGGACTTCGAGTACGTGCTGGTCGGCGGCCGGATCGCCGTCGAGAGCGGCGAACCGACGGGCGTTCGAAACGGCGCCGTGCTCCGCTCGGTCGACGAGTGGGACGGCCCGGCGCGACCCCCTCGTTCCCGCCGCGCGTTCTGAAGTTCAGGATCACGGCCGACAGGCGTGTGGCACATTTACATTCGGAGATCGGCGTCGATCAGTCTCCACGCACCGGCGTTCGATAGCTGCCCGAGAGACTCCAGAGAGAGCGTTCGAACGCCGAAGTGAGTTGTATGCCACCATTCCCCACAATTATTTATCACTTGAAATGCTATTTGTGGTCGATTCCATGAGCTACAGTCACGTGGCAAGCGATGGGAGCGACAGAGTCGGCCTGTACCTTCAGGATAAACACTCGATTCGGGAGAACATGGAGCTGGTCCAGTACGCCGAAGAGCGAGGGTTCGACGAGGTCTGGCAGGCCGAATCTCGGCTCGCGCGCGACGCCATCACCCCGATGGCCGCGTACGCCGCCGTCACCGACGACATCAAGATCGGGTCCGGCGTCATCAACAACTGGACGAGAAATACCGCCCTCATCGCGCAGACGATGAGCACGCTCGAGGAGCTGGCGGGTCCGGATCGGATCATGTGCGGAATCGGCGCCTGGTGGGATCCGCTGGCCGAAAAGGTCGGGGTCGATCGATCGAACTCCCTTCGGGCGATGCGCGAGTGCGTCGAGGTCACGAAGCAGCTTCTCGACATGGAAAACGTGACCTACGACGGCGAACACGTCAACGTCCGTGACATCGAACTCGACGTCGTCCACGGCGACTCCGGACCGCGGACCGTCCCCGTCTTCGTCGGGGCCACCGGCTTCAAGATGCTAGAACTGACCGGGCACTTCGCCGACGGCGCTCTCCTGAACTATCTCGTCAGCCCCGAGTACAACCAGAAGGCGCTCGATGCGCTCCAGACCGGACTGGATCGGTCGGACCGGTCCCTCGAGGACATCGATCGACCGCAACTCGTCGTCTGTTCGATGGACCACGACGAGGAGAAGGCGCTGGACAACGCGCGAGAGCTGATCACCCAGTACCTCGGACAGCAACCGCACATCATGAAGGCGAGCGGCGTGAGTCAGGACCTCATCGACGAGGTCGGCGAGGCGATCGGCGGCTGGCCGGCGGACAAGGATGATATTCAGGAGGGAATGGAGCTAATCCCGGACGAAGTCGTCCACAAACTGACCGCGAGCGGCCGACCGGAGCAGTGTCGCGAGAAAGTCCGAGAGTACGCCGAGAACGGCTGTCTCTGTCCGATCCTGTATCCGCTCGGTGACGATCCGAAGCTCATGATCGACGAGTTTGCCGACGGATACCGCTGAGCGCTGCCTGACGCGCAGTTCGGGTACTCGCTCCTTGTTTTCGGTTCGGCCTCCGCTTCGAACCGGTCCCGCGGTCGAATCGCGATTCGGCCGCTGATCGCGGAAAGAATGGCTGCCGAGACGACTCCGTCGGCCGGAAAACGGCGAAGGAGCGCACTGACGCTTTCCTCGCGGCGCTCAGTCGTCGGCCGCAGCGGGCTCCGCCGCGTCGTACCGCTGCTCCACTTCCGCGATCTCGGGATCGATCCGCACGACGTCACCGGTGGCGCGTTTCGCGCTCTCGGTGTCTTTCAGTCCGAACCCGGTCGAGTTGACGACCACCGTCTCGTCGGCGTCGATGACACCCTCCTCGAGGGCGCGCTTGACCCCGGCGAGCGGCGTTGCGCCGGCCGGTTCGGTGTAAATTCCCTCGGTGCTTCCCAACAGTTTCTCGGCCTCGAGAATCTCCTCGTCGGTGACGAGCAGCGACGTGCCGCCGCTCTCCTCGAGCGCCCGACAGGCTTTGATCGTGTTCCGCGGTCGGCCGACTGCGATACTGTCGGCCAGCGTGGTGGCGATCTCGTCGACGTCGTCGTGGTTATGGAACGCGTCGTGGATCGCGGACGCGCCTTCCGCCTGGACGCCGAGCATTTTCGGCGTGTCCTCGACGTAATCCAGGTCGTAAAACTCGCGGAATCCTTTCCAGGCGCCGGCGATCGTACAACCGTCCCCCATCGAGAATACGACCCAGTCGGGGACCTCCCCGCGAACCGACGACTGTTCGGCGAGTTCGTGGCCGACTGTACGTTTCCCTTCGACCTGGAACGGATTGATCGCCGCGTTGCGGTTGTACCAGCCGTACTCGTCGGTGACCTCGACGCTCAGATCGTACGCTTCGTCGTACGAGCCGTTGACGGCGAGCACGTCGGCGCCGTAGACCAACGGCTGTGCGAGCTTTCCCGAGGGGGCGTCGCCGGGGACGAAAATTCGACAGTCGAGGCCGCCTCGGGCGGCGTAGCCCGATAACGAGGCCGCCGCGTTTCCGGTCGAGGCGCACGTGATGATGTCTCGTCCGGCGTGTTTCGCCTTCGTTACCGCGATGGAACTCGCGCGGTCTTTGAAGCACCCGGTCGGATTCCGGCCGTCGTCTTTGACGAGCGTCTCGACGCCCAGTTCCTCGCTGAGGTTCGGCGCGTCGAAGAGATCAGTCCCGCCCTCGTTGAGCGTCACGACGTCGGCGTCGTCGTCGACCGGGAGGAACGCTTCGTACTTCCACTGGCTGGAAATGCGGCCGTCGAGGTCGGCGTCGAAGTTGTCGTGGATGACGTCGTAATCGTACGTCACCTCGAGGATCCCTTTGACCCCCTCGTGTTCCGGACACGTGTAGATGATTTGGTCCGGATCGTACTCTCTCTCGCAAATGGTACACTCGAGCGTGGTAACGTGCTCCATCGCCATAGAGCGTACAAAGTCGGGATCTCACATAAATACTCGCCCCGTGAAAACATCCCTCACACCCTGACTTGTGCTCGCGTATACGCTGCGTGCATCGAACGGACGATGCATTGCCGAATCGTTCTCGGCCGGGACGCGGACGCAGCGACGCGTACCGCTCCGTTCCCGCGCAGACGCACTCCGAGCCCGATCGCGGATCTGGTCCTACCGAACGGTCGTCGCGTTTGGAAACGGGGCACATTTCGTGGAAGACGACACGGGAGACGCCACATCGGCCGCAACGAGTCCCACACCGCCCAATTTTTATAAGAGAAGACGGCATCGGGTTGGTCAGGTGCTAACTATACGCAAGCGCGTCCGCCGACGCCGATAGCCAGGCGGACCGGAACAACGGTTAGCATCGGATCCAGCTATGATCGGAAGACGGTTAGCCACGACGGAAGAGATACTCGTCCTCGTCAGTCCGGACAGCGACGAGGAACTGCGAACTGTCGAACAGTGGGGGCGGTCGCACGACGTTCCCGTCCACGCCGTCGGCGTCGGCGAGGACATCGATCCGGTCTACGATCCCGGAACGGAGTACCTCGGCGTCACGCTCGGCGGCGATGGAACGTACCTCGAAGGAGTGCGCCAGTTCAGCCCCAAGCAAATCCCCATTCTCGGCGTGAACGCCGGCACGCTCGCGTTTCTCGCGAGTGTCTCGCCGGGGGACCTCACCGATGCGCTCGAGGAGGCAGTCCGCGGAACGGCCCGGATCGATCAGCGACAGCAGTTACACGTCGACGCCGCCGACGTCGATTGCACCGGGATCAACGACGTGATGATCGAACACGTCCCGCCGGAAAACCCGGTCGACCGCAAGATAACGAGGCTCGAGGTGTTCGCCGACGAGGAGTTCATCGGCCAATACGAGGGGAGCGGACTCGCCGTTTCGACGCCGACCGGATCGACCGGCATCTCCCTGTCGGCCGGCGGGCCGATCCACTACCCGCGGAACAACGAATCGCTCCAGATCGTACCGCTGCACACGCACCGGCTCGGCGTCCGACCGCTCGTCGTCGACGCCGAAACGACGATCAGAGTCGTTTCCGCGGGACCGGCGAACCTGCTCGTCGACGGCGGGCGCGCACAGGCGACCCTCGAAGAAGACGCGACGGTTACGATCGAAGGTGCCGAAACGCCCGCGTTCGTCGTTACCACGAGTTACGACGACGACTTCTTCACGTCCGTCTCCGAGAAGTTGGGCTGGGGCGTTCGCGACGGCAACGCGGACGTCGGCTCGAAGCGGGTCCGAACCCGAACCCAAACACGCGAGCCTCCGCACGAAGACGTGCGTTCCAGCGCGCGACACGTCGCGAAAGAGGCCGCCCGCGCGGCCGGGCAACCGCTTCGCGAACTACACGGGCAGACGGAATCGATAGAGTACAAGACTGACAAGTCCGATATCGTTACCGAAGCCGACTACAAAGCCGAGAACATCATCACGACGGTCATCGAAAGCGAGTTTCCCGACCACGGAATCCGCTCCGAAGAGTCCGTCCAACGGCCGAGTGACGGCGAGTGCGAGCACACCTGGTTGATCGATCCGCTGGACGGCACCGGGAACTTCGCTCACGGCAACCCCAACTACTCGATCTCGATCGCGTTACTCGAAAACGACGACCCCGTCGTGGGCGTCGTTTACGCGCCCGAAACCGACGAGCTGTTCAGCGCGATCGCGGGCGACGGCGCGACCCTCAACGGCAACCCGCTCTCGACGACCGATCGGACCGCACTCGACGAGTGCATGCTGCTCTCGGGGTACGATCCCGACGGCACGTTCCTCTCGCACACCTATCACGAAGCGCGAGGGGTCCGTCGACTCGGCTCGGCCGCGCTCAATCTCTGTTACCTGGCGGCCGGAACGGTCGACGCCGTCTGGGAGTACGACACGTACCCCTGGGACGTGGCCGGCGGCCTCGTCATCGCCCGCGCGGCCGGCGCGACCGTGACGAACGCCGACGGACAGCCCTACGACCCGACCGCCGAGCTCGACGCGAGAAACGAACTGATCGGATCGAACGGACCGCTACACGAAACGCTGCTCTCTCACCTGAGCGACGCCGACGCGCTTCGAACCGCGACGACGGGCGCCACCGACTGATCGGGTTCCGAACCGGACGCCTGGCCCGCCGCTTACCTCCCCTCACTCGGCCGCCGCGCCTGGCCCTCGCGGGAGGAACGACCCGTCGCCTGATTCTGCCACGACGTCGTGATCGCGCGCGACGAGCTCACCGCCGGCGATGACGGTGTCGACGCGCGCGCTCCAGGTCCGGCCCTCGTACGGCGTCCAGTCGCCGTTGTACGCGAGCTCGTCCGCCGAAACCTCGTACGTTCGGTCCCGAACGAGGACGATATCGGCGTCCGTCCCCACCGCGAGCGAACCCTTTCGGGGATAGAGTCCGGCCTCCCGAGCCGGTCGCGCGCAGACGAGTTCGAGCAACCGCGGCCACGAGATTCGCCCCTCGTGAATGCCCTCGCTGACGAGGAATTCGAGCATCGTCTCGACGCCGGGCAACCCGGCGTACGGCTCCCAGATGTCGTCCCATCCTCGCTCGCGGTCGGCTCGGTGGGTCGGGAAGTGGTCCGTCGCCACGAGATCGATGGTCCCGTCGCGTACCGCCTGCCAGAGCCGATCGACCTCCGTCGGGGACTTCAGGCTCGGGTTGACCTTCAGGAAGGGGCCGAGCGACGACACGTCCTCGCGCGAAAACGCGAGATACTGCGGGCAGGTTTCGAGCGTGACCGGCACGCGTGCGCGGGACTTGAACCGGTCGCCGATCGCAGCGCCGCTCCCGCTCGTAACGTGAACGACGTGGAGCGGACAGCCGGTGCGCTCCGCGAACCACCCGACGCGACCGATTGCCTCGAGTTCCGCCTCGAGCGGCCTAGATCGGGGGTACAGCTCCGGATCCGTCCCCTCGAGATCGTCTCGGGCGCGATCGAGGATCGCTTGCGTCTCGCAGTGGACCCGAACCGTTCCGCCGGCGTCTCCGACCGCACTCATGAGGTCGAGGATCGTCCCGTCGTCGGCGCGGTACGGGTCCGCGGTAAATGTCTTGAAGTCGGGAACGCCGGCATCGATGAAGCCATCGACGTCGACTTCGCTCTCCTCGAAGTCCTCGAAGTTCCCCGCGACCAGGCCGAAATCAACGTGCGCGAGGTCCTCGCAGACGTCCCGTTTGGCACCGAGGTCGGCCGGAGTCGTGACCGGTGACTGCGTCGGTAATTCGACGACCGTCGTTACGCCGCCCGCCGCGGCGCTCTCGGTCTGCGTGGCGAAATCGATGTCGTCCGGAAACAGTTCCGGATCGTGCATGTGGGTGTGAACGTCGACCGCGCCGGGGAGTGCGACCATTCCGTCGGCCTGCACGACCGTCTCCGCATCGGCACTCGACACCGAAAGCGCGGGGCCGATTTCCGCGATCGCTCCGTTTTCGATCGCGATCGAACCGGGCCTGAGACCCGCGTTCGTAACGAGGCGTGCGTTTTCGACGAGACAATCGGTCATGGGTCACATTCTCACGCGGCACTCCCATAACAGTTCAGGTGCGTACGCCCCGCAACGGACCGGTAGAGCGAGAGACGATGGTCCGGCCGCCGTCGATCGGAGACAGGTTTTTGTGAATTGGCAGTGAGTCACACTGTGTGATACTCAATGCCGGGACGCTCGTCACGATGAACGACGAGCGCGAGGTCAGAGAGGAGGTACAGGTCACGGTGGAGAACGGCGAAATCGTCGAGATCGCGGACGGGTACGCCTCGGATCCGGACGCCGTGGACGCCAGAGACGACGTCGTGATCCCCGGGCTAGTCAACTGCCACACGCACATGTACGCGCTCCCGCTCCGCGGCGCTCCGATCTCGGCGTCGCCGCGAAGCTTCTACGAAGCGCTGGTCGACATCTGGTGGAAAGTAGACGAGGCGTTCACGACGGAGGACGCCCGCCTCTCGGCGCTCGGATCGTGCAAGGAAATGCTCGAGGGTGGAGTTACCGCGTTCTGCGACAACTACTCCGGACCGAACACCCTCCCGGGAGCGCTAGACGCCGTGGCGGAGGGCGTCGCCGAGACGCCGATTCGCGGTCTGATCGCGTTCGAGACGACCGCGCGAAACTCGCCGGACGAGGCGTTCGACGGAATCGAGGAAAACCAGCGGTTCGTTCGCGACCGGGAAAACGAATACGACCGCGTGACCGGCCACTACTGCCTTCACACGCTATTTACGAACCCCGACGAGGTCGTGCGAGAGTGCGTCGCTCGCGCAACCGACGACGACCGGCCGATCCAGATACACCTCGAAGAGGGGTTGGTGGACGTCCACGAATCGATCAGGGAGTACGGCGAGCGCCCCGTTCACGCGCTCGAATCGATGGGGTTCTTCGACGCGGACGTCATCGCCGCACACTGCGTTCACGCGACCGACGAGGAGATCGAGGTGCTCGGTGAGAACGACGTCGCCGTGGCGCACAATCCGTACTCGAATACGAACAACGCGGTCGGGATCGCAAACGTCGAGAAGATGCGAGAGGAGGGAATACCGATCGGAATCGGGGACGACGGGTGGGACCCGGACATGTTCGAAACGATGCGGACCGCCGTCGGTATTCACAAGTTGAAGAAGAACGATCCGAGCGGATTCGACATGGCGACCGCGCTGGAGTGGGCGACGATCGGCAGCGCGACCGTGATGGGGATGGACGATCGCATCGGCAGCATCGAAGCGGGGAAGCGAGGTGACTTCGTAACGCTCGATCTCGGACCGAACCCGGTTCGGCCGGAGAGCGCACCGTACTACGTCGTCAGCGCGGCGAGTCGCGCCGACGTTTCCCGGACGATCATCGACGGAGACATCGTCTACGAACGCAGTGAGGGTGTACACGCCGTAGACGATGCGGAGTTGAATGCGGTCGGGGCGGCAAGCGCCGACCTCTGGGAGCGGATCTAGCGGCGTTACATCGCGGAGCGGGTACGCGACATGAATCCCCGGACGCGACCGTTCCGGACTCGTTCGGGAAGCTACCCAGTACGACGTTCGGAGTCGGCGGTTCGTCTCGAGAGAGGGTGCGGGTCGTTTTCCGCCACGTCTCGGCCGGCATCCCGTTTGATGTATACCCTTAGGGTGTGTATTTGAGTGAAGTTCTGGCTCGGTGACCAGCGAATGAGCACGCATCATTTACACCCTTAGGGCGTATATTCCGGTTGCGGTTCGATTTCGACCGGAATTACGCAGTCTCGACGCCCCAGGGAGCCGTATTCGCTACGGTTCGTACACGCACAGTCAGTTTTATGTAGCGCCTTGCATTATTTTTGATACATGTCTCCCGATCCGGGCTGCAAGGTCGACGCGACGATCGATCGATACGGTCTCGAGTCAGCCGATCCGCGCCACGAGTCGCTGAATGCCGGCCTTCTCGCGCGCTGGCGAGGAACGGACGGCCACTCCGAAGTCGGTTATCGAACGATAACCGAGTGGTTCAACAAACGACTCCTCAAGCGCGTTTACGACGAGCAGGGTCGCGAATCGATCGAATCGCAGCTCGACGGCGACTACCAGGCGCTGACCGCTGACGACGAACTGGTACGCGAGGAAACGATCGAACGGCTATCTGCGGTCGGAATCGACGGCGAGCAGGTACACGGCGACATGGTTTCCTGGGGAACGATGAAAAAACACCTCACGGAATGTCTGAACGGGACTAAAGAGCGGGCGACCGCGCGCACGGACTGGGAACGCAACAGCATCGCCGTCGCACAGGAGGTCGTCATCGAGAAGGTCGACGAAGCACTCAGTTCGCTCGCGACCAAAGGGGAACTCGACGGCGTCTCCTCCTCGTCGGTCGAAGTACAGCTTCACTTACACTGCGACGAGTGTCCGACGCGGGTCCCGCTTACCGTCGCCGTGGAGCGGGGTTACGTCTGTGAGCGTCACAGCGATCGCGAGGGCGAGACGACCGAGAGCACGAACGAACAGTCATGACGTGGAAAATCGATATCGAGAACATCGCGGGCATTTACGACGGGAGCGCACGGCTCGAGACGGGCCTCAACGCGGTCAAAGGATCGAATTGGCAGGGCAAATCGAGTTTCATCGAAGCGATCAAAACGGGTCTCGGCACGGCGGCGACGCTGACGGAAGGGGAAGCGTCCGGACACGTTCATCTTCGAACCCCCGAGAAGGACGTCGAGGTAGCGCTCCGCAGCGCGAACGGCAGCGTGAGCACCGAGGGAACGCCGTACCTCGAGAGCGAGTACGACGTCGTTCGAGCCTCACTGTTCGCGTGTCTCGGCGAGCGAAACGAGGTTCGCCAGGCGGTTCGAGAAGGAGCAAACCTCGAAGACGTTCTTCTCCGCCCGCTCGATTTCCAGGATATCGATGCGCAGATCGCGGCGCTGAAGAGAGAGCGGGACCAGATCGATTCCGAACTGGCGCAGGCGAACGAGGCGAGCAAGCGACTCCCGTCGATCCAAGAGCGGGTCACGCAGCTCGAAACCGAAGTAGAAGAGCTCCGCGAACGACGGACGGACCTCTCAGCAGCAACGACCGACGACGAGGACCGCTCGGATTCGGTGCAGGGCGAACTCAGCCAGGCACAGGCGGAGCGCAGCCAGGCGGAAAGCCAAATCGAACGGCTCACGCAAGCGATCGAGCGAATCGAAACTCGGCTAGCGGAGCGGCGGTCGGAACTCGACGAAATCGTGATCGACGAAGACGACTCCGTCGAGGCTGAACTGGAAACCGCTCGCGAGGAACTCCGGGAGGTAAAGCAGGCTATCGACGTGTTGCAAAACGTCTACTCGGCTAACGAGATGATTCTCCAGGAGGACAAGCTCGACCTCATCACCGACGTCAATCGGGAGCTGACCGGCGATACCGTCGTCTGCTGGACGTGCGGTTCGGATGCGGATCGCGAGGCACTCGAGGAACGCCTCGACGCCCTTCGAGAGAAAATCAGCGAGCGGCGGGCGCAGCTCGAATCCCGTCGTGACCGCGTCGAAGAACTCGAGGCGCGGCGAGAGGAGCGCGCGCAAGCACGGCGCCGAAAGCGGGACGTGGAGACCGAAATCGAGGATCTCGAAGAGAAACTCGCCGATCGAAAACAGAGCCTCGAAGAGGCCCGGGAACGCTTCGATCGGGCGGACGAACGCGTCGAAGCGCTTAGCGAGTCGGTCGACGAAGCGGTCGATCAGATTACCGACGTCGAAAGCGAAATTAAATATCGGGAGGCGGAACTAGAAGACGCGCGGTCGGAACTCGAAGAGCTCGAATCGCGCGCTGAACAGATCGAACTCCTCAAGGACGAGCGCAACGAGATTCGGCGAGAAATCGAGGATCTCAGGTCCCGAAAGCAGGAAATCAAAAACCAAGCGCGAGAGGAGTTCACCGAGTCGATCCAGGAGATCGGCGAGCGCTTCGAAACCGGATTCGAGTCGGCCCACCTGACTGGGGATTTCGATCTCGTGGTGGCTCGGGACGGTCGCGAGGCGAGCCTCGACGCGCTGAGCGAGGGAGAACTCGAGTTGATCGGATTCATCGCAGCGCTCGCCGGATACGAGTCGTTCGACGTCGACGAGACGGTCCCCCTCATGCTCGTAGACGGCGTTGGAAGTCTCGCGGACGAGAACCTCCACACGCTCGTCGAGTACCTGGACGAGCGGACCGAATACCTCGTGTTCACCACGTATCCCGAACACTCGACGATCGACGGACAGACGATCGATCCGACGGAGTGGTCGGTTGCGAGCCGAGAGACGGCCGACGCGGAGTAATCCTCCGGAATCGATCGAATTCGACTTCAGTTCTCGATGTTCGGCGGATCGAATCGGAGGCCGGACGACACGTCGCGTGGCACAGCGCGGAATCGATCGTGATACTGTCCCCCGATTCCGGCTTCGTTTTTGATCCGCTGTCGGACCGCAAACAAAGTATTTATGCAATTTTCGATGGTATGTAGTCACGCTAATGGCGTCCGATCCGGAAGACGTGATGGACATCGGCAATCGGCTTCTCACGCAATACCCCGAGGCGTTCACGACCGAGTTCGATACGAACAAGGAAATTGTACAAAAGATGACGTATGTCGGTTCGACCCGCCTCCGAAACCGTATCGCCGGATACATCACTCGTCGAAAGCGCTCGTCCTAACGCGGCGATCGGAGAGATTCCTCGCGAGAACGCTTGACGTCTGCCGGTCCGCTCCCGTTGCTCGACGCCATCTCACGACTACGACGAACGACGGCTCGGAGCGCGAAAACAAGAGGCAAATATCACCCATTCGACCACACCATAGTGTGTGGTTGTGTAACAAACCCATATGTCGATCAGCGCCGCGATCGGGGAATTAGCCGAGATTCTGGCAGGTCTCGAGCGAACGGAGAAAGAAATCCGAAGCGTGGCTCTCGCAGAGACGGAGGTGGGAACGGAGGCCGTTACTGCCCGAGTGAACGTCGGCGTGCCGATACTAGACGAGGGCCACGTCAACGATGATATTACCATCGACGCCGCGAACGCGGACCTGACCGACGGACACGTCGACGTTACTCTCGAATTTTCGATACCGACTCGCGATAACGGTTCGCTGGATACCTACTCGTTCGGGGGGAACGCGAGCGGTGGAAAAGGGACCGTCACATCGGCGGCCGGAACTCCTCCGTACAAGGATCCGAAAGCGCTCGAAGCGGTATACCAAGAATACGACACGTTCACGGCGATGACCGCGGCACTCGACGTCGACGTCACGTCCGAAACGGTCCGGCGGTACATGATCAAACACGGCATACACGATCCGGAAGAAACGGCGGGCGAAAGAGACAGCCAATCGGACGACACCGAGGAGGGAACAGCATCGAATGCCGCGAACTCCGCAGATGAGGCTTCGGTGATGACGAGGGAACCGGACGCGAAACCGGACGAAGAAGCGAAGAAATCGGATTTCGGGGATCAGCGCGTAGCGGACCTTCTGGCAAGCGTCGATCTCGACGAGAACGACTCCCTCGTCGCTGACGGCCTCGGCGTTCCGCAGGGGCTGACCGTCGCCGAGCTAACGGCGGTGCTCGATCAGTCGAGGACGGTCTCCGAAGTCAAAACCGCACTCGGTCTCGATCACGATCAGACTCGGCGGTTGCTAGCCGAACTCGGAGTCATAGATCTCGTCACCGGAAGGATCACCGATCAGCGTGGCGAAATCACCCTCGAGGCGGTAGTGCAACGAATCCATGACGCGGATCCGACGGCTAACTGAATCTGGGTCTTCATAACTCATCGAATACAGAGGCGGCTTTGGCGTTCGCGTTTTCCGCGGCCCGCGAGTCGGCAGTCCCCTTCACGCAGTGACGTGATCGCTCGTTCTGGAATTCGTTACCGAAACGCGGTAGTAATCGGTGAACTTGACGACGTCCCACCGGGAGAACTCGGTCGCAACGTGAGACTCTACAGCGACCGGGACATCTTCGCGAACGATTCGAAAGAAATACGATTTCGCCTCCTCGGACAGTTCGTCGACGTGGCAAACGGTGGTCCTCGACGAAATCGATTCGATCGGGGAAACAGTGACTCGCAAGGGCATGACAGACTATACCATTCCATTGGTTCCTCCCTGTTCTAATCAAAATATCGGTAGCGGTAACCCCCTAGCGGATCCTTCGGTGTACGACAGCGTCTGCGAACAGACCGCGAGCACGTCGTCGAGAACTGTATTCAGTTCGTATACGAAGCGTTTACTCCAACGATCGAGAACGGGAATCGTAGTTGCGTCTCGCGCGGCAAACATTATTGTGTTTGGCATGAGTTATCACACCAAGATGTCCGACGACTCAGAGACCATCATTACAATCGGCGATACGCTCCTCGATCGGTATCCCGATGCGTTTTCAGCCGACTTCGAAGAGAACAAAACGAAAGTCGAGAAATTGACTCACGTCGAATCAAAGCGGGTACGGAACCGTATCGCAGGATATGTCACGCGACGATACACGAACGATTGATACGCCTGGCGCCGGCTTTGGATGGGAAAGGGAACGGAATCAGCCAGGTTCACAGCGATTTGGCAGATCAGGGACGTGGTGGCGGAGTAACAATTATGCGTGATAACACAGAGCATATACGCAATGGCTACGATCCGAATACGGGACTGGACGAAACAACGATTGGAGGAGCTTCAGGAAGAGGAATCGCATTCTTCTCACGATTCGGTTATTAAATCATTGCTGAAAGATCACGAATTGGCACAGTTTGCGAACGCTGCCACATCGAGCCAACAGCCGGAAGATGCCGACCAGTTACCCGAAGAAAAGCAATTCGACGATTTAACCGTATTCGATGAGCTGACGAACGTTGACAACGGAGTGCTGTTTCTTTGGTGTCCGAACTGCGGCAAAGAGATCGCACATCTCTCGGTCGAAAATCCGGTCGGAATACCGGTCTACGAGATGGAGTGCCAGCGCTGCCTTACGCGTCTCGATCAGTACGCGATCGTCGGGATCGAGATCGGGTACCCGATCGAACAGCGACTCGTCGACGACACGCTACAGGATGATCTCAAAGCGTGCGTGATCAATTACTGGGATCGGAAGCTCGAACAGCTGGCGACGGAGGTCACCGATGACGATATCGATCTCGACCACCTCGTTTGGCAATTCGGTCAGTACGTCCACACGTTCGACTGGGACTGGCCGACCGACGTCCCAGTCATCGGGATCGAGGTCGGGAAAACGTATCGTGACGAAGTGAGTGGAGACGTCCTCGAGGTCCTCGAGCGTGTCACCGAGAATCGAAACGAACTCGATTCGTACAGGATTCGGCGGTACAAGAGCGACGTGGAGAGCCCGGAAACGGAGATTTTGGGGAAAGAATCGCTCATGCCGCTTCTCTTCCGGCGAAGTCTGTACATCGACGAGGACGAACCCGAGCCATAGCGCGGCGCTCGGCAAGGGGAATTCCCGCTCTACCGTAGAGAGCGGAAGCGAAGCCGATACCGGGTCGAGAGATGGTCTCCGACCGTCTTCGACTATCGATCAGTCAGCATCGTACTCTCCGTTTTTCAGGTCCGTCGGCCGATCAATATCGCGGAGAACGCCGGGATCGGCCGTGTCGACGATCGCGGCATCGGGGGCGTTCCGAAGGATATCCCGTCCGCCGATATCCCCCGTTACGGAACCGAGCGCATCGAAGTGCTGCGAGTCGAACAACACCGGGTTTCCTCGGGACCCATCATACCCGGCCGCAAGCGCGGACCCGTCCCCCCGTTCGTAGCTCTCGACGAGCGCATCGACCGTTGTGGGTGAGACGTTCGGCATGTCTCCGAGACCGAAGATGACGGCGTCGGCGCTCGCCTCGCGAGCGGCTTCGATTCCTTCTCGTACCGACGCGCTCTGTCCCTGCTTGTAGGATCTGTTGTATCGAAACGCGACGTCGTACTCCCGAAGCGCCGCTCGAACGCGTTCGCGGTCGTGTCCGAGTACGACGGTCACGTTCGCGAGTCGGGACTCGACGAACGATGCCACTGCATGACAGACCAACGGGTCGCCGTCGATCAATTCCAGGAGTTTGTTCGACCTTCCGTACCGGCTGCTCGTCCCCGCTGCCAGAACGACACCGTGGATTGCGGTCGATTCGTTTGTCCCCTCTTCGACGGACGGCACATCGACGATGGGGGGCTCCTCGAACATCATTCGATCGCAGAATAGGGGACGACATCTACACGCTCATCCGCTGCGAGTGACGCCCGCGTGATCACGATCCCATCCGCCCGACTCGCACGCGTACTCGAGGACAGGACGCTCGGATCGAACTGCTCCTCGTAGATCCGAAGCGGCGAGTCGACGTGCCCGAGCGGCATTGCGCGTCGGTCCCCGTTTTCGTCGGTCACCGTTACGGGAACCGCGTACTCGAATCCGTCAGGACCGAGAGAGACCGCGCGTTCGAGCGTCGCCTTCACCGTCGGGGCTTTCGAGTCACCGGTGAAAAACGGCCGCATCACGAGACTGGCGACCGTGTGAGCGCCGATCGGTTTTCCGGGAATGGCGAAGACGACCGCTTCGTGGTCTGGAAGGCGAGCAACCGCGATCGGCTTCCCGGGGCGGATGCGAACGCGGTGAAACAGAACCGAACCGAGATCGGCCACTGCTCGAACGACGTGATCTTTGTGGCCGACACTTGTCCCCCCGGTCGTCACGACCACGTCGTATTCGCTCGCCAGGCGATCGATCGCCGACTTGACGCGATCGTACTCGTTGGGAACGGACCCCTCGTAAGTCGCTTCGTGGCCCCACGAACGGACGAGTCCGGCGAGCATGGGTGAATCGAGATCCCGCGATTTTCCCTCATGTATTTCCGTTCCCGTCGCGAGAACGCCGGTCGAAAATCGTTCGACGACATCGATACGCTCGTGTCCCAAATCGCTCAAGAGAATTGCGTCCTTGGCCGAGAGCCGATCACCGAATTCGAAAAGAACGTCACCTTCGCTAATATTACTTCCGCGTTCGTACGTGTACGTCCCAGGTTCGATGTCCGGTCCTCGTACTACTCCGTCGTCGATGGACGCGTCTTCGCGTTTTAACACTGCATTCGCTTCTTCGGGGATCGGTGCTCCCGTTGCGACCCGGATCGCTTCCCCCGATTGTAGGGAGGGTGGTTCGTCTTCCGGATAGACCTCACGGCTACCAAGGGTCAAGGGATACGCGTCGGTGACATCGAACGCGAATCCGTCCATCGTCGCAAAATCGTGCTCGGGAACGTCACGGGCAGCAACGATCGGTTCAGCTATGACTCGTCCGGAAATCGAATCGATGGAAACCGACTCGGATTCGAGCGACGAAAGGAACGTGTATCGAAGGTCCAAGACCTGTTCCGAAGCGCTTTCTCTCCAGAGGAAGTCCTCGTTATTACACCCCATAGATACGGTATTTCGTACCACGTGTTAAAACACTGTGTGTCTTCGTGAGAACGGTCTGTTGTGGCTTCGTATTCGTACAGCATCGCTGGCAGGACGTGATCCATTCAAGAGCAATAAATTACCACTTTCAGTAGGGCGTATTCCGGTGATTGTGATTTAGCCAGATTACGTTCCGACTGTAATCCCGTCAATTATTATTATTTTACCTTGGTGGCAAATTTGATGTTATCTAGTAATATATTATTACATTGGAAGGTATGTAAAGCAGAGAGATCAGGCAGCAGTTCGCCGTCGGCTGCACGAGCGCAACGTGTACTGCTACCAGGATCTTCCCAAGACAGTAAAATAATATTGCAAATATGCAAAAACCCCTCACGGCCACCGGAGCGGTGGCTGGCGAGGGGGAATGGATGGAGAGTATGAGTGGATGGCGGCGAATCGGAGTTTCCAGAGGCTCGCGCACTCCAGTACTGGCCGATACGCAGGCGGGCTTATCGTCCGTGTTCGGGATGGGTACGGGAGGAACCCCGCCGCTGTGGCCGCCTCAATGCCGATTCACGGAATCGAACCGTGAGTAGACCATAATCGGTGGTGTGTCAAAGACCGTAGTGTACGTGTAGTCCAGTTCGCGCCTGGACCCGTTTCCGGGTACCAGATCCAATGCGATGTAGTGTATGAGTGTGTGGCTCGATCAGTTAGTGCTCGCGGGCTCAACACCTCGTTGCCTTGGTGCGTACAC